>JBNMOQ010000313.1:0-5989 GCA_051275055.1 Candidatus Pelagisphaera sp.
AATCGGAAACGATCCTCGAGGACATTACGATCCAAGTCGGCCGAACGGGTGTCCTGACGCCGGTCGCTGAATTGAAGCCGACAAAGCTAGCGGGGACAACGGTCTCTCGAGCCACGCTTCACAATCAAGAGGAAATGGAGCGGAAGGATGTGCGTGTTGGCGATTCGGTAATTGTCGAGAAGGCTGGAGAGATTATTCCTGCAGTTGTACGCGTATTGATTGAGAAGCGTCCGGAAAATAGCCTTCCGTTTGTTTTCCCTTCGGCTTGTCCGTCGTGCGAAGCTCCAACGCAGAAATTGGAGGGAGAAGTAGCGCTGCGGTGCGTTAATCCCGAGTGTCCGGCGCAGGTCCGTGGTCGCTTGGAACATTTCGCGTCTCGTCAATGCATGGATATTGAAGGTTTGGGTGAGGCTGTGGTGGACCAATTAGTAGAGCGTTCGTTGGTATCCACATTGTCGGACGTGTACCGTTTAACGTTTGAGCAGTTGTTGGAGCTTGAGAAATTCGCCGAGAAATCTGCGCGAAATCTGGTTGATGCGATTGACCGGAGTAAACGGGTAGATCTCTGGCGTTTGCTTCATGGGCTGGGAATTCCTCAAGTTGGAGTGTCGGCGGCGAAAGACTTGGCAAAAGCGTTCGGTGGCATGGCTGAATTGCGAAGCGCGGATTTGGAGCGTCTTATCGAAATTGATGGGATCGGGGAGAAGACAGCTCAAGGAATTGTGACCTTTTTCGAAAATCCCCAAAATGCGAGCAACCTAGATGAACTCTACGGATTAGGGATGGATCCGGTCGCTCCGGAAGTTCCGAGCGGCGCAGAGGCAATTTTCGATGGTATGACATTCGTCATTACAGGAACCTTGCCGACGATGAAGCGCGATGAAGCGAAAACTTTGATCGAAAGCAAAGGTGGTAAAGTGGCGGGTAGCGTGAGTAAGAAGACCACCTACCTTCTGGCGGGAGAATCCGCAGGGTCGAAGCTTACGAAAGCCGAGAAGCTAGGCGTTGAGGTGCTCAGCGAAGCGGATTTGCTTGAGCGAATTGATGAGTAGATTCGGAATTCGACCAAATTAAACTTCTGGGCCTTGCATCATGCCTTGGAGCTTGATTTGGAAGGCTTCGATATCTGCAGGATTCGGCTGGTAGTCTGCTTGCTCGGGATCGAGGCCGAGGCGGCCGTTTGGATCGACGTACCATTTGGCGGAAACGCCATCGCTGAAAGTTACGGTTCCGCTAATGGCGGTGCCGGGTTGTTTGATCGTGTCGATTTCTACACTGACTGAGCTAGCTCCAGCGGCTGGCTCGTCAACGAGCGTTGCTTCGCCTTCTTGTGCGACGGTGGGTTCTTCGGCGTTTTCCGGTTCCGGTTCTGGTTCCGGCTCGGGTTCCTTGAGATCGAGATTGAGATCGTCGATGAGGAAGCGCGTTTCCATAAATGTCATGGAGCCGCTGAATTCGTCGGTTACGAGCCGTTGAATATCGGAAATAGAGGCTCCGTCGCTGAGGCGCTGGGCAATGATTTGCTTTTGTTCGTCGCTAAGATTCATGGATGGGCTCAGTTGAACGCTGATTGGCTTGCAGATGCAATGGCGTTTTTCGGATACGTTTCTGCCGTGCTCGATTATTCCCTTCGGGTAAATACCTCGAAGCTTGCTTCGTTGCTGAAATTGGTAGCGGTCGACCTCCGGGCGGCCACTGAGCGACGAAGTCGTTCAGCGATCTCTAAAATAATGACCGCTCGGAGATCGGTCGCTACCTTTTAAATACCTCGGGGCCTGCCCCGGGGATCATTTATTTCAGCAACCCAACGTTATTAGAAAACGGTAGGGCTGGCGCTTGCTCCATGCCGCGTAGCAAGAGAACAATCTTCTATCGGGGCACAGCGCAAGCGCTGGCCCTACGATATTCGACTTATTCAACAGTCTCTTAACGAGAGAGCTGAGTTCTCAGATAGTCGACGCTGTGGCGTACGGTATCGTCTTGGTCGACCAGATTTTCGACTTGGCGGCAAGCGTGGATGACTGTGCCGTGGTCGCGTCCGCCAAATGCTTCGCCGATTTCTTGTAGCGAGTGTTTGGTTAGGTCGCGGCTGAGGTACATCGCGATTTGGCGAGGTACGGCGATGTGATTTGGTCGACGGCGGCTGAGCATGTCGGAGTGACGAAGCTCGAAGTAGTCGGCGACTTTCTTTTGAATTGTATCGATGGTGAGCTGCTGTTTGGCGGCTTCCATGAGCACATCTCTCAGGAGCATTTCGCAGGTCCCGATGTTGAGAGGATTGCCGGTGAGAGAGGAGTAGCTGCATACTTTGATGAGCGCTCCTTCTAGGCGACGGATGTTTTTGACGATGTGCTGCGCGATGAAATTGATGATTTCGTCGCTAACCTTAAATTTATGCTGTTCTGCCTTTTTACGGAGAATAGCGACGCGTGTTTCGAAGTCAGGCGCCTGGATATCGGTGACGAGTCCCCATTGGAATCTGGATACTAGTCGGCTTTCGAGCTTGGCGATTTCGTTTGCTGGCCGATCGCTCGAGAGAAAAATCTGTTTCTGAGCCTCGAAGAGTTCGTTGAAAGTATGGAAGAACTCTTCTTGGATCCGTTCTTTACCGCTGAGGAATTGAACATCGTCGATCAAAAGTACGTCGACTTTGCGGTAGCGTTTACGAAATCGGGTAAGCGTATTTTCCTGGATCGCCGAAATGAACTCGTTGGTGAACTTTTCGGATGAGAGATACGCGATTCGCGCATTCGGCTTATTGAGCAGAATGTGGTGGCCGACGGCGTGCATGAGATGCGTCTTGCCCAATCCGGTTTCGCCGTAGACGAACAATGGATTGTAGGCTCCAGCGGGAGCGTGGGCGACAGCGATAGCTGCGGCGTGGGCGAGTTGGCTATTGGAGCCAATGACGAAATTCTCGAAAGTGTTGCGACGGTTCAGATTCGCGCTGCTTGGGTTTACAACCTTTTTGGTTTCCCGACTTGCAGTGCGTGGACTCGGTCCAGTCTCGGTAATGGTTTCGATGCGATTGTTGGGAGCTGTCTCTTGAGAATCTGCCGGCGCGGTTTCGTTCTCAAGAGTAACGGTTACAGGGTAACCCAGGAAACGCTGAAAGGCTTTGGTCAGCAGATCCAAGTAGTTGTCGTTAATCCAAATAGCGGAGAATTCGTTTTGAACCTGCAATACGACCGAGCTGCCTTCTGCTTTGACGCAGCTGACTTTGGAAAACCAGCTATCGAAGATATCGCGCGGCAAGAGCTCCGATAGTTCGGCTTTAACTTTGTCCCAAATTTGGGTGGGTTCAGTGACCTGTGGCATGGAAAGTGTTGGAAACGTTGTGGTTATTCACATCAAAAGGAGGAATGCCGAACGCCTGTCATTTCTAAACTGGAATCTGATGGAAAGAGCCGCAACAAAAAGGGAATCGAATGGTCGAAAATGATCATTTGAAATTCAAATCGCTAAGACCTTGATTAGGAGGATCTTAAATTGAGGAGGTCCGTTGAGGAAAAGATTCGTGAAGACTAGAAGGAAACAGGAGGAGTGTTCGGTGTGAAAAAGTAAAATCTTGTATCAGTAACGTAGACTAAATCGCATTTCTCAAGCCATAGTTTTCGACAAGTTGTTAACATTGCAATGCGCATAAGTTTTTTAGCAAAACGCTTGCCATAAATTGGAAAAATATCTCCTGCCAGAAGCCCCTTAAAATAAGCTCTTTAAGCGGATTTCGAATACGAATTTCCCGCTAATCGAAGTGATCGGGGGAAAAAGAAGGGAGCGAAACTGTCGAATTGGCGCGAAAAAAAATCGCCAACTATTTGTTTTCACTCATTCGAGCGATCAATCGGTCATTGAATTCCTTGGCGGGGTCATGTCCAAGTCGTTTTAGGGCCTGCACCATTGAAGCGACTTCGACAATTCGGGCGATGTCGCGTCCTGGGCGAACGAAAAGTTCGATATGCGGCACGTCTATGCCGAGGATATTGAAATGGTCTTGGTCGAGTCCGGTGCGGTCTTCTTCCGAATCTGGAGCGAGCTCGAGAAGCGAGACGACGAGGTCGATCCGTTTGTCGAGGCGAACGCTCCGTACGCCGAACATCTCGCCAACATTGATGATTCCGATACCGCGGCATTCCATATGGCCTCGGTTGAGTTTTGTGCTAGTGGCGATCAATTCGCGTTCATCCACTAAGCGGATACGGGTCAGGTCATCGGCGACGATACTGTGGCCGCGTTCGATAAGGGCGAGGGCGCACTCGCTCTTTCCGATACCGCTATCTCCGCGAATGAGGGTGCCGATACCTTTGATGTCCATCATCGTCCCGTGTTCGGAGGTGGTTGGAGCGAAAGCCGCGTCGAGTGACAAGGTGGCGGCGTTCAGGAAGTTCATCGTGATCATCGACGTCCGTAGAATCGGGAGGCCGCGTTTTTCGGCGACTGCTTTGATGCTGGGCAAAGGCAGGTAGTTGCGGGCGAGAACGAGACATGGGATGTTTCGATCGATCAGTTCTCCGAGTCGTTTTTTCTGAGCCTCTGGGGTGAGACTGCGGAGATAGGTCATCTCGGAAGCGCCGAGTACCTGGAGGCGCTTGTTGGCGAAGTATTTGAAAAAACCAGTCAAGGCCAGCGAAGGTCGATTGACGCTGCCTTCTCTTATAATGCGGCGCAGACCGCGCTCGCCTGCTACAAGTTCGAGTTTAAGGTGCTCGGAGTAAGTGGCTAAAAAGTCTCTGACGGAAAGGCCGTCGATTTTTTTGATTGGTTTGGATAAGGGCATGTTTTGGGAATTGGATGCGGAGGAGGCGTCACATATTGAAGTCTTCGCCTAGGTAGAGCTTTCGGCTTTTGGGATCGTTGACTAGAAAGTCTCGGTCGCCGCTAGCGAGGACTTCGCCTTGGTGAATCAGGTAGGCTCGGTCGACGATCGCGAGCGTATCGCGCACGTTGTGGTCGGTAATCAAGATTCCGATACCGCGTTTTTTCAATTTGAGGACGATTTTCTGAACTTCGGCGACGTTGATCGGATCGACGCCCGCGAAAGGTTCGTCCATGAGCACGAATTCGGGATTCGTGACAAGGCAACGGGCTATTTCCAAGCGTCGACGTTCGCCACCGCTGAGCGTGTAGGCTTTTTGCTTGGCGAGGGAAAGGAGGCCTAGGTCGGAGAGTTGTTGCTCGATGACCTCTTTGCGTTGGCGTCGATTTAGCGAAAGCGTTTCAGCGACAGCTTGCACGTTTTGCCAGACGGTGAGTTTTCTGAATACGCTGGGCTCTTGAGGTAGGTAGCCGATCCCAAGGCGGGCCCGGCGATGGACTTTAAGGTGAGTGATCGTCTTTTTGTTGAGAAGCACGAAACCGCGCGTGGCTTCCACCAATCCAGCGATCATGTAGAAAGTCGTGGTCTTGCCAGCTCCATTGGGGCCGAGCAGTCCGACTACTTCGCCAGTTTTGATTTCGAGATTGGCGCGATTGACTACGGTTTTGGGTCCATAGACTTTAACCAATCCTCGAGCTTCAATGATGTGCTGCTCTTTTTCGGCTTCGGGTGCAGCCGATGGATTTACTTCTTCGACGACTTCGCTCATTTGGCGTCTTTCTTTGGAGTTTTTTCGGGCGAGTCAGTAGGCGACTTCTCGTCAGCTTTCGGCTCCTCGTCTTTGGCGTCTGCAGCCGGTTTCTCTTTTTCTTCCTCTTCGGGAACGATGGTTTTGCCGTCGTCTTCGAAGCCCAAGTCTTGGATTGGCGGTCCGGTGAACTTCACTTTGTTGTCAGCTCCCCCAGTCCATTCTACACGGCCTTTCCCACTGTAGAACCTAAGTTCAGTGCCTTTACCACCCGCAGTGTTGCCGTCTTGAAAAAGCATCGGATCGTCGGTGAGGATGATGACTTCTTCGTTAGGAAGTACTTCCAATCGCCCGGCAGTTGCGGTTCGCTCTTCCTGGACGATGCGGACGTTTCCGGTCGCTAAAATTCTTTGTATTGAGCTGAA
>JBNMOQ010000314.1:0-5978 GCA_051275055.1 Candidatus Pelagisphaera sp.
CGATCCAAGCCATCCGCCAACAATGCCTTTAAGTCCTCAATCGCATCTGCGAATGAATCGGCTTTAGCCTGGGGATTCCATTCAACGAAAAGCGGTTTGATCTTCGTGCGCAAAAAGTGATCCGGACAGCTCGTGCCCAATTCCGAAAGACGCTTTGCATCTAAACTGTTAACGAAATCCAAAATACGCTCGCCTGACTGAACGGTTCCAATCAAACGCTTTTCCTGGCTCACTTTCCCACGAAGCCATGGCAATATCTCAACCAAAACTTCACGTTTTTTATCCTCCGAAAGCGCTTTCACCTTTGCCCCGCCAAAAACGACTTTATTCGCTTCACGTTCCTCGATGAAACGCGCCGCCTTCTCGATCAAGTCCAAGGTCAAATCGTAACATTCCTTATCATCGTCGGCCCAATTGATGATTCCATGCTGGCCCATCATAATACCCTTGGCTTGCGGATTCGCCGCGATGACATCGCGCATGATCAATCCCAGATCGAAACCCGGACGTTGCCATTCGGTCCAAATCACTTCATCGCCGTAAATCTCCTTGGTGAGCGCTTCGCCATTCTCCGCAGCCGCAATCGCGATGACAGCGTTTGGATGCATGTGGTCGACATGATTGAACGGTACGTAAGCGTGCAGAGGCGTATCGATAGAAGAAGGACGCGGGTTTAAGTTAAACGTACAGTGCTTATACATCTGCACCATCGAGTCTTCGACCTCAGTCTTAACTCCGCTATCAGGAGCTTCTCGATAAAGCTTCTCCAGAGCCAGAACTTGGCTTTGATAGAGCGAGGAAAAATTCTCATTCTTCGACGTCCGCAAGTCTCCGCCAGATCCTTTCACCCACATCACTTCAACCGATTCGCCGGTCATAGGATCAGTTTCGAAACACTTTGAAGACGTATTGCCTCCTCCTGTATTCGTTATCCTCAAATCAGACCCAAGAATATTCGAACGGTACACAAGCCGCTCCAAAGGAGACATACCCTTCACCTTTTCATCATCCCAAAGGTAGTTCACATGCCGGTAATCGCTCGGAGCGAATTTCGTCGATTCTGTATTCATTATATTATTTTATTAAAATTTATTTTATCCTGTTTTTACCCAAATAACGATCGGTCTTCCCACTCAACTCCTACGCGTCAGCTCAACTTAAAGTCGTCTTAATACCACGCCGCGCTGCGACGTAGCTACGCGAGGAACTCGCGTGGATTTTGAAAATGCTATTATCAAGCATACGCCGCTCCCGACTGTATCCCCAATTCCTTCCGGCGTTGAGCGCGTTCCTGGGCAATCGATTCGCCATACCCTGATGCGCGGTACGCATCTAGAGGATTCGCCTCGACGCCCCGTTCTGCCCGCCAACCTGCGAGAAGTCCGTCCACATTCGTATTAAAGGCCGTCTTCAATACGTTCTCCGCATCGACGATGGCTCCTGCACGCTGATGTTTTTTAAGAGCACTTCGATCAACCAAAGCAGCCTTCAACCACAAATCCTGCGCAGTCATGACGGTTTGAAGCATCGCCTCTATCTTCGGCTTCAAATTATGGGATTGATCCACCATGTAAGCGATATCCGGGTAACCACCTTCCTCTTCCGCAAAGCTATGGATCTCATTAAAGATCCGAAAGACCTGATACGGGTCGATAGAACCCAAGGTCAGGTCGTCATCCGCAAACCTTCGATCGTTAAAATGAAAACCGCCGAGCATGTTTTCATCCAAAAGCCATGCCACTATCTGCTCGATGTTCTGCGACGCATAATGATGTCCAGTATCAACCAGCACTTTTGCCTGTGGCCCCGCGTCCTTGCACAGCAAATACGACATTCCCCAATCCGCTATATCGGTGTGATAGAATGCCGGCTCAAAAGGTTTGTATTCGACCAGCATAACTTGCGATTCAGACAACCTTTCATGACATGCCCGCAAACCTTCCTGAAATCGGCGCTTCCGATCTCGAATGCTATCCTGCCCTGGATAATTCGTTCCGTCGGCAAACCAAAGAGTGAAAAGGTCGCTTCCCACATCTTTGCCCAATTGGATACAATCGAGACTGTGCTGCAACGCTCGCTGACGAATAGCTAATTCTGGATTTCCAAACGAACCGAGCTTGTATTCCTGGTCCTGAAAAAGATTCGCGTTGATCGAACCGATCTCCACCCCGTTCTTGGCAGCAATCGCCGCGACGCTAGCTCCATCTTGGCTTTCGCTGAAATCCCACAGTACATGCACCGCCACTGCTGGGCAACAAGCTGTTAATCGATTCACCATTCCCGCGTCAGCGAACTTATCCGCCGTATCGATCGCCGAACCATCCTGCAGGAATTTCCCGAACCGCGTTCCCGTATCAGCAAAGCCCCAAGAGGGCAGTTCGATTTTCAAAGCGTCCAACGATGCGATAGCCTGTTCTTTCATGAACACTAATTTAGCGGTTCTCCTACGAAAAATCCATCGACAGACTGATCCTTTATATACAGATTCTGACACAATGATCGCCGACTCTTTTTCCTACCTCCCTCAATCCGAGGAGCCATCTGCCTGGAATCTCCGGGTATTGGGAGCGGGCCAGACGAACATCAAACCCAACCAACCCTACCCATCTAGCGAACACCCCAGCGATTATGCCCTCAATTGGGAAAAAGGACGCTCGTTACCCGCATTCCAAGTTCTCTACATCACACGCGGATCCGGGCTGATCGAGACGGCCGAAACATCAGCTCGAGAGCTCAAAGCTCCCTTTATCTTCCTTCTATTCCCCGAAGTATGGCATCGGTACCGTCCCTCACCCGAGACCGGCTGGCAGGAGCACTGGATCGGTTTCGACGGCCCGATCCCGCAGAACCTCCTCGAAACCGGAATCATCAATCCCAAGCAACCCTTCTTCGAAGTAGGTCATCACGACTCCATCCTAGCTCTATTTCAATTAGTTCTCGACGAAGTCAAAAATGAAGCCCTTGGATTTCGACGCATCGCGGCTGCTTCCGTTTTACAAATTCTGGCGCTCGCCACCAGTCTCCCACTTCGCCAGGAAGAGGAGAATCAACCGATGCGTGCAGTCATCCGCCAAGCGTCGTTTCTTCTGCGCGAACGGACGGACGCCAACCTATCCGTCGAGACGCTCGCCGATGAACTCAACGTAGGCTACACCTACTTCCGGCGACTATTCAAAAAATACACAGGATTCAGTCCAAAGCAGTACCACACGCAATTACGGTTCGAACGTGTAAAACGCCTACTCAGCGAAACCGAACTCTCAATCGGCGAGATCGCCAATCTGCTCAATTTCGACTCCACATTCCACCTCTCGCAATGGTTTAAGAAACTGTCAGGATTGCCTCCATCATCATGGAGGCAAAACAGTCGCTAGGTATCCCGGGGAAAGGAGGGTATTGAAAAAGGTAGCGGCCGATCTCCGAGCGGCCATTATTAGATAATGGTTGGGCTACTTGTCCCAAGTAGCCGTGGAAGCAGCACAATGCAATACGGTTGCCTGGGACAGACAACCCTACCAAACAAAAATTTCCAATTGCCGTATCAAAAAATTTGGCGCAAACCAATCCATAGAAATTCTATGAAACCCGAAGAACGAAAACGAAAAATAAAGCGATCCATTATCGCCTCGGTCATCACCTCCACGGTACTCGCAACGCTCACGTATTTCGTAATGCCCCAAATGAAACCTGCCTTTTACTTTCTCATTTGGTTCGGAACCTTCTTTGTCTGGTGGATGTGGAGCATGATGGCCACGCACTATTAATACGTTAGGCCAGCTGATTCTTAATCGGCAATTCCCGAATACGCTTTCCAGTCGCAGCATAAATCGCATTGCGCAAAGCCGGAGCGATCGGAGGAACGCCTGGTTCTCCCCGGTATTCACCGCAAATGATCCGCCGCTCCAGATCGACGCGCTACCAAACCCGCCCTTCTTGTTAACTGCGTAAAACCTAACATTGAAGTTGGGTCGCCCGTAATCGCTGGGATGGGGTCGATCCCATCCCGCCAGAGGAAGAACCTGTTTTCTACGCAGACGAGGGCCAGCCATAGAAATCGACCAACGGTACCGATAAAGCCTTGTGATCCATCCAATTCACGGGAATTCTAACTTAGCACCGCCAAAACAACCTTCAACAACCACCCCTCCGAATCAAATCGGAACAATTGAATTTCCTATCAACACAATTGAATTTCCTATCAACCCCTCCGAATCAAATCGGAACAATTGAATTTCCTATCAACAAGCTTCGCGAACGTTCGGGCTATTATCCGATCCGCGTCGCCAGCGAAGTCGTTTCATTGCCGGGCAAGGAAGGCGAGGTGAAGGCCGAGGTGATGGCGATGAAGGTGGGGCCGTATCTATTTCTGACTATGCCGGGTGAGCCGATGGTCGAATACGGATTTAAGATCGAGGACGCCATTGGTCCTCGCGCCATTCCAATTGTGGTCGGTTATGCCAACGGCGGCATTGGCTACATCGCCACCGCCGATTCCTACGCCGTCGGCGGTTATGAACCCAATATGTCGCCGCTCTCTCCGAGCGCGGAGCCGATTGTGCTGAAAAAGCTGGGCGGCCTCGCTGACAAGGTGATCGGCGATGTCTTCGCGACGTTCTCCAAACGCCCCAAGGATGTGAAGAAGCGCGAGGCCGAGGAGAAGGTCCGCCTCAAGAAAGCGGGGAACTAATCGGATCGATGGCGATGAAGATGATGACGAGGTCGAGGTCGAGCCAACGGTGGGGTTTGGTTTTCGCGGCGTCGCTCGGCCTTTTGGCGTTTACTGAGGAGGGGAGCGGAGCGCCGGCGCAGCCCAAAGAATTTGAGCATGCGGGCATTCTCAAGGTTTGGGCGGACTACGCCGACGGGCTGAGCTTTGGCAAGGGGCAGACCCTGGCTCTCATTGACGATGGCTGCAAGATGTCGAAGCCGGAGTGGTTGGCCGTGATGGCGAATGGCGTTCCGAAGGTTCGCGTCACGCATGACGCGGTCGACGGCGACGACGATCCGAAGCATGAGGGCAGGGGGTATCACGGATCAACGATCGGGATTCCCTCGTCCGTGAATTACGACGGCAAGCTGGGTGTGGCCTTCAATAATCAGGTGGCCGTCATTCGCGGGAATGAAGTGGTTCATTGTTCGATCGCCGACAGCCGTGCGTCGTTGGCCCGAGCGCTGCAATGGGTGATTGATCATCACAAGGAGCACGCCATCACGACGGTCAATCTGGCGCCGGTCGACGACCAGGAACACGCGCAGCCCGTGGCCACGGAGATCGACGCGAAACTCGTCGAGTTGCGCCGTCTCGGAATCTGGGTCAGCGCGCCGACGGGCAACCACAAATACACCAACGGCATTTCCTGGCCGGCCTGTCAGCCGAATTGCTTCGCCATCGGCGCGGTGAAGCCCGGCAGCGCGGACGTGATCCATCTCGACCGTCATGAGACGGTGGCGTTGTTGGTTCCGGCTCGAGCGACGAGCTCCTCAAACGCCATCGCCTGCGGCGCCGCGATGATCCTACGCGAGGCGATCGAAAAGGCGGGCTACGACTGGAAGAAGGACGGCGCGACGCTGCCCGACGCGATGATGGCGATTTTCAAAAAGACAGGCGCGAAAGTTGAAGATCCGCCCGGAAAGCGGACTTTTCGTCGACTGGATCTCGCTGCGGCCGTTCATCATATTTTCAATCATGACAAATAATCAGACCGGTAGTTCAGAGAACGCTCGTCGCGAATATTGGGCGGAGCAGATGGAGTTGGGCTACGGCATGGTCGAGGAATTGTTGGCCTTTCCGGTGGACGAATGCGGGGAAGCCTTCGCTTCCATTCCAGTCGCCGCCGAGGCCGCCGGAGTAGAGATGCAGTTCTCGACGACAAAGATAGCCGGCGATCTCGATCGCATCTTCTTTCTGCGCAAAAGCCTCATCCAGGATGTCATCGCGATCGGCCGTGACATGAACGAGCGGGGCTGGATTCTCAAGA
>JBNMOQ010000315.1:0-5962 GCA_051275055.1 Candidatus Pelagisphaera sp.
TGAATACATTCCTTTCCCGAACCAACAGGTGCACAGGCATTTTGCCTGTGACAAAACAGGCTGGAAGCCTATTCACCATTCAACAAAGCTCTATAATCCACGCAACAGCAGACTATTTAAGAGTTAAGCTAACGCCCTTTTCCGGAGATCGGTAAAGGCGTTTTATATCTCTCGCAGTCAAGGCATGATTAAAAATCGCTAGCTCATCGATTCTGCCATCCCAATACCCGACGGTTCCCTCTTCTTCATGCCCCCCCTTCCCCGGTAGCTTCCGGCCGATACCTAGGGCAGGAAAGGTCGGAACCACCAATTCTTCATACGGTTCTCGCGCGACCTCTTTTCCATTCCGGTACAAACATACGAATTCCCCATCCGCTACGAAGGCGACATGCTGCCATTCTCCCAAGGGAAAGGGCTCTTCCTCGCCTACCCAAACCGTACCGCCATCGGCCTCTCGAATCTGAACCTCAAGCCCGCCTTCGTAGTCCTTGAGTCCCAAGTGAAACTGACCCAACTCATCTAAAGCCCAGTTCTTGGCAATACTGGCCCAGGTGGGACGCGACTCGGCATAGACCCAGCCTACTACTGAAAGTAGGCCTTCCGTCGCTTTCGGATAGTCCGACACCATCGCGTAGGCCTTGGTCGAAACGCCTTGTAAACGTAAAGCAAGGCCAATTCGTCCTGAAGCGAAAGCCGACTCGTGCATTTCTCCTCGTTCGATACGTCCGTGAATGTCGTTGCCAGATCGATCGAGTAAGGTGACACCGTCATCGCTAATCGCCATGCGATAGTAAACGGCAGGATTGAGTTTCCTGACTGCTTCCGAGTAGAAGCGAACTGGTTCATCGAAACTCCGAACGAAGCGCTCCTGATCGACCGCGATCCCGGATGATTCGCCAGACTCTGTATCCACGCGTGTCGCTTGATCGGTTATCAAGCGAACCGATTCCACAAGAACGTCTCGAGCTTTCACTTCCACCTCTCCTTGGAATACGTGAATTTCGCTTTGCGAATCGGAATCAACTTCCACCCCAAACTCCGTACCGTAATCGATCACTTCCGCCCCAGGAGTCTCGACCGTAAATCCGACTCCGCTCAGCGGAACATTCGCCGATAGCTTTCCTTCGTAAAGGGCCATCAACAAAGGAGAATCCAGTCGAAATCGAGCCGGTGCCTCGACAACCACTTCCACATCGTTTTCAAACACGAACTGGACCAAGCCATCAGTTAGCACATATTCCCCCGCCTTAATGGAATCGCCCTGTGCCAATTGAATACCCAAACCGGACACGCTCAATTCGCCGCCCGCTTTTCTAATAACGGAGCCGATCGTCTCGCTCGATTGCCACTGGCTCTTGCGCACAGCCGGCACTGCTCCCTGCCACAATAGTCCACAGACCAGAATAAAACTCGCAGCCCAAGCCAAAGGACGGGCCCATCGTTTAAAATCGAACGCAATCGGCTCGTCCTGAAACGGCTCGGATTCGAAAGAAATATCCATATCTCCCAAAACCCCATGCTCCCAAGCCAGAGCGGCGTGCATATTGCAATGTTCCAAATAGCGAGCGCGAAGCGCTGGGTCCGACTGGACCATTTCCGCTAAACGCTGGCGTTCTTCCTGGGTCAAAGTCTCTTCGACCAGACCTGCTAGGAGAGTCTCAAACTCGTTCATGACTGTTGCTCTTTCATTCTAAAACCTACGCATTCGATCAAATTGCATCGTGCGCGAAAAAGGGTTTGCTTGACCGCGCTCACAGCGCTGCCGATTTGACTGGCGACCGACTTGATTGATGCGCCATCCGAATAGCGACGACGTATAAGGTCGCGCTGGCGATCCGGCAATTTCGCAAGACAAGCGTGCAAGGCCATCTGTTGCTCCTCTATATGCTCCGTCGAAACCTTCGCCTCTTCCGCCAATTCAGAGAGGAAGTCCTCGTCCACGACGAATAAGGCCTGCCGGTTCAGCTTACGGCGATGCTCCAGGACTTGATAGTAGGCGATTTTCATCATCCAAGCGCCGAAATTCGTGCCGAGCTGAAATTGATCCGCCTTTCGCCACATTATAATATTCGTCTCCTGCATCACCTCCTGGGCCTGCTCCCTGTGTCCCAAAAGCGAAAACGCATAGGCATACAGACGACTCTGGTGGGTCGTCAAAAGCTGAATGAATTCTGCGGTCGATTCTTTTGGGGGCGTTTTCATCTACAGGATAGGTTACGAGGTTGCTACAAGGTAACGTTCCAGGGGTTGGATAAGTAACGGCAAAATAACAGGATTTGTTCAACCGCAATTGCCTCAACCACAACAATTCCTATTGCGACTTAAGGGATCTCGAATCGGAATCCCTTTTCCCGTTTTTCGCCGTTACCTTTCCTCTAGGCAACGCATTACCCTTACCGATAGTCTACCCAAAGACCGATTTTCGATAAAGATTCCCTTTGCGAAAACGCCAAATCCCTCAGGACCTATGACCTTTAATTCGTTTCGATTCTCCCTGTTTACGATAGCGAGGCAAGAACCCTCTGCTCGAGCGGAGCAGCCCCTCTGGGCCATCGACTACTTTCAATGCATTTCGGCCATGGATGAGAATATCGGCCGACTGCTCGACGCCATGGACCAACACGGCCTGGCCGAAAACACCGTAATCATCTTCACCAGCGACAATGGCTACTACCTGGGCGAACACGGTCTCGGCGACTACATGGGCGACAAACGCTCCCCCTATGAGGAAGCCATGCGCGTGCCGATGCTGGTTCGCTACCCGAATGGGAACGCCGCCGGATCCGTCTCCGACGCCTTGACGCTGAACATCGACCTCGCGCCTACCTTACTCGACATGGCAGGCGTTGCGATCCCCGACGAAATTCAAGGCCAAAGCTGGGCGAAACTGCTCGCCAAACCAAATTCGAAATATCGCAAAGGTTTCTTCTACGAGTATTTCTTCGAAACTAAATTCTCCGAAAATCCCACCATGCTGGCCTACCGGACCGAAGATGCGAAGATCATCAAGTATCCCGGACATGAAGACTGGACCGAGCTCTTCGATTTGAAAAACGATCCTTACGAACGGAAAAACCTGACCAGCTCCCCCGAACATCGCACCCTACTCAAACGGATGGAGAAAGCCTTCGAAGCCGAAAAGAAAGCGGTCGGCTACCACGTGCCCGACTACGCCGAGCCGGTCGCGCCGCACGGCACCCTACCCACTCGCAAGAAACAACGATACCACTGGTTAGATCGTGAAAACTAGATTTTGAATACAATGAAATATTACAAGCTCTCCATTTTAATCGCCATAGCCGCCCTATTCGTTACGGGTTGCTCAACTCAAGATCAAACGGGGTCTCCGAAGGAACCCCGCGGGCTTTACACCTATAGTTTCGGAGGTCTCGAAAACATGGAGGTCACTGGTGCCGTCGCCCTTCTCGAGCAATTGGGCTACGCAGGGGTCGCAGCGGAAGGGCGTGGCGAGGAAAGCTTGGTAAGACTTGAGCAATATCTCGATTTGAGCAAAGAGAAAGGCGACGACTTCGTTATCCCGGCCGCCTACATGGCGCATCGTTTCGACCAGTTTGGATTTGACGACTCCGCCCAGCACGCAGCCATCGATCGCTTGGCCGGCAAGGACGGCGCAACGCTCTGGACCTGGGTACGTGATTCGAAACCGGACGGCACGATCACCGACGAGAAAGTAGAAGCTTTCATTACAGGAATTTTCGAATACGCTCGATCAAAAGGCGTCAGAGTCATCCTCTATCCGCACTACAACACTTACTACCAAACCGTCGAAGACGCCTTGCCCTTGGTAAAGAAGATCAACCACCCTTCCTTTCAGATCGCGATCAACCTTTGCCACGAACTCATGTCCTATAAAGGCGACCGCCTGGAAGAATCCTTCGCAATGGCCAAAGGACACATCGGAGCGATCATCCTTTCGGGAGCTCTGGTCGAATTGGATACAACAAGCGTGGGAACAATGAACGCATCCACTATCTTGTCGCTAGACGAAAGCGTATACGACCTCCGTCCCTACATGAAACTCATCAAGGAATCCGACTTCGACGGCCCGATCGGCTTCATCAACTTTAGATTGCCAAATCCCGAAGACTACCTGGCAAGAACCATGACTCACTGGACAGAACTCTGCGAAGAAGTGGGCTTGTATGAATAAGAATTGAGCTTGTACGTATAAGAATTGAGCTTGTACGTATAAGAAATCACGAGAGAAATAAAGCGCCCCGGACCAAGCACTCAAGGTAGCGGCGGATCTCCGAGCCGCCACCATTTTTATAATTTAGAATAGCCGCTCGGAGATCGGCCGCTACCAATATCAGCTTCGAAGAAATCACCAGAAGGAAATAAAAAATGAAACAGATTAAATTATTATTCGCTTCAATCATACTCGGTGCCGGAGTCATCTTCGCCCAAGAATCGGAGCAGCCGCTCTATGATGCACCGGACCAAGCAGTCTGGGATTCGTCTTCGCGCAGTTGGTACGTTTCCAACCTGGGTGGCGGCATTTCCCTCGATCGCGATGGCTACGGTTGGATTGTCAAACTAGACGAAACCGGTGAGGTTATCGATCCACGATGGGTGGAAAACCTAGATGCTCCATCAGGCATGGTGATCGCTGGCAAACTATTGTATGTAGTGGATCGGGACGGGCTTTATGAAATCGATATTGCGACCGCAAAAATCAAGCATCTCTACAAGGTAGCCGAACCCCTATTCCTTAACGATGTGGCGCTTGGTCCCGATGGAGAATTATACATGTCGGACTTCAGCGCCCAACGCATCTACCGTATCGACCCCAAGAGCAAGGACGTGGAGATCTTCATCGAGTCTGAGGATTTGGATACGCCTGATGGCTTGTATGTAGATGGAAACAAATTGATTGTCGCTTCCTGGGGACCGATTGTCGACCCCGCAACATTTGCTACCTCCCGCCGAGGAGCGGTCCTGTCAGTCGATTTGAAGACGAAAAAGATCAAGTCTTATTTAAAGAAAGGCCTGGGAGTCGGAAACCTAGAGGGGATCGCGAAGGTCGGCGACGATTATTATATAACCGATTGGATGTCTGGATACTTGCTCCGCGTCGGAAAGACCGGATTCGAAGTAGTCCTATCAGGATTGAAAAACCCTACCGACCCCAACTACGCAGAAGAATTGGGCGTTCTGGCAATTCCAGAGCATGGCACAAATCGAGTTCTTTTTATAAACCTACCGAAAATCAATTAATTCTTAATCTATATTATATATGAAAACGCTTATTACCTTATTGGCTTTCGTTAGCCTTTCGATCCTAGCCCGCGGCGAATCTGCGAACAACTACGCAACCGGCGTCATCGACTACGGAATCATCGTCCGTGATATCGATAAGTCCGTTAGCTTCTACGAGTCAATCGGGCTGGTCCAAATCAACCGGTTTGGTGTCCCTGCGAAGCTTACAGGCGATGCTGGATTGACCGACTACAAAGAGCTGGATGTGATTATGATGTCGGCATCAGGCGATGATACTGACACGAAAATCAAGTTGATGCAGCTTCCTGGTAAACATAAGAAGCAGGATCAAGCGTACATCGATTCCACTTTTGGAATAAGCTACCAAACCTTGTTTGTAAAGGATATGAACGCGACGATCAAAACGCTGAAAAAAAACGATATCGCTATCATGGCGAAGGGACCCGTTGATCTTACCGAAGCAGGGTTTGCCGGTGCCTTTCTGGTTCTTATCCGCGATCCGGATGGCAATATAATCGAGTTCGTTGGACCGAAACTCTAGATAGCCTTCGGAAAACGTAATCCAGAAAGTTGTCCTCGAAGCCAGTCGTTGCTGAATGTCGTTTCCTAGATATATTATTCTCTTTGTTGGGCTCATAACGTCCGCTACAGCCTATCAGAGAGTTTGAGGTGAAGATGAGCCTACCGCTAATTCACTTGCCCAAGCCTCGGTAAATCCCTT
>JBNMOQ010000316.1:0-5902 GCA_051275055.1 Candidatus Pelagisphaera sp.
TCCGAGCGGCCATTATTGTCTAAATAGCTAAACGATTACATCGTTCAGTGGCCGCTCGGAGATCGGCCGCTACCTTTAGGGAGGCTATATTGAGTTGGCTACGTGGCACGGCACGAGCGCCGGCCCTACGATTGAACAGCTTAAAGGCGAACGGGTAGATTGGCTTTGGCTAGGTGGCGTTTGGCTTGTTCTATCGTGTAGGTGCCGAAGTGAAAAATGCTCGCGGCGAGAACTGCGTCGGCTTTGCCTTTTTCGAGGACGTCAACCATGTGGTCGAGGTTTCCGGCGCCGCCTGAGGCGATCACTGGGACTTCGACCGATTCTGAAATTCGACGCGTTAGTTCGACATCGTACCCCGCGAGGGTTCCGTCGGCATCCATGCTGGTTAGAAGAATTTCACCAGCTCCTAGAGAGACAGCTTTCTTGGCCCATTCAATTGCGTCGAGCGGGGTGGGGTTGCGTCCTCCGTGAGTGAATACGCGCCAACTGTCGCCGTCACGCTTCGCGTCGATCGCTAGAACGATGCATTGGTTTCCGAATTTTCGAGCAGCTTGGAAAATGAGATCGGGATCATCGATCGCCGCAGTGTTGAGGCTGACTTTGTCGGCCCCTGAGTGCAGCATATGAGTGATGTTGTCCAAGTTCCGAAGACCGCCGCCAACGGTGAGCGGCATGAAGCACTCGGACGCGGTTTGTTCGACAACGTTATGCATGATTTCCCGTTTGTCGCTGGACGCGGTTATATCGAGAAAAACAAGTTCGTCGGCACCTTGTTCGTCGTAAGCCTTCGCACAGGCGACTGGATCGCCCGCGTCACGAAGCTCTTTGAACTTTATGCCTTTGACTACGCGACCTCCGTGGACGTCGAGGCAGGGAATGATTCGTTTTGCGAGCATTCGTCTGAATTGAAAATTGCGGATTGAAGATTTCGAATTGAAAAGCGCTGGATTTAATCAGCAATTTTCAATTCGCAATCCGCAATCAATCTACACCGATTCGCCGACGGAAATGATATCGGGATCGAAGGAAACGGACAATTTGTAGGTTTGGCCTGGGCGCATGATGAGCGGGTGCTCGCGTTCCAAGGTCTGCAAATAGTGAATGTTGCCGTAGTTGGTGCGGTAGGTGGAGTCGTTTGTGACGACTTCAGTATCTTTCCAAGTGCCTTGGAAATCATCTTTGATGACTTGGCAACGGAGACCTTCCTGACCGAGCATTGGAGTCGAATCGATACGGTGACGCGAGTGAGGCGCACCAATTGCCAGCATGTAGCGGAAGTGGTCCAGAGTGACCTGCTTCTTTACCGTGTAGCTGAATTCGCTCGTGATCTTGTTGCCAGCGAAAGTCCAGCTGACCTTGCAGGAACCGATATCGGTAACCATTTTCTCTTCGGTGGTGATGAGATCTGGTTGCTCGTAACGGAAGTAGAATGAACGTTTAAAACCGAGTCCGGTTGTACATTTCTTGCCGTAGAATGCAGGGATGAATTTTTCGCCGCGAATGGTGAGTTCCGGCATCATTATCGGCAAATACTCGTTATTCGGCCAATCGAAGATTCCTGGAGAGTGCGGGAAAGGTAAGCAATCGGAAGTCGTTTTCGAACCGCACGATACAAGCGGCATTTGAATTTGAAGACCGGACTCAACGTTGCGGTAAAGGAGGAGACCTTGCTCTTTCTTGTTGGACTTGTCGAAAATGACGAAGCGGCAACCAGATTTGAAAGGTTCGCTGCCAGCGCCCGGAGGAGCCTTGATGTCTTTCGACAGGCGGGACCATTGACTGAGGAAGCGAGCGCCGTCGAAGTTCGACAGGCGTGTAGTGTGACTCGTCAAAGCTGTACGCTCTTCGTCGCGAACGACCAGGTATCCATGCTCTTGATCGAGATAGGTCGCGTAGAAAAAGTAGAAGAGGCGACGCAAGAGATCAAAGTACTTCGGTTTGCGATCTTCTGGAACCCATCCGTCGCGGAATCCTTGGAGCAACAAGCTGATCAAGTGCATCTGTCCATAGGCACCGGAGCCTTTGGAGAATGCCCAGCCGAGTCCGTCTTCGCGGACGAGGTCGGGTAGCATCTTGATATATTTCTCAGCGTAGGTGCGCAAGCTAGGTAGCTTGCGTTCGCGGAGTCCGGGGTTCGAGTGAAGCTGAAGCGACTGGCGGGTGAATACGAAAGCCATAACTCCTTGGAGGGAGAAATCGCCGCCGATGCCGTCGTTAACATCGTCGAAGTAACCGCTCGAGCTGGTTTCGCCGATACGCTCGAGAAAGCGTTCGATGAGGCGTCCGGTCTCGTCTTTCTTGGAAAGGCCAAGGCTGAAGCGACATACCGCCTTGGCGATATTGAAAGTCTGCCAGTGATTGTCGTAGTCGCTCCGATTAAGGAGGAGCTTGTCGAGACGTTCGCGGGTTTCGTCGACTAGACGTTCCCAAACTGGGTTACGTTCTTTCGAAGGTCCGAAGGAAAGAAGGGCGAGCGCTGCGTAGGCTAGGCCGTTCTCCTGTGGTGGATCTCGAAATACTTGCGCTGTGATGCAGCGTGCGGCGAGATCGATAAGGTCCTTACCCTCGAGCTCAGTTTCACCGGTAGCCCGGTAAAATTCGCCAATGGCGAGCGCTGCATGACCCGACTCGTCCAAACGAGGAGCTTCGCCCTCGACCGGCGTAATAGTTCCATCTTGATTGATGGATTCCATATTGTGGCTGAGCATGGAGCGAGCCATGTCTAGACACTGTTCTGAGAAACTTTCCATAGAGAGTCCTGTATAAGGAGGAACTCCTCGCTAGCTATCGAGGAGAGAAACCGACCTTTCTGCCAGCAGATTTTGCTAGATCAAGCAGTAAGTGGGCAGAATTCGATTTAATTTTGAAAACTAGCGACTGATTAAGTCGAGAAGGTCTTGATTACTGTCAGTTTTACTGAGTCGAGTAAGCATTGTTTCGGTAGCGTCCTCGGTCTTTTGCTGAACGAGAGCGCGGCGGAAGAAGTTAATTCCGTCAAGAACCTCTTCGGAAATGAGGAGTTCTTCGCGACGCGTTCCGGATGAAGCGATGTTCATGGCTGGGTAGAGGCGCATTTCGGCGCATTTACGATCGAGCACCATCTCCATGTTGCCCGTTCCCTTGAATTCCTGGAAGATCATGTCGTCCATGCGACTACCAGTTTCGATCAAAGCGGAAGCGACGATCGTTAGGCTGCCTTCTTCTTCGGTGTTCCGCGCGGCGGCAAATAGCTGGCGCGGTTTTTCGAGAGCGCGAATATCGAGACCGCCGGACATTGTTCGTCCGGACTTTTTGGAAGCATTGTGAGCTCGAGCCAGGCGAGTGATCGAATCCAACAAGATGACAACGTCTTTGCCGGTTTCGGCGAGTCGCTTGCCACGTTCGATGCAAAGATCCGCGATGCGAAGATGGTTGTGAAGTTCCTCGTCATTTGATGAGGCCCAGACCTCGCCATCTATATTGCGGCGAAAGTCGGTGACTTCTTCAGGTCGCTCGTCCACCAGCAGGATCATCAAGTGAATATCCGGATGGTTGGCTTTTACGCCTTGGGCGATATGCGTGAGCAAGGTTGTCTTCCCTGTACGAGGGGGGGCAACGATGAGACCGCGAGTTCCTTTGCCGAGAGGGCAGAACAGATCGATCGCCCGAGTGGTTAGGCGTTTTTGGTCGGTTTCGAGTTTGATCTGCTCTTCCGGGGTAATCGTCGTGAGCTGAGTGAATTCCAATTTCTTGCGACGATCGTCTACGGACATCCCATCCACGGAGTCGATGTATCGAACCTTTGGATTTTGAAAACGAGGGTCAACGGTGGCTTGAGCAACGATGTAATTGCCGTTCCTTAGCTTGAATCGCCGAATAAGTTCTTTGGGGATGAACGGGTCAGTCGGGCGTTGACGGCCGTTTTTGGTGAGATCGAGAAGTTGTCCGGTCTTCTTGTTGGTGATTTCCAGGACGCCTTCGACGGTCACTGTCTCTTCTTTTGGTTGGTCTTTTTCGTCGGCCATACGCTTAGCGTTTGAAAGCGGGTGTAGGTTGTTTGCTGTTAGCTTTTGTAATTAATTGCGGATACGAACGTGGCAAAATGCCATGTAAGAATGAAATCGTGTATTCAAAAACTCTAAAAAAGAGATTCTGATCACAGATCCGAAGCTTGACCCTTGTTGGCGATCTTGCTGATATTCGGCGTTTTAACCCCCCGTTGATTTACTAATATAAACCAAGGAAAATTTGTGGCAAACAAGATTACTTCAGTAGCGAGAGGTGGAGAAAAGTTTCCGCCTTCTCAGGAATTTAGAAAACAGGCTGCCGTTCAAAGTATGGCCGAATACAAGAGGCTTTACTCGGAATCAGTGAACAATCCAGAAAAGTTTTGGAATACTCAAGCAAAAGATTTGCTACAATGGAGGAAGCCATGGAAGGAGACCGTTAAGTGGAAGGAACCTCATGCTAAATGGTTCGTAGGCGGCAAGCTCAATGTCTGCGAAAATTGCGTGGATCGTCACTTGGGAACCTCCCGTGAAAACAAGGCAGCGTTAGTCTTTGAAGGCGAGCCAGGTGATCAGAAGACTCTGACTTACAGGCAGTTGCATGTTGAAATCTGCAAATTCTCAAATGCTCTTGAAGGCTTGGGCGTTAAGAAGGGTGACCGGGTTGCCATTTATATGCCGATGGTTTCAGAAGCGGTTGTGGCGATGTTGTCGTGCGCTCGGATCGGAGCCGTCCACACCGTAATTTTCGGTGGATTTAGCGCTGAATCAATCAAGGATCGCGTAAATGATTGCTCGGCTAAGGTCGTAATTACGGCCGATGGAGGTTGGCGTCGGGGTAAGATTATCGATTTGAAGAAAAACGTGAACGCGGCTCTCAAGGGCTGCGCGTCGGTGGAAAGCGTGATAACGCTCAAGCGCGCGGGCAATCGCGTAAGCATGAAGGCTGGTCGCGATTTGTGGTGGCACGACTTGGTTGCGGATGCTTCTCATGTCCACAAAGCGAAGGCATTCGATAGCGAAACACCTCTTTTCGTTCTATATACTAGTGGCAGTACGGGAAAGCCCAAGGGCGTCCTGCATACGAGCGGGGGATATTTGCTCGGAACGGCTATCACTTCGAAATACGTTTTCGATCTGAAGGAGAGCGACACGTACTGGTGCACTGCGGATATTGGATGGATAACGGGTCACAGCTACGTCGTCTACGGAATTCTAGCCAATGGCGGCACGAACGTAATTTACGAAGGCGCTCCGAATGAGCCGGGACCTGATCGGTTTTGGTCGATGGTCGATCGGCATAAGGTAACCATTTTCTATACGGCTCCGACAGCTATTCGCGCTTTCATGAAATGGGGCGAGCAGCACATCAAGAAACACGATTTAAGTTCTTTGCGTTTGCTAGGGTCGGTCGGCGAGCCGATTAACCCGGAAGTCTGGAAATGGTACCACAAGGTGATTGGTGGTGGACGTTGTCCGATCGTGGATACGTGGTGGCAGACCGAAACCGGTGGCATCATGATTACGACATTGCCCGGAGCGGTGGCCTCGAAGCCAGGTTCGGCAGGATTGCCGTTCTTTGGAGTTGTCGCGAAAGTATTCAATGACGAAGGCAAGGAAGTTCGCAAAGGAGAGAGCGGCAAGCTTGTGCTCACTCAGCCTTGGCCGTCGATGCTTCGAACGCTTTACGGAGACAATAAACGCTACAAGGATACTTATTGGAGCGAGTACAAGGGCGTTTACTTCTGCGGCGATGGATGCCGCGAGGATAAGGATGGCTATTTCTGGATCGTCGGTCGAATCGATGATGTATTGAATGTTTCCGGACACCGTTTAGGGACTGCCGAGATCGAAAGCGCGTTAGTGAGTCATCGCTCGGTTGCGGAAGCGGCGATTGTCGGACGACCTCATGAGGT
>JBNMOQ010000317.1:0-5895 GCA_051275055.1 Candidatus Pelagisphaera sp.
TGATCATCGCTACGGGGGATCGATGGCATACCACGGCCTCCATCCGCGCTGCCCGCGCGGGCAAGGATATCTATTGCGAGAAGCCTTGCGCGATGAATATCCAGGAATGCCAGCAGCTGGACGACACCATTAAAAAACACAAGCGTGTCTTCCAAGCCGGAACGCAGAGGCGAAATGTTCCTAATTTCAAACTGGCGGTCGACCTTGCCCGTAATGGTAAGTTGGGACAGGTCCAGGAGGTTCATGCAGGCATCCTGAACTTGCAGGAATACCTGGAGCCCTTGCCGGCCGAACCGGAGCCAGATCCATCGATCATCAATTGGGATAAATGGGTGGGCCCTGCGCCAATGTTACCGTTTAACGCTGCGTACTGCAGAGGTCGCTGGCGCAATCACAAGGGTTTCTATGCTGCATGGAAGCTGCCCGAGTGGGGGTCCCATACGATTGACGTCTGCCAGTGGGCTGCCGATGCCGATGGAACGACGCCCATCGAATTTGAAGCCGTATCGGATGGACTGATCAACGCGAAGTATGCCAATGGCATCAAGCTGGTAATGCGCCTTTCCGGTTTCCAAGGGGAGGGCGATTGGATCGAAGGACTGGGTACTTGCCCCGTGCGCTTTGTGGGCGATGAAGGCTGGGTGGAAGCGGGGGATGCCAAGAAAATAGTAACCAGCAATCCCAAGCTCCTTGAAAACAAAACATACGACCAGATCTCTGGTACGGATCCGGTACTGCACACCCGTAACTTCCTTGATTGCGTTAAGACTCGGGAACAACCGATTTGCAATTCTACTGCAGTTCGTTACGGCCACATGGCCTGCTTCGCGGCTGCGATCAGCTGGAAGTTGGGACGCAAAGTTACATTCGATCCGAAGAAGGAACGCTTCATCGGGGATGCCGAGGCCAATCGCATGCGTACCTACAAACGTCGCGCTCCGTACAAGATATAGAATTAACTCAAACGTTTTATAAACCACGGAGAAATTAAGGTAGCGCCCGATCTCCGAGCGGCCATTGTTTTTGAAGTAGCCACCGACAAATCGGGGACAATGTTTGAACGATTGCATCGTTCTGTGGCCGCTCGGAGATCGGCCACTACCTGTTGAATAGCTCGGGGCTTGCCCCGAGCGTCTTTTGACCACTGGTTCAGTGGTGATCACCGCCCACCGGGTGATACGACGGCTGCCGGATACGGTGTGGCGACTGGCTTATCGTATGGAATCAAGTAACGAGGGTCCGGTTTGACATCAGCAGGCGCGCCGCCCAATGCGCTGATCAATTTGCCGCCCCGTCCCTCTGGGTCTTATCGTGCCGTCTCTGGCAGGGTGGCTACCCACGTATCGAGTTTCTTGCTCATTTCAATGGCGCGCTCTGGTTGCTGATAGGCAAGATTTGTCAATTCCGCCGGATCATTGGCGATGTTGAACAGGATTGTGGTATCGTCTTTTCGCCACAGTTTCCAGTCGCCCATGCGCATCGCCTGGCCAGTGTAGAAATCCCAGTACATCGGCTGACTGCGGGTAATTGCTGCAGCAGCAGCAGCGCCGGTCAGACGAGGTATTAGGTTAACGCCATCGAATTCCCGACCCAACGAATTGGAGGCGCGGCTAATAACAAGCCACTAAACCACTACGTGCGCGAGGGATGGAGTAATTGATAGTCTGGTGGAATTGCTCTATGCTTGCGATCCCAAGCAGGCTAGAACCGTACTCCAGAACACACCGAATCTACTCGTTATCCAGCCAAAGTATACCTAGAAACACCCTGTCAGTGCCGGCGTTTAAGGCTATCATAGCGACCCTCAATTTTTCCTAGGAGGCGGACCGAGCTGGGATCTTTCAGCAGTAGTCAATGAAATAGAAGCGAATCCAAACAGGCTGGATTTGTTTGGCGCTAATGATATCACATCTGCCCAGTATATATCCAAAATACTAGGACAGAAAGATGTGATCAGCTCGCCCTCAACCTACAATCTATTCACATCAATCGACTTAGACGTGGCCGTTAATAATGCAACGCAAGCCATCATTCTAAACCACCTGCAGGCCAGGCAGCTTCTTATTCAGGGTACCCAGCCTTTACAGACGAAGAAGCTTTAAAGTGGCTGTCACTCGCATTCGAAAATAAATGGCAAGTAATGGCTTATACCAACGGTGACGCAGCCATTGATCAGTTAATCCGGCTCGTTGAAACGATACAAAGCAAACAGGATCTTGGCGATCACCGTACTGTGATGATTCACGGTCAGTACACTAGAAAGGATCAAGTTAATAAACTTAAGACACTAGGGATTTTCCCAGCTCTATACCCTATGCACACTTTTTATTGGGGGGATCACTGTAATCTCCTTCAATAGCCTCTAGTTCATCGGAAGCATCGTCGAGCATGCCTAATTCAAGGTAGCCCTGGGTGTATTGAAGACGGGTTTTTGTAGTAATCACTAAGAAAGTTCCACCTCAGCGACTCGATTATCACTCGAATCGTAGTCCAAAAAGCATGACACTTGCTTAGGGTTCATCCAAGGCGACATACTCGCTAGCTTGCCCGATGGGGTAGGATCCGGTGGCGGCGTTCTTCCTAGCGGACTCTTCACTCTCTCCGACCCAATAAGCGTGATTCTCTTCGTGGGGGTAGTGTCGCCAAGCCGGATCGGTTGCGTCGAGCTTTTGGAGTTTGTAGATTCGGGGCATGGCGACTTCGCTTTCCGCTTCTCAATGCTCCCTCATTCCACTGATTGCCTTAGGCGTCATCTGTGATTCTTGGGTTGATTCCAAAGGCTGAAGGCGCAATCTTTGTCATGTACCCCGATTATTCCCCAAGCTCGCTTCGTAATCCCGACCCTACCCTCCCAATCAAATCGGAACAATTGACGTAGCGGAGCGAAGATGGCGGAGCAATTTCCTATCAACCTCTCTCCACTATCATGAAGCCTAAGAATCAAGTATCACGACGAAACGCCATCAAAGCCGCTGGGGTGGGGGGAGCGGGGATAGTTTTCGGCAACCTGTTGCCCAACAAGGTTTTCAGTCAGACCGTCTCACCGTCTGGACCGCTTGCGAAATCGAATGACGAATGGTTTGCTGAGCGGGCCTGGAGTGTGAGTGCGAACAAGGTTCTTCCCAAGGCCGACGGCTCCGCCGCAACGGTCACGAGCCTTGCGAAACGCATCCATCGACCGAAATCAGCGGCAGAGATTGCAGCCATCGTGCAGTCACTGCCGGTGACAACGCCGATCGCCTGCGTCTGTGGCGGGCACGAAGCATCCGGCGCGGCCCTCGTTGCCAACCACAACGCCGAGATACTCGACCTGATCGAGCTCAAAAGCATCGAATTCGATCGGTCCGGCAAAGAGCTGCTCGTCACGGTTGGCTCCGGTGTGGTTTTCCGCGAGCTTGTCGAGGCTGTAAAGACGAAAGGCGGCGCCTTGCCGGTCGGAACTGGGCCGGGAGTTGGCGTAGTGGGCTATGTCACCAATGGGGGCTTAAGCAGCTACTTCTCTCGTCGTCTCGGACTACTCGGACAACGGGCGGTACGAATGACCGTGGTAAAAGCTGATGGTGAGATCTGTGAACTAACGCCTGAGGACAAACTCTTTACCGCCATGCTCGGTGCGGGAAGCGCATTGGCGATCGTGGTCGACATGACCTTCCGTGTGGCCGACGCCGACACGGTCAAGCATGCCGAACAGTTCGTCTTCGGTTTTCAGACGCGGCAAGAGGCGATCGAGTTCTCACGGAATGCCATGCAATTCATGAAGGAGAAGGTGATCCCGAACGAATCGGTTTCACTCGAGGTCGTGGTCACGGGCACCAAAGCACTGGTTGCGACAATCGTGTTCTATGACACCTTCGTGGGAAGTACTGCTGAGTTCGTTAGACCGCTGCAGGACCTCGCAGCTCGCCAAAAGCTCCCCGCACTTGCCGCAGCACAGTGGAGCTCGTGGTACGAGGTAGCCGCGGCGTTGTGGCCGGTGATCGCCGACCAGAAGGGCAGCCCTCTCGCGACGTCCTACCACTGTGTAGGTACTATTGGCATTCCTGAAGATGAAGTGCTCGATTTCGTAGGCGATGTGGTAGTGGGCGAGGCTCCACTCGATGAGGCCGAGATGTCGATTGTCGAAATCCGAACGCTTGGGGGTGAGATCCAGAAGGGACCTCGCCTTCCCAGCGGCAACTGCCATCACGCGTTCTTCGTTGACCTCGTAACCCTTTACGACGCAAGTTCCAAGTCACCTATCGAACGTCAAGCTATCGTCGACCTTACGAATCGAGTCGTGGACAAATCTCGGGCGGTGTCCGGCCTCAGTGTCGACTTCAGCGGGACCCATTCACAGCCCGATGACGTCGGTCGATCGGCTGTAGCGTCAGAGATTTTCGGCACGCAGGCAATGGCAACTATCATTAAAAAGCAGAAAATTACGGTGGACCCGCACAACCGATTCCAGTTTCACCCTTATTCTAAGTTCATTGGCTAAGTGCCTTCCGTGGTCAGTGATCTGATACCAAGAGCGGTGCAAAGCGAGCGGATTGCAATGACTTTGCTTCTGATACTAGATGCCAACGAAAGCAACACCGCTTAGCTGATACGACGAGCTCCACTTGTCCACGACGGGCCAATTATGTCATCAAGCGGCGCTCGACTCAGTGATTCGAAAGAATTGCTTTTACCTGATGAAGATTCCAATGGAGATGGCGGAGCAATTTCCTATCAACAATTCTAACCAGCGATTTCTGATTTGTGGAACTCGCACCAGTCTTCGTAGTTGTTCAAATTGATCGCGTCTCTGGCAGCGGCACTGTCATCGCTCAGCCCAGCCAGCGCGAAAATTCCAGCACGAGTATCGTCATCGTGAATATATCCTGTGACCGCAGCATTGTGGGCAGCAATATCAGCGTCCGCCTTCATGTTCGCTTTTACCCAGGCTTCAAATTCAAAGTAATTTGGCTTGGTACTTTGAATGTGGTTAATCGTGGTATCCTTGTCCAAACCCAAGGCGTCCAAAGTCATTTGGTCATAACCAGCTCCACATGCTGGATATTCGTCGTCAAGTTTACCGACCCCAACTAACGAAACTTTTTGCCAGAAACGGGGAAGATGAAGAACGCCAAGTGGACCGGCGGAACCGGATGTAATCAGAGGAATAGTTTTGCTCATGTTGCTTATTTTTGAGATGATTGATTAAGATTAAAAACGTCGAAAGACGTGGGTCATTTCAAATGACGGAGTCCATCTTATTAAAGGAGGTCCTCTCGCCAAGAAAAATAAGAAAAACCTTTCAATAAGAAGAAATAATCTTTCCTATCAAACCCCAACCCCCTGAACCAAATTGGAACAATTGAATCTCCTATCAACAACGCGTGCGTGTGGAGGTACGATAAACGAGGGAGGTTATTACCAGCGCCCGAGCAATTTAGTGCACCCACTTCCAGAGTTCGTCTAAATCGGGATCGTCTATTGCTGCCTTCTTGAACTCATCCCCGAGTTTAGTCGCCTTGCTTAGGCACGAACACGCACCCAAATTATTGGCCAAGCAACGCATGGAATCCCAATAATAATATTAACTTCACTTTTAAAGAGTCCGGGTTTCTTAAAGAGTATAATCCAGTCAGCAATGGGCCCAATGTGGGAAGAATGGGGAAAGACTTATCTGAAACTCCGTTTATTAATACCGTTCCGGAGTTGGATAATAACGAGATTCTTTTAGCTTATCAGCATGCGTTTATAAATAAGGTTTTGTCCTACTCGTTTAAGTATCCAAATGTAGTTTACAATATTTCCAATCGATTAGAAGATGAAGCCTACCTCTTGGCTAACCCAGGAAACTCATACGGTCTCTATTTTGTACTAACTGGATCAGTTTACTTGGATCTCACGCAAGAAGAGGGGGCATTT
>JBNMOQ010000318.1:0-5884 GCA_051275055.1 Candidatus Pelagisphaera sp.
CGCGCATTTCGACGGCGAATAGGCGTCCGTTTTCATCGAATTCGATATCGATCGGGTCAACGACGAGGGGTTCGTGAGCGGCGAGTTCGAGTTTGAAGCCAGGTCGGATCTCAAACGTATCGAGAGCGTCCGCCGGTTCGGTCGCGGTGATGCGTATGAGTTCGTCTGGATTGGCTTGTGGTTCGTCTTGCTCATTTACGGAACAAGAAATGAGAACTGTGGTAGAGAGAATAAATAAGAAGGGCAGCTTCATGGATACGATTGGAGTATCGCTTGCTCGCGGTAGGGGCCTACGAGTTCTAGCGTGGATTATGCAGTTTACGACTGAGCGATCAAGAAGGATCACCGCGGATATTTCCGCTGAGCAATAATCCCTGCGCTATTCATGGCCACTAATCGAATATGTATTTCTTGTACCGTATGACGAAGGCGGAAGTACGGTAGTAGCATGAGTTGCGGATTTGTTTATGAATGTCTGATTCTTCTGAGGTAGCGACGTTTGACAATGATGAGATGGTAGGGCTCGTTGTCCCTAGCGAACCGCTGAGTTGAATTAGGTTGTGTGCGGCTTAGGACAAGCAGGCCCTACCAGGAGACACTTGGAATTCGTTCGTTTATGAATGTCTTGCTCTTCTGGTGTAGTGACGTTTGGTTTCGATCCAGAAAATTCAATTATGAGTAACGAAGAATCAGGTACGTCAGGATCGGTTTCACGCGACCGGAGACGCCGCTCAGAAAAATCTAGTAAATCATTGGGCATATTCTTTGGATTACTTTTTGTCGTGCTGATTGGTGGCGGGGCTTGGTATTGGACTCAGGTTTATATGCCGAAGCAAACTGAGGTTGAATATCGCCAAAAGACAATTCGTGTTTCCGAAAAGCTGAGTACAGGCGTTGGTCAGTTGTCGGAGTGGAATACGGAGGAAGTATTGAATCGCTATGCGAAGGAGGTCGAAAGTTTGAGGCTTCGCGATGGCGTGCAACAATCGTTTGTCAATGGTCTTGCTGAAAAAGTGGAGACTCTTAAGGTGACGAGAGCGGATCGGATGAAACGCTATCAGGCATTGCTTCAGGAGGCACGTCAGTTTTCGAAGGATAGTTCGAGAGACGAGGTGCTCGCATTTGATGAACGGATTCGGTTGGCCATGAGTAAGTTCGAAAAGGGGTTGGGTCGTGAACTCAAGAGCGAATGGTCTGAGCGGAGGAAGGGGATTGCCGCATCGATTATAAGTCAGGAGCCAGGAGAATTGACGATTCACACGGATCCTTCGAAGGCACAGGTTTTTATGGATGGAAAGCGTCTAGCCACGACACCGTTTACGGTAGGCAAAGTCAGGGCGGGGGAGCACACGCTTCTGGTGAAGAAACCTGGCTATCGAGATAAGAGTATTTCGATCGTAATGGAGGAGTCGGGCAATATTGATCTGGGTATCCAAAAACTGGAAGCGATCGTAGGAAATATTCAAATCCGAGTGACAGGTGGAAGGTCAAAGGATCGAATTGAAGTAGAGATTGAAGAATTTTCGGAGCCGAGCACCGTTGGCGGCTTAGAGATTGTGGCGGGTTACCAATACTTTAAAGGTCGTGAGCATTTGGTTGAATCGTTATTGATTGGCAAATACACGATTATCGTATCTCGGAACGACGATGTTGTCGCTCGGGAAGTTTTCGTTGTTGAAGAAGCGAAAACGAGCGACGTTTCGATTAAGCTTTAGGAGACAGGTCTCGCTACTTCGTAGCCCAGTTTTGGCGCACGAGTTTTCGCAAACGTTTGATTGTTTCTGAATGGTCTTTCGAAGCAGCGAGGTTGTTCATTTCTTTTGGATCGTTAAGTTGGTCATAGAGTTCAATTCCTTTAATTCCTTGCTCTCCCCATTCTATATATCGCCAGCGATCGGTACGAACGCTGTAGCCTGGGACATCGACGAAGAGGGTTTGGATATAGGCAGGTCGATCCCATTGAGCATCGGGTTGCGTCATTAGGGGACGTAAACTCACGCCTTCAATTTCCTTGGGTGGCGTAAGTCCTGCCAGGTCGGCGATGGTTGGATAGATATCTACAAACTCGACGATACGGTCGCAATCCTGGGGATTGGACGCGATTCCAGGAGAAGAGATAATCAGCGGCGCTCGTGCAGATTCTTCGTAGAGACTGTTTTTACGCCAGAGTCCGTGTTCGCCGAGGTGGTAGCCGTGATCCCCCCAGAGAACGATGATCGTATTCTCTCTTAGTCCCAATTCATCAACTGCGGATAATAGTCGACCCACTTGCGCATCCACGAATGAGATACAGGCGTCGTATGCCAGTTTGCATTCTCGGGCTTCTTCTTCCGTTGTGTTGAAGTTTGGCCATTCGGGAGTAGAACTTAGCGCGGATGCGGGTACGGTTTCCTGATAGTTCGCCGGCATTTCTGGCATTTGAGTTTCGTCCAAGTCGTAAAGGTCGAAGTATTTTTTGGGAGCGATGTAGGGAGTGTGAGGACGATAGAATCCGGCAGCTATGAAAAATGGTTTGTCTTTGTTTTCTTTTAGGAGACGAATCGTCTCATCGGCGACTTTCCCATCGGTTTGTTCCGCGTCGCTGCCATTCGCTTTGAGGTAGCCCATGGTGTTTGAAATGTGCAATTGCGGCGTGTAGATCGTCATCAATTCTTCTTCCTCTTTGTCGCGACCAATTGGGTTTACAACTTCGCTCCAGGATGCTGGATCATCCGAGCCGCTTGTGCCGATGTCGAAGGGAACTCGCTGGTGAAATATCTTTCCCACGCGTGCTGTGTAGTAGTCGTTTTTCAAAAACAATTGCGGTAATGTCACAGCATCGGGAGCGAGCTCACGAAAGGTCATTCGATTGTTGATCATGCCAGTCGTTTGGGGGCGAAGACCGGTAAGGACCGAGGTTCGACTTGGACCGCAAGAGGGGTATTGGCAATAAGCTCTATCGAAGCGGATTCCTTCGCTCGCGAGTTTGTCGATATGCGGCGAGGAGACATGATCGAAGCCATAGCAACCTAAGCGCGTATTCAGGTCGTCGATTGCGATGAAGAGTACGTTGGGCTTCGAAGGGGTTTCGGCGATGGCCAAAGAAGCTCCAAATCCGATGAAGAGCGACAGAACATACGTTGAAAGGCTTTTCGTTAGGACGCTCGAACTAGTTTCCATTTTTCGTATGTTTGTAGAGTTCGACACCCTGTTCATCACGGAAATCGAATGTCAGCTTAGCTTTATTCGAGTCTGTCTTTGGGGTAGTTCGCACTAACAAGAATCCACCGGAATGAGGGTTTTGCGTATACACTTGATTAATCGTTCCATGAGGATCGGTTGAATTTGGATCGCCTGGATTTACACCTAATCGGGAATTCGTATCCGTAAGGGCGCCACTTGAAAATTCTTCAATCCCTTCGGGCGAAATCGAATGGTACTGCCAATGTCGGTCGCCGCATACGATGTAGAAGTTTTCTTTGTTCAATCCCGTTTCGATTAGCCAAGAGAAAAATTCGTCCCGCTCGTTTTGAAACCCGCCGATATCTGCGTGGTTGTCGGTTTTGTGGAGCGAGTCGGGCCCGATCATTGGAGTTGGGGAGATCATTATTTTGAAAGATGCATCGCTGGATATTAGAGTCCGCTTTAACCACTGCTTTTGCTCTTTTCCCCAGATGCTCTTTGCGGGTCCGTCCTCCATTGCGTTAGGGCTGCGGTACATTCGGTTTTCCATGAACCAAATTTGAAGGTCCCCATTTACGCGATACGTACGGTATGTCTTTGCTGATATGTCTTCGGCGGGAGCGATGGGGAGCTGCTCTAATAGCATCTGACGGGCCTCTTGGGGGGAAGGAGAGTAGTCTCCGGAGTTGTCGCCGTCGTCGATTCGGTAGTCATGGTCATCGACTTCCCAGAAGGTGGGGACTTTAGCGAATAGATCGTGAAACCTGGGTTGGATGAATTGTTCATGCCACTTCTGACGCATTTCGGTGAGTGACTCCGCTCTAGGTTCTTTGGGCGTGTCGTAGTAAATGTTGTCACCGGTTCCGACGAAGAAATCGGGTTTAAGGTCCAGCAATGTTTTGAGGGCTGGATAGCCCAAGTGTTTGTCTTTTCCAGAGTAGGGCTCGGGGAGTTCGGTTGCGTTATGCAAAAGATGGATACTACCGTCTATTCGATTATCACCGTGGAATTTAGCGTAGTTCATTCCAGTAACGACAGCGAATTCTACGGAGTCGGAGGTTGACGGTCCGGGTAGTGTTTTGAAAGTGGCGCTGGGCCCTGGGAATAGGTGTTCCAGTTCGAATCCGATTCTGGTGCGGCATATGTAATTGGTATTGGCCTTTAGGTTGTTCCACGACGCGCGCGTAATGAAATCGCGATCCGCGGTAGCAAGAATGGTTTGGGTGTCGCGTACTATTTCATCATTCTCGGTTAAAAGAGTGAACTCGACGATGCCCGGCGTTCCTTCAACGTCGTTATCCAGTAATGCATCACCGACAGTTAGTCGAACTTGAGCCAAGGCGCTTTTATCGGTTGCTTCGCCAATCATAATGCCCATTCCCGCCATCGGTTTTTTTGACTGATTGCACCCGGTGCTTATGAAAAGGAATCCGATTGTCGCTAAGATTATGGAGGCACGGAGAACCGTTAGCCTTTTGAAGGATGGGGTTAAGGGGAACTGGGGCATCGACATGTTCGATTGGATAGTTGCAGTGACTGGAAACCTCAATGGTTTTATCGGTTTGATCTCTGTTTTGAGGCTGGTCGCTTTGAGCGAGTTTGCGATTGCGTGGATTTGGGAATGTTGAATTGTAGGAGCAGTTTCACGTTTCAACCCCTCGAACCCAAATTTTAATGACTATGAATGCAGAAGCGAAGATTGCTGAATTGAATATCGAACTACCTCCGGCACCAGCTCCGATGGGGGTTTATAAGCCGATCGTCATTTTGAATGGCGTTGCTTATCTTTCGGGACATGGACCTTTGCGTTCGGATGGTACTCTCATTCTGGGTCGAGTCGGTTCAGAGTTGGATCAACAAGCTGGGTATGACGCTGCGCGGCAGACGGGTCTTGCCATGCTGGCAACGCTTCGTTCGGCATTGGGTTCGCTCGACAAGGTTAAGCGAGTGGTCAAGGTGCTCGGCATGGTGAACTGTACTTCTGATTTCGAACAACATCCGGCGGTGATCAATGGATGCAGTGAACTATTCGCTGAGGTTTTCGGCGAAGAAGCCGGAGTGGGCGCTCGTAGCGCGATTGGGATGGGATCTTTACCAGGGAATATTCCAGTCGAAGTTGAGGGCATCTTTGAGCTCGAATAGAAGAGCGCGGGCCAGGTATTTCTGTATTCATAATATAAATTCGCCATGTTTTTGTTCGATGCCCATTTAGATCTCTCAATGAACGCGATTTTGTGGAATCGCGATTTAACCGATACGCTGATTGATCTGCGCGAACGCGAAGTTGGATTGAATGACCTTCCTGGGCGGACTCGGGCAACGGTGTCGCTTCCAGAAATGAAGACGGCTGAAATCGGAATATGCATTGCGACGCAAATAGGTCACAGCGTTTCTAAGAAAAGCACGGTTCCAGGCTGGAACAGTCCGGAGATCGCTTGGGCTCAAACCCAGGGTCAATTAGCCTGGTACCGGGCGATGGAGGAACGTGGTTTGATGCGGCAAATCAGTAATCTAGCCCAGCTTGATGCTCATGCGGATTCGTGTAGAAAACGGAGTTCCGATTTGCCGCTTGGATATATTTTAAGTTTGGAAGGTGCGGATTCCCTTTTGGATTTGAGCTATTTGAAACGAGCTTATGACTATGGTCTGCGAGCGTTAGGCCCAGCTCACTACGGTCCTGGGCGTTACGCTCCGGGGACGGGCTCCGAAGGCGGATTGGAGC
>JBNMOQ010000319.1:0-5825 GCA_051275055.1 Candidatus Pelagisphaera sp.
CGGGCAAGTCTACTATGCTGAATATCCTGGGCTGTCTCGATCGGCCAACTACCGGTCAATATTTTTTGGGCGGAGAAAATGTTGCCCAAATGGATGACGATACTTTGTCCGCCATTCGCGGGAAACGGCTTGGGTTTATTTTTCAATCATATAATCTTATAGCGCAGCTTACGGTGATAGAGAACATCCAGGTGCCGCTCATTTACCAAGGAGTGGATTTACAGGAATACGAACAGAAGTGTATCGATCTAGCGGAATTGGTTGGATTGAAAGACCGCTTGGATCACCGTCCGACTCAGTTGTCCGGCGGCCAACAGCAGCGGGTAGCAATCGCTCGATCTTTGATAAACGATCCATTGATGATCCTTGCGGACGAGCCTACTGGAAACCTCGATTCCAAAACCGGAGCAGAGGTTCTGGAACTTATCGACCGACTCAATAACCAAGGCAAAACCATTGTAATGGTAACTCACGATGACGACATCGCTCAACGAGCCGACCGAGTGATCCGTATGAAAGACGGACGGATTGACCAAGATGTAATTCGCAACCGCGAATAATCGAACGACGCAATCATGTTAAGGGAAACCATTACTCGTCACCCGCTTTTCAATACCGTAAAACTCGGTGTCAAGAGCCTCATGTTGCATAAGTTGCGTTCAGGCCTGACTATGTTGGGCATGATTTTCGGCGTATGTTCGGTGATTGCGATGTTAGCCATCGGCGAAGGCGCCTCGCACGAAGCTCAGGAGCGGATTAAGCGTTTAGGCTCCACGAATATCATTATCAACAGCGTCAAGCCTCCTGAAGATCAAGACAACAACACGTCAGGGAGAAGCACGGGTATCGAGTATGGCCTTACGTACGACGACGCGTCTCGCCTTCAGTTTACCATCCCGAATGTGTTGAATGTTCTGCCGATGCGTATCATCCGGGATAATGTGCGTTTCGATCGCAACCAGGAACCGTGTCAAGTTATCGGAACATTGCCTTCGTATCCCACAATGCAGGGAATCAATCTAGTGGCTGGACGGTTTCTTTCCATGATCGACGAGAAACATCAGCGAAATGTTTGCGTCATTACTGCTGGTTTGGCTCATCGTTTGTTTCCCTATCAAACGCCTATTGATTCCACGATTAGGATACAAAACGTCTACTATCAAGTAGTGGGTCTGATAAATGAAACTGGTACTGCGGAGCAGCGTCCGCAAAAGGGAGAAATGGATGGGGATCCGCTCGACAACAATGTATACATACCGCTATCGACGGTACGGACTCGGTTTGGTGAAACATTGATCCGCGCAAGTTCAGGAAGCTTTAGCTCTGAAACAGTGGAATTGCACCAGATCATCGTTAAGATGAAGGACACTGAATCCGTCATTGCTGCCGAAAAGGAAATCAAAAGCTTAATAAGACGTTTTCATGAGAATAACGATTTCGAACTCATTGTACCGCTTCAATTGCTCCGTGAAGCCGAAGCTACCAAGCGTATGTTTAATATCGTCCTGGGCTCGATCGCCGCCATCTCGCTTTTAGTTGGCGGTATCGGAATTATGAATATCATGTTGGCCACGGTAACGGAACGCACTCGCGAGATCGGCGTGCGTCGCGCGCTGGGCGCAAAAAAGAAAGACATTGTTATGCAATTTCTAATCGAAACAGTCGTACTGTCGATCGGTGGAGGAGTGATCGGGGTCGTCCTTGGGGTCCTGGTACCACTGCTAGTTAGCGTTTCAACAGACATGGTGACGATCGTTACTCCCTGGTCAGTGGCTCTGGCCTTTGGCATATCTGGCATTACGGGAATCGCGTTTGGAATCTATCCCGCGTCGCAAGCGGCGGAACTGGATCCTATAGAAGCTCTTCGACACGAATGAAACCTGCTGCTGAATCATCGGAGCTTCGAATGAGTCGTTGGCTTACGCGGCTTCAGGCGATTGGTTTTGGATTCCTGCTTCTGTTCATCATCGAGGGGACCTGTCGAATTATCGGTTTTGGTAAAAAGGGAGTGGGGAACGATCCTTTTGTCGGCTTCAGTGCTCAGGAACCGCTTTTTGCTCTCAATCCTTTGAAGAATCGCTACGAAACGCGCGTCGAGCGGATGCTCTATTTCGTAAAGGATGGATTTAACCGTTATAAGGACGCGGATACGTTTCGAATTTTCGTATTTGGTGGATCAACGGTGCAAGGCCGGCCCTACTCAATCGAGACCGCTTTCCCTCAATGGCTTCAAATTGAGCTCGAACTGGCTTTTCCAAACAAGAAGTTCGAAGTCGTCAATTGCGGGGGCATCTCTTATGCCAGCTATCGGCTCGTTCCTATCGTAGAGGAATGCCTGTCCTACCAGCCAGACCTTTTCATCCTGTGCACGGGGCAAAACGAGTTTCTAGAAGCGCGTACCTATAGCTCATTAAAATGGTTGGCAAAGCCGTTAGGCCGACCGGTTAGAGCGATTCGAAGCCTAGCGACTTATCGAGCCATGGATAGTTTGTATCATCGGATTGGCGGATCGGATCCAAGAAAGACAAAAACGAAAAAGCCAACTATGAAGATGGAAGTCGATGCGCTGTTGGACTACAGGCGAGGCTTGGAAGCCTATAGTCGCGACTCGAGTTGGCGTATGGGAGTGATTGCCCATTTTCAGGAAAACATTCGGCGAATCCACGCTGTTGCAAAACAAGCTAGAGTACCGCTTATGGTGTTGAATCCGCCGGTGAATTTAAAAGACAGCCCGCCTTTTAAATCAGAGCATGGCGATGGATTTTCGGAAGAGGAAAACGTGGTCTTCGAAGATTGGATACGTAAGGCTAATGAACTCTACAGGATCGATATTAGCCGGGCAACTCGATATTTACAGCAGGCAATCGAGCTTGATCCTCAGCATGCGCTGACGCATTACTCGCTGGCTCATTGCTACCTTGCCCTAGGGGAGTTTGCTTTAGCTGAACAAAGTTTTCAGATTGCCCTAGTAGAGGATGTGTGCCCGCTTCGGTTGCTTCCATCAATGAGGGATTTTGTAGACGACTATTCCAAGAAGCATAACATTCCCTACCTGGACCTGCAGAATCTCCTGAAAGAGCATACGCAAGGGGCGATATTGGGGAGTGAAATCCTTGTCGATCATGTTCATCCCTCAATTCGCGGCCATCAAATCATCGGCCAGGAAACGGCCGAAATAATTGCGGATAAATTTGTCGAAGAATCCGTCGCTGAAAATTGGAAAACGATTCGTTCGAATGCTTACCAGGTGCACTTCAATTCGCTGAATGAGCTTTATTATACGCACGGTAATGAACGCCTAGAGAACCTACGGGCCTGGACAAAGGGCCAAGCAGATGGGCCATCCATAGAGATGCATGTTCCTATCGAGTAGTTGGAATCGGATCGCTTGAGCTCTGCCCGAAGATTCTTGTATGTCGCCTTGTCAACGATCCTGAGCGAAGCCGAAGGGCCGAGGCGACTTCATATCCAGAACTCCGGAACAGGGAACTGTCCTGCAATTGATATGTTAGGCCTGGGGCTTATCGCTCCGATTAACGCCGGTTCCAGGTTGAAGATTGTATCTTGGTATTTACTCGAATTAGGCGCGAGTCAGCGGTTATGAAGAACTGCTTTCCGTCGGGACCGCCGAAGCAGCAATTGGCAGCGGTTTGGGGCAACTGTATCGTGCCGAGGTGTTTGCCTGCTGGAGAAATGATTAAGACGCCGCCGGGGCCGGTCGTCCAAAGGTTTCCGTGTTCATCGACTTTCATTCCGTCGAGGACGAATTTTCGTTCGGGATCGATCAGCGGAGCTGTATCGAAAAAGAGGCGACCTGGGCCGACTTGACCGTTTGGCTTCAATGGAAAAGCCCAGATCTTGGCATCGTTCCCGTTTTTGTTACCTACATAGAGAATCGTTTCGTCGGGCGACAGGGTAACTCCGTTTGGTCTGTCAAATTGTTTGGTAATTAGGCTTACATCACCATTAGGGGCGATGCGGAAGACTCCGCTGTAACCCAATTTGTATTCTTTCTCGGAGTATTGCTTACGTAGGCCAAAAGGTGGATCGGTGAAGTAAATGGATCCGTCCGAGTGAACCGTTAGATCATTCGGGCTATTGAATCGTTTGCCCTTATATCTGTCCGCTACGGTCTCAAAGGTATTGTCTGAGGCAAGTAGAGCTACGCGGCGGTCGCCGTGCTGGCAAAGCAGGAGTTGTCCTGCTTGGTTAATGTTTAGGCCATTGGCGCCCATCATGCCTTGCCTTCCTCTATCTGGGGAAGTTCCTGTGTATCCACTGGGTTGTATCCAAACACGGATACCTTTGTCTTCGTCCCATCGGTAAATTCGATTGGCGGTTACATCTGTAAAAAGAAGGTAGCCATTGTCGTCGAGCATCCAGACAGGGCCTTCCGACCATTCGAAGCCTTCGGCGAGAAGTTCGAACGTTGCTGACTTATCAATTAGGTTATCAAGGCTTTCGTCGAGTCTCTCGATGGTAACATCTTCCAATTCTATATTCTTCGGAAGTACTTCGGAAAGACCTCTGGGTAGGAATATAGAAAACGATGTGATGAAGAGTAATATACAAGTTTGGACAGGTTGGATTGTCATGCTGCCATGTATGCTTGGCACTTTGGGTTCGTCAAGGATTGAAGGGGGGGGACGAATTGAAGAAGGTCGGAAAAGCAAAATTTCGAACAACGCTCGTTCCTCGCTTGTTGCCTCTACGAGGCAAATAAGTGTCTCTTCGAGACAATGGGTTCGAATAGATTGGAGCGAATTCGATTAGGTCCAGTTCTTTTGTGTTTTTTAGCGTATTTAGCGGACAAACAAATCTCTGTCTGAGTTTGGGTAGTCCATGCTGATCGGAACAGCTTGGCATCAGTTAACGTCGATGAACCGCTCGGAGATCGGTCGCTACCTTAAGAGTGCCTAGGGAGTAATTTTATTCTTCTTCGGGTATGGTGTCGACGAGTTCGAGCTCACCGAGCTTTACGCGCGATTTATCTGTCACCCGTTTTTTGACGATGTCGTCGAGGTGCTTGCCGAAATAATTGGACCCGACTAGATTCATGTCTTTGATGGCTTGATCGAATGATTGTCCGACTGAGCGAATGCTGTACCGGGTCGACCATAGCAACTCGGCTTCGCCGTTCCCCATTTTTTGAAAATCGTATGCCATTAGTATTACGAAATAGCGCTCATCTTTAAGAAGGAATTTGTATTCGAATTCTTCGCGCGGCCCAATATTTTCGCTGTACGCTTTTTCCATGCCGATGAGTCGCGCTTGGTAGCGTGCTGATAGTTCATTGGCTTCGTTCATGGCGATATCCGAATTGCCAACGAAGGCTACGTCGGCGGCAGCATTTATTCCCGCTGCCGTGATTTCGCCACCTGCGCTTTGACCGGTTGGGTCTGACGCGCCCAATTTATCCTCAAGTGAGGTGTAGCCCAACATTTCGTCTGTTGATTGTTGGATAGTAGTCACGCCGTAGTGCACGACTATCAGTAGATCGGTTTCAGCGTTTTCCTTGGTCGGGTAGAAATTCTGCTTTTGAAGGTGGAAAGCCATGTCGGTGACAATCTCCTTGAAGGTCATTTTATCCATGGCTGGGTTTTTAATGTTTCCTCCGTGAAACCGGCCTTTAAAAAATTGGTAGGTGTAGGAATCTTTTGCTCCTTCGAGCGTTCGTTCGGTCAGGTAGGATTCGGAAGCTTGGGAATGCACTACAACTTGGTTTGCCGCGAAAAGGTTTGTCGAGACGAGTATTGTCGCAAAGGCGAGCACTAAGGATTTGGATAATACCTTCATTGAGGTGCTTGGTTTTGGAAAGTAGAGAT
>JBNMOQ010000320.1:0-5778 GCA_051275055.1 Candidatus Pelagisphaera sp.
GTTTCGCTCGTTCCGTACTGAATCGGTCTTCCGGGCAAATCTGCTCGGCCTACCACTTGCACGAACTCGCGCTCCAGCAGGCGGCTCAAAGCGCTATCGATCGACACGCCACGGATTTTTTCGATTTCCGAACGAATTGCCGGCTGACGGTATGCAATTACTGCAAGCGTCTCTAAAGCCGATTGACTTAGCTTCAATGGTCTCGGCTCATCGCGCAGAAGACGAATCCACTCTCCAACAGCTGGCGCTGTCACCAATACAAAACCATTGTGCCGCTCCATCAAACAGTACACCTCGTCTCGTTCTTCGAGTTCTGCGGAGATTCGATCGACTGCTTCTCGTATCTGGCTCGCGGTCACCAACGATGGCACATCCGACGTCGGCATGCCTTCAGCCTCAAGAAACGGAGTTTCAACTCGCTCGGAGTCGTCCTCTTCCGCCACTACCGGCTCTTCGTCGGGCAAGGTCTCACTCTGCTCGTGAAACTTGGTGAACACTTTTTGAATGTCCTTGATGCTCAAAGGGCCCGAAGCCCCAAAAAGGAGTGCTTTCAATACTCTGTCTAAACTGAATGCCATGAATAATTAGAAGCCGGAAATTGTATGATTCGAGCGAGGGAATAACTTGATCGCAACTAAAACCTCTGATGTAAAGGGTCTCTTTTTCAGGAAAATTCCCGCGATTCTGGGAACGGAGGTATAAGCTCTTCACTAGAACGCAACGCAAAGTTATCAACAAGCAACTATACGTGACCTCGGAAAACCAAGATAGTAAACGTCCTCACTCATCAGTCGTCGTCGACGGCAACGACCGCGCAGGCGCTCGCTCAATGCTGCGAGCCGTCGGATTCGACGATGACGATTTCAAAAAACCGCAAATCGCGATCGCTTCCACTGGCAGCGACCTCACGCCTTGCAACATGCACATCGACGAACTCGCGACCCACGCGACACGTGGTGCCAACGAAGCGGGCGGCAAAGCCGTCAATTTCAGCACGATTACGATCTCTGACGGGATCAGCATGGGCACGCAAGGCATGCGGTATAGCTTGGTTTCCCGCGAAGTCATCGCCGACAGTATCGAAACCGTCGTCGCCGGCGAAGGTATGGACGCACTCGTCGCGATCGGTGGTTGCGACAAGAATATGCCTGGTTGCATGATGGCGATCGCTCGCCTCAACCGCCCTGCCGTATTCGTTTATGGCGGTAGCATTCTCCCTGGGTTTCATCGCGAAAAGCCAATCGATATCGTTAGCGTATACGAAGCCGTAGGCCGCCATGCTCGTGGTGACATCGATGACAAAGAGCTGAAGGAAATCGAAAAATGCGCGATTCCTGGCCCCGGTTCATGCGGCGGCATGTACACAGCCAACTCCATGGCCAGCGCGATCGAAGTTCTCGGAATGAGCTTGCCCGGAAGCAGCGCCCAGCTCGCGATCAGCCAAGATAAACGCGACGACTGCGAAAATGCAGGCAAGGCCGTTTGCAATCTCCTGCAAAAAGACATCAAACCAAGCGACATCCTCACGCGGAAATCTTTCGAAAACGCGATCACTGCCTGCATCACCTTGGGAGGATCGACGAACATCGTTCTCCATCTTTTGGCAATGGCTCACAGCGCCAACGTCGACATCACGATCGATGACTTCGCGCGGATCGGCGAAACGACTCCTCTTCTCAGCGACGTAAAGCCGTTCGGCAAATACAACATGTCGCACTTGATTCGTATTGGCGGCATTCAGCCAATGATGAAAATGCTGCTCGATCGCGGATTGCTCCACGGCGATTGCATGACCGTTACCGGCAAGACGATCGCCGAAAATCTCGCGGACGTTCAGCCGTACCCGGAAGATCAAGACATTATTCATGACTGGGATGACCCAATCAAGAAAACCAGTCACCTGCGCGTGCTTCGCGGAAACTTGGCTCCAACCGGAGCGATCGGCAAGATCACCGGCAAGGAAGGACTTCACTTCAAAGGAACTGCCAAGGTATACGAAAGCGAAGAAGATGCCCTGGAAGGCATTCTAGGTGGGGATGTCGTCAAAGGCGACGTCGTTGTCATTCGCAACGAAGGTCCCGTTGGCGGACCTGGAATGCGCGAAATGCTCTCGCCGACCTCCGCAGTTGCTGGTCGTGGCCTCATCAATGACGTCGCGCTCATCACTGACGGTCGTTTCTCGGGAGGCAGCCATGGTTTCGACGTTGGGCACATTACGCCAGAGGCAGCAAATGGCGGACCGATTGGCATAGTGAAGACAGGTGACGAAATCGAGATCGACGCTATCAAAAATTCGATTTCGCTCAACATTCCTGATGACGAATTCCAACGCCGCATGGACGCGTTCGAGCCAAAAGGAGCTGGTGAAAAACGTGGCGTTCTCGGCAAATACGCCAAACTAGTAGCCTCCGCATCCGAAGGTGCCGTCACCGACAAATACCTTTGATCAAAAGGATGAAGGTTGAAGTATGAAGTAGCACTGAATACCTCTACCGTCTCTAAATTCATACTTCATCCTTCATATTTCATCCCTCACCCTTCATCCTTAACAAAATGTCCTGGGACCAATTTACTCGCTACAACTTCAGTTTTCCTGAAGTGAACCTCGATCTCGATTTGAGCCGTCTCGGCTTGAAGGATGGAGATATCGAATCATTCGAATCGAAATTCGCTATCGCCTTCGAGGAAATGGATGCGCTTGAAAAAGGCGCGATCGCCAATCCAGACGAAAACCGCATGGTTGGTCACTATTGGCTACGCGATGCGGATTTGGCGCCCACGACGGAGCTCGCCGACGAGATTCGTTCGACAATCGAAAGCGTTAAAACGTTCGCAGCGGATGTTCACGAAGGTCGTATTCAAGGCGAAGGTGGCACGTTTACCGAAGTACTGATTATCGGAATCGGCGGCTCAGCCTTGGGACCGCAATTCATCTCCCACGCTCTTGGACAGCCCAGCACCGACAAAGCACGTATCCATTTCTTCGATAACACTGATCCTGACGGCATGGATCTCGTTCTCGACGGAATCGGCGACAATCTCAATCGAACCCTTTCTTTAGTCGTCTCGAAATCCGGTGGAACCGCCGAAACGCGAAACGGAATGCTCGAGGCCAAGAAAGCCTACGAAGCCAAAGGATTGAACTTCGGCCGTCATGCGGTCGCCATTACCGGCGAAGGCAGCAAGCTCGACCAAGTCGCCAAAGCGGAAGATTGGCTGACCGATTTCCCTATGTGGGATTGGGTTGGCGGACGTACTTCCGTTTTAGGCACTGTAGGACTTGTGCCCGCAGCTCTTCAAGGAATCGATATTGACGCGCTCCTAGAGGGAGCCAAAGCGATCGACACACTAACTCGGAAGCATTCAGTAAAGGAAAACCCAGCCGCTCTACTCGCTCTCGCCTGGTATCACGCTACCGACGGCAAAGGCAGCAAGGACATGGTCGTCCTACCTTATAAGGACCGTCTCTTACTCTTCTCCCGCTACTTGCAGCAGTTGATCATGGAAAGCCTGGGCAAGGAATTCGATTTGGAAGGAAACGTGGTCAATCAAGGCATCGCCGTTTACGGTAATAAAGGATCCACCGACCAACATGCCTACGTCCAACAACTACGCGAAGGCGTCCCTAATTTTTTCGTTACGTTCATCGAAATCCTTAAAGACCGCTCTGGCGAATCGATGCAGGTCGAAGACGCCATCACTTCGGGCGACTTCCTCCAAGGTTTTTTCTTGGGAACGCGCGAAGCGCTGAGCGAAAAAGGTCGCAACTCGATTACAATCACAACGGACGCCGTAACGCCGGAGTCGGTGAGCCGCCTCATTGGTCTCTACGAACGTGCTGTCGGGCTCTACGCTTCTTTGGTTGGAATCAACGCTTATCACCAACCAGGTGTCGAAGCGGGCAAAAAGGCAGCGGGAGTCGCAATCGCCCTTTGTCGCTCAATCCTCTCTACGCTCGAACAAAACAAAGATCAAAGTTTCGACGCTCCATCACTTGCAAACGCAATGGGTGAAGCTGAAAGCGCGGAAACCGTCTACAAGCTCGCTACTCACATGGCGGCCAATGGCACGGGAGGCGTTTCGAAAAACGATGCCAACCCGTGGCACGCAGCAACGTTCTCAATGGATAGCTCAGACTAATTGCGCCGCTCTGCGGAACCAACCATAACTTCTAGCGCATCTTCTTCGCTATAGTTGAATTTTCTGTCTTTGTATTCAGTTGGTGGATTCGAACGATACCATTCGATAGCTTCGTATAGGCTATCGTAATAATCGCCCTTTTCCTTGTAGCTAAGTTCTGAGCGGATTTTGGATGTGTCGAACTCGAGCTCCTGTTCAAAATCGCCAGACGCAATCATATAGTCAGGCAGTTCAGAATCGGGTAGCGAGGTCAGCTTGCCTTCCCAGCCGAAGATCGTAGCCATATGGCTAATACGTTCGATGATCGTAGGCGTTTTCAGTTCGCCCAAATTATAAATGCGAGAATGGTTCGATCCACTCATGGCCGCCAAAGCGATTCCATGAGCCATATCTGGAGCATACCCGTGCGTCCAGCGCCAGTTCGCTTGGGATTCCGGGATCACGATAAACGGGCGTTCATCGATCATGCGAAAAATCAGCGGATACAAACGACGCAATGGATCATTCGGTCCATACATCGGTGGCAGTCGAAGAATTGTACTCGGGACCTTCCCTTCAAGAAGAACACGTTCGACATGCAGCTTATCGTTTAGCGGATCGCCCTGAACTAAGGGTTCAGCGCGGAGCGGAGCATTTTCTCCAATCGGAGCATCTTCAAGAGCGACCCTCTCGGTCTTATAAACCCGGCCATTGGCTCGATAGACGTTCAAACTACTGGCAACTACTAGATGAGAACCGAGCCCTTCCATCGTCTTGAGAAAGGAATGAGCATGCAGCTCATTTTTGGCACCGAGGTGAATGGTAGCGTTTGGCTTAAAACTCTCAATCTCACTACGCTTGGAAGCTAATTCATCGATATGCCCGTAGATGTGCAGGACCTCACCCTTCAATTTCTCGGGAAGCGGATTCTTATCCAACACGGTTACTTCGCAATTATACGCCAGCAATTCCTCAGCAACCAATGAGCCGAGAAGCCTGGTGTCTCCTATTATTAAACACTTCATCTAGTAGTAATACGTATTAACTCCTACTTATTCGACGCCATTGCCCCATGGCGCAGAAGCTTTGAGTACGATTCACTATTCCTTTACTTGATCCTCTACCCACAAAGCGATTTCTCTTACGGGAATCGCCCAAAAACAGTAAATGATATCCAAATATCGCGATTAAGCGAAAGAAGCTACCGCGCAAGACCAAGACTCATGAAGCGTTTTAGGATCTTCTCTCCAAATTCCATCATGCACACTCGAAAGCGCATCGGGGTCTTCCAATATTCGAAGTCGGTCCTTTTCGCTCAGTCCTGGAAATCCCGAATGCAAAGCAAGATCCACCAGGCTTAATGTGTTTTCCTTATCGGATCGGTTTTTCCGAGCCATTGATACTCGAACTGCATTTATGTAGGGATCGATCGAAGTTGGATCAGAGATTTAGGAGACTAAATGTCAGAATGACCTATGCTGGATAGGTTCTCTGCTCCTACGGAAGCATTTGCCATAGGACAACTGGGTTAGGAGCAATTGAAGGAAGATCACCAGGGAATGAATGACTAATCGCTCCTAGAACAATGAGCAAATGCGCCTGTTCTAAAATTTTTAGAAAAATTTCTTGCCATTTTTAAAACGATCGTTTGATTCAATC
>JBNMOQ010000321.1:0-5763 GCA_051275055.1 Candidatus Pelagisphaera sp.
TTGGGCCCAGTACATGGCCAGGTAGAAGTGACTACCTCGGTTGTCGAGCTCGTTGACTTTGCGCGAAGGCGATTTATTGTTCTGGAGAAACTGGGCGGTCGCTAGGTCGAGCGTGGTTGCGAGAATCTGGGCTTCGGCATTGTTGAAGCTGGTGCTGAGGTGCTCGAGAGAAACTGCAAGGGCTAGAAATTCGCCTAGGGAGTCCCAGCGTAAGTGACCTTCGCTTTCGAATTGCTGAACGTGCTTGGGGGCGGATCCGCCGGCTCCAGTTTCGAAAAGTCCGCCGCCGTTCATGAGAGGAACGATAGAGAGCATCTTGGCGCTGGTTCCGAGTTCGAGAATCGGAAAGAGATCGGTCAAGTAATCGCGAAGCACGTTTCCAGTTACGGAGATCGTGTCGAGGCCGTCTTTGATGCGGTCGAGGGAGTAGCTGGTGGCGTCCAGGGGAGCCATGATGAGGATCTCGAGTCCTTCAGTGTCATGGTTTGGTAGATACGCACCTACCTTGGCTATCATTTGCGCGTCGTGACCGCGGTTTTCGTCTAACCAGAAAACAGTGGGAAGGCCGGTGGCGCGAGCTCGGTTGACGGCGAGCTTTACCCAATCTTGGATTGGGGCGTCTTTGACCTGGCACATACGGAAAAGGTCGTCGGTTTCCACGCTCTGTTCGAGGAGAATGTTTCCGGAGCCGTCGACTACGCGGATTGAACCGTTGCCGGGAGATTTGAAAGTCTTATCGTGCGAACCGTACTCTTCGGCTTTTTGAGCCATAAGTCCGACGTTGGATACGCTGCCCATTGTCGTTGGGTCGAATGCGCCGTGTTTTTTGCAGAAGTCGATGGTGGCTTGGTAGATGCTCGCGTAGGAGCGATCAGGGATAACGAATTTCGTATCTTTTAGTTGGCCATCGGGTCCCCACATGCGTCCGGAAGTACGGATTGCAGCGGGCATAGAGGCGTCGATTATGACGTCACTCGGGACGTGGAGATTGGTGATTCCCTTATCGGAGTTGACCATAGCGAGATCGGGGCGGTCTTGGTAGACTGCTTGGATATCCGCTTCGATCTCAGCTTGCTTGGCTTGCGACAGGGATTTGATTTTAGCGTAAACGTCGCCTAGGCCATTATTGGTATCGACTCCGATGGTTTCGAATGTGGCGGCGTGTTTTACGAAAACGTCCTTGTAGAATACCGAGACGGCATGGCCGAAGATGATAGGGTCGGAGACCTTCATCATGGTCGCTTTCATGTGAAGCGAGAAGAGGACGCCTTGTTCTTTGGCATTGTCTACTTGTTCGGCAAGAAAAGAGCGTAGGGCATTTTTGCTCAGAACGGCTGCGTCGATAATTTCGCCTGCGAGGAGCGGTGTATTGCCTTTGAGTTCAGTGACCGCTCCGTCGGAGTCTACGAATTCGATGCGTGCATCGGTTGCTTCGCTAATGGTCGTGGATTTTTCGCTGCCGTAGAAATCGTTGCCACTCATGCTGGAGACGTGGGATTGCGAATCCGAACTCCATGCTCCCATCGAGTGCGGGTTGGATCGGGCGTATTGCTTGACGGCTCCTGGCGCTCGGCGATCGGAGTTGCCTTCGCGGAGGACGGGATTGACGGCACTGCCGAGAACTTTGGCGTAGCGACTTTTGATGGCTCGCTCGTCCTCGTTTTGAGGATCTTCAGGGTATTCGGGAAGAGCGTATCCGTGGGCTTGTAGCTCTTTAATCGCCGCGTTTAGCTGAGGAATAGAGGCACTGATATTGGGAAGTTTAATGATGTTGGCTTCTGGAGACTTGGCGAGTTCGCCCAGCTCTGAGAGAGCATCTGCTTGGCGTTGATCTTCCGTCAGCGATTCGGGAAAATTGGCGATGATACGGCCAGCGAGGGAGATGTCTCTTGTTTCAACGGCGACGCCGGCCGCTTTGGTGAATGCCTCGACGATGGGAAGGAAGGAGTAAGTCGCTAGTGCGGGAGCTTCGTCCGTTATCGTGTAGATGATCTTGGAATTAGGTGTGGTCATGGTTTCCTGTGTTGAAAGGCAGTTTTTATCGATTTCGCTCTCTTGGATTGAGCATCCTAAATAGAGCGAAGTTCTTCGGTAACCGTCTCGTGGGCTGGGTCAATAGAATACGGCGTTAGGGAGAGGGGTAAAGATGCGTTTAAGGGAGCCGTTTTTTGACACATATAAATGGTTGGGTTGCCTGCGCTTAGGGCGTAGCCTGTAAGGCGAAGACTTGTCCCTAGGCAACTGAATGGGGTGATGATGCTTCTGCGGTTACTTGGGACAAGCAACCCTACCGATTTCAGATGCCAGAATCGTGAGCCATTGAGAGAAATGTGGCTGTAGGGAAAACTGAATTACAATACAGTTGACAGATAAAGTGATATGATAATTAATGCGTTCGAAATGGCCCGTCCTCGTTCGCAAAAAGTCATAGATGTTCGGGAGAAGCTGATTCGCCGGATTGAGCATGGCTATTATTTGCCGGGGAGTCGTTTTCTTTCGAATCGCGCTTTGGGGTTGCGGTTCAGCATCAGTTACCAGACGGCGGATACGTTGATCCGAGAATTGGTGACGGAAGGCTATCTTACGCGCAAACCGGGGAGCGGTACATTCCTTCGCGGGGAGACGCCGCAGTGGCGGGGCGTGGAATTGATTTTCAATGAACGGGCGAAGGTGAAGGATAGTTTTGGAGCGCTCTTGTTGACTCGATTGAAGGATGGCTTCGAGAAGGCGGGGATTCAGGCACGTGTTCGATGGGGCGGCTCGGTTAGTCGAGTGAGCGGTTCGAGTTTTCCGATTATTTGGGAATGTTCGGATGCACAGGAATTGATCCGGCAGGAAGAACGTTACTGTCTGCTTATTCATCAGACGCCTCCAAAAGGTTTGTCGGCGGTGTATTGCGATGCGGTAAGTGTGGATGATCATTCGGGTGGCATCGCGGCTGGAGAGTTGGTGCGGTCGATTGCTCCGGATGCGGTTGCTATGATTCTTGGTGGACCGAAAGGGGATCAGCGGTGCTTGGATCGTGTAACCGGATTTCAAGAAGCGATTCCTGGGGCGGAAGTTCATTTCGCGGATTCATGGTTTTACGAAGATGGACTTTTGGCGGCTCGGCCTTTGTTGGAAAAAAAACCTGAAGTGGTGTTTTGCGCAAATGATCGACTGGCGCAGGCTTTGATGGATGTAGCTGCCAGGAAGGGTCAGTCGGCTGGGTTGCGGGTGATCGGGTTTGATGATGCTCCGGTGGCGGAGCAGCTGGATTTGACGACCATTTCGATTCCTTGGGACGAGCTGGCGAAGAACGTCGTGGAGGTTGCTCAGAAAAGAATTTCGGGCGATACGTCTACTGCAATCACGCGGATTTTGGCTCCCCGTCCGGTGATGCGAGGAAGTTTGTGATGGAGGGAGCGGCGCGTCCTTCGTATTGGGGAAATAATGACGCTACTTCCGAGGTAGTTTTATGGATACGTTTTGGCTTTTTTTGGAATAGCGTGGGTTTGAGGACGATGATCTTTCCCACGAATCGCACGAATTTTCACGAATGATTTTGAGTCGATTCGCGGAAATTCGTGCTATTCGTGGGTAAATCTATTCGAAAAGGAGCGTCAGTGCACGCGAGGTTGGCAGTTTTTGCCGAGGTGACGATTTTCTCCAACTGGGATGGCCTTTCCGCTGTCGGCTGATGCGATGATCGCGTAAACGCTGGCGAGGGTGGCGAGATTGTTTTGGGCGGAATTGAAGGGTTCGCGATCGTCCTCGATGGCGCAGAGCAATTCCAGCATAGCTCCTTGAAATCCGTCGTCGAACCAAGAGCCTTCGAGTTGTGCAGTGGCGATACCTTCGACGGTTTCAAGCGTGACTTCGGGAATTTTGGTGACGGCGCCGGTGGCGGTGAGTACGCCTTTGTCCCCTGTAATGACGATGCGCTCTAGGGCTCCCTGGGAGCATTGTCCGTCGAAGGCAAGATTCGCTACGCCATTGCTGAATTGTATCGTGGCTCCGCCGATTAGGGGAGATTCGAGAGCTTGATTCTTAGCTTTGCGGACAGTTCCGAATGCACGTTCGGCTGATTGGGTTGGGAAGAAATTGACTGCCATGTCAACCCAGTGCACTGCGAAGTCGTAGAGGATGATGTGGTGAATCGTTTCGAATGGGGTGCCTTGGATCCAAGTGTGGTCCCAGTTGAGGTAGATGTTCACTGTGTTCGTTTCGCCGATCAGGCCGGCGTTGATGGCCTGCTGCATGTAGCGGACGTATGGAGCCCAGCGGCCGTTTTGGTTTACGGCGAGCTTCAGATTTTTGGATTCGGCAAGCTTGGCGAGGCGTTCCGCAGCATTGAGGTCGAGGGCAAACGGCTTTTGACTGAGCACATGTTTGCCTGCGTTGAGGGCTGCTTCGATTACGGCGACTCGAGGGGCTGGATGTAGGGCAATGTCGACTACGTCGATTTCTGAATTGGCGAGGAGCTCGTTGTAGTCCTGGTAGCAAATTGCGTTAGGGTAGTGCGAGTCTCGTCTCTCGTGCATTTTCGGTTCGTTCAGGTCGCACAAGCCGACAATATCCAGTCCGGCTGCTTTGTAGGCATTGAGGTGATGGATTGTAATGCCGCCACATCCGATAAGGCCGATTTTTGGGCGATAGTTTTTCGGAAGCTGTGGTTTGTAGTCGAGGTTTGGGGCCTCGAGTTGCTTTATCTTTTGATCGCTTTCGAGAGTGTAGTTGGTTTCTGGGCTCATCGGGTTTAGAGGAAAATTGTGGTTCGCGTTGTTGCGCTGAGGACGGCTGCGTCGACGATCTGTTGCCCGATACGAGCGATCTCCGGGCTTAGTGGGCCATCGATTTCAAGTCCGTTTTCAATACGATTGAGAACGTATGGGATGGGGGCGTGGTAGGGGTGGACGAGTTCGTCGCAAGGAATGGTTTCGCCTTCAGGTTTCGATTGAGTTTGGATGCGAATTGTCGGTTCCATATCGTAGGAGGCGATAGTGCCCTCGCTTCCAACGATGTTGAAGCCGCATTTGGGTTGAGGTTGATGTGTCCACGGGTCGGTGAAGGTTCCCCACTTGGTTTCGAATTTCGAGAGAGTGCCGTCAGTGTATCTGCAGATGGTTATACTGTGTTCGTCGACTTCAAGATCGGGGTTACCGCCGGTGACTGTTGTGACGTCGACGGGTGATTTGCCTCCGTTGAACCAAGCTCCAAGAGTGGTGCCGTATCCGAGATAGTCGAGGAGGGCTCCGCCGCCTTCGCTCTTTTTGTAGAACCAACTTTCGGCTTTGAGTTCGGGAGTAACGTCTTTGACAATCTTGTCGGCACCGTGAGCAAGAGGGCCTCGATTTCCGTCGTAGTAGTGTATTTCGCGGACCGTTCCTATGAGCCCTTCGCTGATTAGGCGAAAAGCGGTAGTATGGGAAGGATACCAGCGAAGGGGCCAATTGATGATTAAATGCTGGCCGGGAAGCATGGCGGCGTTCATTTGATCGGCGGACGCTAGGCTGTCTGCAAACGGTTTTTCGACGAAGAGGTGTTTCCCGTAAGGGGCGATCTTCTCAACGTATTCGGCGTGTCGAGCAGTTGCGGCGCAGATGATGACGAGGTCCGGGTCGGACGCTTTCATGCACGCGTCGATGTCGGTGAAAACATGTTCCGCGGGAATCGAGAAATTGGCGATGGCTTCTTCCATCCGTGCGGGGTCGTCGTCGCAGACGCCGGCGATGGTAGCAGACGGGTGTTCGTGAACTTGGCGAAGAAGGTCGCCCATGTGCA
>JBNMOQ010000322.1:0-5744 GCA_051275055.1 Candidatus Pelagisphaera sp.
TAGAGGTCGCCGCTGGGCACTGTACGACCGCCGCCGCAGCCGATCACGATGTATTGCTTCCCATCGACTTCGTATATGGATGGGGTGGCCTGGCCTCCGAATGGCAGTTTATCTCTCCACAATTCTTCGCCGGTCTTCGCATCGTAGGCTCGAATATGGCCGTCGAGGCTGGCTCCGATAATGAGCAGGCCGCTGGCGGTGACGACGGGACCGCCGAAACTTATCCGCCCAGTTGGCTCGATGCCTTTCTCGATCAATTCGGGGAATTCGCCAAATACCGTTCGCCACAGATATTCGCCTGTACTCAGATCGATCGCATTCAAGGTGCCCCACGGCGGCTTAATCGCCGGATAGCCAAGCGAATCTTTCCACATTTTGTGGCCGGTGTGGGTATAGGGCATGAGGGGTTCCGTTTCTTTGTCGCTTGATGCTGGAAACGGGTCGAAATCCTCTGACTCCCTGAGGAATTTGTTCAAGTGATTGATTTCGTTCCCCGCCAAGTGGGCGAACGGGGGCATGGATCCTTTTCCCTGCTTGATGAGTTGGGCGATTTCTTGTGGTTTCATTCGATACGTAACGCCCACTAAACTGGGGACGATTTGCCCAAACGCTTCGCCTCCGTGTCGATCGGCTCCATGGCAGAGGACGCAATTTCGATTGTAGATCGCTTCGCCGAGCGAATGAGCGCTGGTATCCATCAGCGTATTAAGGGCCGGCATATCGTGGGCATTGAAATAGAGGATACCGTCAGGATCCATGGCCGCTCCGCCCCATTCGACGCCGCCCCATACGCCGGGAAAAATAATCGTATCGCGTTGATCGCTCAAGGGGAGAAAGGGGACGTGCGGCTCGAGGGTTTGGTATTTGGCGTGGATCTCCTTCTTGGATTCGGGGAGCACGTCATTGATTTCTGTAATTGGAAACTCGACACGCGAATAGGGAGTGGGTTTCAAGGGGCGTGGCTGGGTCGGCCAAGCGCTCTCGCCAGGAAGATCAGAAGGGGGGACCGGTACCTCCTCTATCGGAAAAAGCGGTTCGCCGGTCACTCGATTGAATACGTAGACGTAACCTTGCTTGGTCAGTATAGAGACAGCCGGGGTCTCTTTTCCGCCTCGGCGCATGGTGAAGAGATTGGGGGGAGACGGCAGATCCATATCGAAGATGTCGTGATGAATCGCTTGAAAATGCCACTTGCGCTTCCCCGTCCTAACATCCAGGCAGATCAGGCTGTTGCCGAAGAGGTTTTGCCCGATGCGGTCGCCTCCGTAGTAGTCGAAAGATGGGGACCCGGTCGGGCAGTAGACGAGACCGCGCTCTTCATCGAGGGCCATGCCGGTCCAGGTATTGGCCCCGCCCGCTCTGAGGTAAGCGTCTTCGGGCCAAGTATCATATCCAAATTCCCCTGGATGCGGGATGGTGTTGAATCGCCACACCTGTTCGCCGGTTCGGATATCGAATGCTCGGATATGACCAGGAGAGGCCGGCAGGGCTTCGGTTACCCGACTACCGAGGATAAGCAGGTTTTCGAATACGACTCCGGGAGTAGTAGGAGCATAGGCAAGATCGTCTACCTCCCGACCAAGCCCCTTTCGGAGATCGACGACGCCTTTATTGCCGAAGGACGGGATCAATTGGCCCGTTTCGGCATTTACTGCACAGAGCAAATGCTGCGATGAGTAGATGATTCTCCCGCTCTTGCCGTCGCTCCAGTAGTGAACGCCGCGATTGGCCCAAGTGCGATTTACATTGGGCGCGTTATCGCCGTGCTCGATTTCGTAGGGATCGAAGCGCCAGATGAGCTCTCCCGTCGCCGCATCAAGGGCGAAGAGCATTTTGTTGCCGCCCGTGCCATAAAGCGTGCCGTCGATGATGAGCGGATTGCATTCGAGGTGAAAGCGATTCTTGGTCGGAAACTGGGAGGCGTCGAAGGTCCAGGCCACTTCCAGTTGCTCCACATTGCTCGGCGTGATCTGGGTGAGCGACGAATACTGGCTCGATGCGTTGTCTCCTAGGTAAGTCGGCCAGTTTTGGTCGGCTCCCATGCACAGGGCGCTGAGAAGGAGAAGGATGGAGAGTTTTATGAATCGTTTGAAGTGAAGCACGGAGGTGGGGGTAGGCGTTTGCGAGATGTTCGCTTGATTCGTTTCGGAAACCAATAGGCAAAAGTGTGCTCAAAGGGTTAATTCATCTACAATTCACACCCTCCCAAGTCGGAACGATTGCAATTCGAATGTGGGTAAAATGACCTTTTGAGCACATCATTGTGAATTGAGTCTGATACACTTCTCTCTAAGGTGCAATTAAGACAATCTTAGACCGCAGAGTACGCGAAGATCGTACTAGAAAATTCTTCGCGATCTCTGCGGTTAAAAATTCACCAATGAAAATTCAATCGAACCTTCGCTCTACCCCATTTTTGATAGTCCTTTTCGCAGGGTTGCTTCTATCCGCTCCTCTCGCTGGCGAGTCGCAAGTACCCAAACACCCTCAGCCCTCGCGAATCACTGCCGAAGCGTGGCGGAAGGCTCGCCAGGATATTCGATCCGCTACCTTGGAGGCGAAAATCGACTACCTGCTCGATCGGGCGGAGATCGAAGATATTATTACCACCTACGCCTATAGCGTCGATACGCGCAACTGGCCTTTGCATGGGGAAATTTTCAAGGAGTCGTTCAAGCAGCGCCGAGGCGAGGACTACAGTGACACTGACAATCAGCAGCGACTGAAGGGCTTGGAAAAGTTCTTCCAACGCTTCACCAGTACGCAGCATCTTGGATTTCCGCTCATGATTCAGATAGAGAAAGACACTGCCTACGCCGTCGCTTCTCTAAATGCGCGGCACTACGATGAAAGCGGTGACCCGGTGGATAACACCCTCCTTTTCGGCCAATATGAAATCTGGCTCGAAAGAACCACGGAAGGATGGAAAATCAGGAAACTCGCCCAGGTGAATCGCACGCGAATAAATACTTCGGAAGCGAAATTCCCTGAAGATAACGCCCCAAGGTTGCTTTCAAAATAACGTGTATTGAAAAGTCCCGAGACATCGCTAGTAATTTGAGACTGTCGAACAATTCACAACTCCAATAATTATATCATGCCAAACTTGGACTATCCGGAGAACACTCTTTTGTAGGTCGTCTCGCTGAGGCGACATTTCGTTTAGAATGGCGGGTCAGCGACCCGCCCTACAGTTAAAAATGAAACTATTATCAGCCTCTTAGAAACGCTTTGAAAAATTCATCCACATCTAACCTGCTCCGTATTCCAGGAGATCTTACCGAAGCGCCTAACAGCCGCTTCCTTCAAGCCGGCGAACTCTGCTTTGGCGAATACCATCAACGGGTCGAGCAAAAGCCACGTAACGTATTCGTGACCGAGCACACGCTCATTTTCGTTTCCAAGGGAGCGAAGGTGTTTCGTTTTCCAAAAAAGGAAATCGTAGTGGAAGCGGGCAAAGCGATCTTTCTCAAACGCGGATGCTACCTGCTTTGCGAGAGCGTGGCTCAAGATTACGGATACGAGAGCATTTCGATTTTTTTCAATGAGTCTACCTTGCAGAATTTCTGGCTTGGCCTCAATGTTTCGGATACGGATTCCAGCGCGTCTTCGTCTGAGAACAGCGAAATGCTCATCCTCGAGATGTCGCCAGCTCTCGAAGGTTTTCGAGATACGATCCTGAGCTGCTTCGGTTACGAGGGAAGCTTTCTGGAACAGCTCCTCACAATGAAGCTACAAGAGCTGCTTCTCCTGTTGCTGGATACCTCGATTGCCCCTGAATTGAAGACCTTTTTTGGCGAAATTTTCGACGAGACGCGCACCGATCCCGAGTACGTCGTATCCGAGAATATGCTGACTCCTCTCAGCCTCCAGGACTACGCCAGGCTTTCCAATCGAAGTCTCTCCTCGTTCAAGCGCGCTTTCCAACGTAAGACCGGCCAAACTCCCGGAAACTGGATTCAGGAGAATCGCTTGAAGCACGCCCGAATGCTCGTGCAAGCAACCGGAAAAACTATTGGCGAAATCGGAGCCGAAAGCGGGTTCAACAATCCTTCCAGTTTCATCAGATCGTATCGCACGCGATTCGGAACGACGCCCGCCGCGGATCGCAATTCCTGAGAGGTGTTCGCGTTGGCACGATTTGCGCATTTTTTGAACGTTCAAGCATGAGCTTTTTCGTAGAAGTCTCCACTAATAACAGCCAGTCTCTTTTTCATGATTTCAAATAATCCCCAAGTTATTCCAACCACTAGAACGCTTTGCCGGGCCCTCCTCTTTGCTCTGACGATTTCGGGCATCGGCCTGCAACTCGCTAACGCGGAATTACCCAAAAACATGGCTAAAGATGTAAACGTCAAAACCTCGCAAGAATTAGGTTTTCCCGCAGCTGACGTTTGGGATCTGATCGCCGGCTTCAATACGCTGCCCGACTATCACGCAGCCGTTCCCAAGAGTCGCACGAGCAAAGGCGGGACTGTTCGGTATCTCACCATTTCCGAAGACGCAGGCGGGGGCACCGTTGTCGAGCGATTGGTGTATTTCGATGACGAGGCCATGACCTTTAGTTATAAGATCATCGAGCTCATCGGTAGCCCGATGTCTTTCCGAAACTACCAAGCCTGGGTAAAGCTCGAGTCTACCGGCAAGAATTCCTGCAAGCTTCACTGGAACAGCTCCTTCAACGTAGAAGGCGCAACCAAGAAAGAAGCGGAAGAGCTTGCGCTCGTTATCTACCAGGGGTGCTACGACGGAATCAACCGAGTCCTGGGGGGCGAGTAAGCGGATAAAGTGTCTAATAAGTAACGACGAAATGAATACTTGATTCTAAATTTATTCTGTCCCGGAGGAAAAATCTAATGTAGGTCGTCTCGCTGAGGCGACATTTCCTATCAATCGGCGGGTCAGCGACCCGCCCTACAATTTTAAAAGAGATTGATTGGACAGTCTCTTAGAGAATCTCAAACGAGGAAATCATCATCTATCATGAAAATTATTCCCATAATCACGCTTTTACTTGTCGCTTTAACGGCTTCCTGTTCATCGACAGACGAATCGAGTCAGGCTGACTATCCTCTGGGAGTCTTCAATTTCGATTTCGCCCGTCTCGGCGCGGACGAAGCCAGTCAGATTAGCGAATTGAAATCGATTGGCTATGATGGATTGGTGTTGAATCTGACGAATCCAAAAGAACTTAAGACGCTGGAGCGGTATCAATCGGTAGTCGGCGATGATCCATTTGAGGTATACGCAGGCTATGTCGTTATTTCTTTCGAAAAGGATCTCGCTGCGCAAAATACGTACCTCGATAAGGTAACTAAAGCACTTAAAAAATCGGACGCAAAGCTGTGGGTTATCCTGCGCGTACGGGGCGAGCAAAAAGTTAAACGTGAGCAGATCGTCGATTTCTTGCGATCAGCGGCAGAACGTACAAAGGCGGGCGGGGTTGAGTTGGTTATCTATCCACACTGGTCCGGCGGCAATCCCCTCAATGTCTGCCTCATCGAATCAGCGGAGGATGCGATCCCTTTTGTTGAGGAAATAGGAAGCGACAACCTTTTCATCTCGCTCCATCTCTGTCATGAAATCAAGGCGGGCAACGGGCATCGACTCAATGAAGTGGCGGTAAAGGTGAAGCCTTGGCTTCGACTGCCTTCGATAAACGGTGTCGATGTAGATGCTGTGAATGAGGCGGAAGGATGGGAGCGCGGTATCCAACCTTTGACTATGGGCGATTACGATTCGTC
>JBNMOQ010000323.1:0-5742 GCA_051275055.1 Candidatus Pelagisphaera sp.
TCACGCTTCACCTGTTCATTCCACCGCCCATCCGCAAGGTTCTTACCCGCCAAGTGTATCACTACATCGAACCCTTCCAAAGCTGTAGAATCAATCTCGCCCGATGCTGGATTCCACGCGACATCTCCAGCTCGAGGGTTCCTCGACAAAACACGCACCTCATTTCCTTGAGCACGCAAAAACGCCACCAGGCGACTACCAATAAACCCATACCCCCCAGAAATCAAAACCCTCAATCGAGGCTGATCTCGGTAGCGATTCCAAATCGACAAATCGTTTTTCGTAATCGCATGCCTATACTCAAAAACCCGCTCAAGCTCACCTTTAACATAGCCACTACCGAGAACCCTACCCATAGCTCCAGCAGGCAATTCGTAATCTATTGAGTCAACCAATCGACACGCATCACTACCACGCTCCTCAAACGCATGACGATGTGTCCACAAAGCGAACGGTCCCTCAATTTGAGTATCCCTAAACCCACGACCCAGCTCGCAATCCTCTATTCGAGCTATCCATTTTTGATAGACTCCGAATTGCTTTAACCGCGTCACGATCTCAGCTCCAGTTTCTATACCTCCTTTTCTCGAGACGACTTGCATCGTTCTCCAGGGTGGTATCAGCCGTTCGAAAGCGCCTTCTCTAGCATGCCAATCGAAAAGGTCCTCTGCCGAACAAGCGAGTAATGATTCCTTTTCGAATACAGCCATTCTTTCAAACTAAACTTTTGGACAACTATCGCCAAGCATGAAAGCCTCAGGCTGCCTTAATTTCTCGAATCAAACCGACTCTGCGTACAAATCCTCGTATCCCTTCACTACATTCGACCAAGAGAAATCTCTGTTCATGCAATTTGCCTGAGCTTTTCCATATGACGCTTTATCGGCAAACAATGCCAATGAAGCTTTAAGCGCTTCTTTGAAGGCCTCTTCAGTCGGCTCGAACCGCATACCAGTTCCCGTATCTTCGTTTTCGCGAAAGTCGATTACCGTATCATGCAACCCACCCACGTCCGAAACCAAAGGCAAATTACCATAGCGCTGGCTATACATTTGATTCAATCCGCAAGGCTCGAAGACAGACGGCATTAAAAAGAAATCAGAGCCGGCTTCAACGAGATGAGACATGCGCTCGTCCAATCCCATGCATATCCCGATCTTATCGGGATGAGATTTCGCCCAGCGTTTCAGACTGCGCTCATAAGTCGGGTCACCCGTACCCAAAATAGCAAGACGGCAATCATTTTTAATGAAGAAGTTCATCTGCTTGAGCAGCAAATCGATCCCTTTCTGCTCCGTCAGTCGGCAAACCATACCGAAGACCGGTTTATCCGTATCCGTCAGGCCCAGTTCTTCCAATAGAGCCTTTCGACAGATTGCCTTACCACTAAGATCCTTTGCGGAATAATTCGCGGGCAAATGTGTATCGGTTTTCGGGTTCCATACATCCGTATCGATTCCATTCGCGATTCCGACTAAATCTTCTTCGCGCTTCATCAACGCTCCTTCCATTCCGCATCCAAAATCTGGTGTCAATATTTCACGCGCATAATTAGGGCTCACGGTCATGATCTTATCGGCGAAGAAAATGCCGCCCTTGATCATGCTGATCTGCTCGTAGAACTCTATGCCATCCAGTTCGTTAAACTCCTCGGGCAAATTCGTGTACCTGAATGAACGATTTGGAAACAACCCTTGAAACGCGAGATTATGAATCGAGAAAAAAGTCTTCAAGGCCAGCGACGCTCCTCGCTCTTGCTCGACCATTCTCAAGAAAAGCGGAGCCAATCCCGTTTGCCAATCATGGCAGTGCAGGATATCCGCCTTAATCTCAAGAACATGCATAGCTTCCACAATTGCCTTGCAAAACCAAATAAATCGGCGATCGTTGTCGTCGTAATCGCGATTCGAAGCCCCATAAGGGCCCGAGCGATCGAAAAACTCGTCACGACGTATCACATACATCGTTTGCCGTTTGCCTATTGGCAGAGCATAAACCTCTCCCCGCAGGAAATCGTCTCCGAGTTCTATTTGAAGCACTACTTTGAGCTTCGCTTTTTCGAATTCCAGAGATTCTAATATCTTTCGGTATCCGGGAATAAAGATCGAGACGTCGTGACCAAAACTAGACAGAGACTTGCAAAGCGCTCCGGTAACGTCCGCCAGTCCCCCGGTCTTCAAATAGGGAAACATCTCGCTTGCCGCATGAACTATTTTCATCCTCGCCGACCTTTACGATTTCCGACGATGAATCCAATAAAAATCCACTCTACAGCAAACAAATGAAACTCAGAGAACAAATAATCGGGCTAATGCAAAACGGGGACTATGTTCCCCTAAGCAAAAACGCCCTCTCGAAATCGCTCGGCCTCTTCAAGAAGGACCGCCGCAAGCTGGATTTCGAACTCCGCAATTTGCTCAGCAAAGGCGAACTAGTCATCATCAAAGGCGACCGCTACTGCATCCCCAAAGACGCCGACCTACTAACGGGCTCCATACGATTCCGCCAAAAAGGATCCGGTTTCGTCATCCCCGATGTCACTCCTGAAAAAGGATCCACCGAACCAATCGAAATCGATGCAGCCGACACTGGCGTATCCATGCATGGAGACCAGGTCGTCATTCGCCTTTACGACGAAATCAACCGTCCACAACGCAACCCAAGAGCCAAAGGAAAGCCCAGACCCCTGCTCTACCCAGACCGAAAACGAGGCCGCGTTATTCGTATTCAAAAACGGGCAAGAGATACTGTCGTAGGAAATCTTCAGAAAACTCGATTCTTCTACTACGTCGTACCCGACGATCCAAGAATCGTCCACGACATCTACGTTCCAGACCCTGCTCTTTCAAAGGTAAAACCACGTCCTACCATAGGTAGCAAAGTAGTAGCTAAACTACACGAATGGGAGCAAAAACACGTCAATCCCGAAGGAGAGATTATCCTCAACCTCGGAGCCACGCACGAGCCGCAAGCCGAGTTGATGTCGATCCTCCACAAGTACGACCTTAATCCGGAATTCCCAAAAAACGTCATTGAGGCCGCCAAAGGCATTCCATCGGAAGTCCAGAAAAGCCAACTCAAAGGAAGAGAAGATTTAAGAAACGCATTCACTTTTACAATCGATCCTGACGACGCTAAAGATTTCGACGACGCCCTTTCAATAGAACCGCTTAAAGGCGGTCTCGTTAGAATCGGTATCCATATCGCGGATGTTGGCGCTTACGTTCAGCCCAACACGCCCCTAGACCAAGAAGCGCACAAACGCGGAAACTCGTCCTATCTCGTTGGAACCGTTATCCCAATGCTTCCGCACGCGCTATCGAATGGAATCTGCAGTTTAAAAGAAGATGTCGACCGACTAACCAAAGCGGTCTTCCTCACCTTCACTAAAGACGGGGAAATCAAGGATATCGATTTTGCCAATACCGTTATTCGCAGCAACAAGCGCCTCACCTACAAGCAAGCCTACTCGCTGCTTTTCAACGACGACCTGAATGCGTCTCGATCAGTCAAGCTTCCTCCTTCTCACCAAACAGGCTCAACAGGTCGCCCTCTATCTGAACTGAAAGATAGTGAGCTCGAAAAACTGCAATCCTCCATCCGAACTCTTTGGTCTTTCGCCTCCAAAATGCGGGCTGATCGCATGCGATCAGGCAGCTTAGATTTGGATATGCAGGAAACCAAAATATTCGTAGATGAGAACGGCTACGCCGATCGGCTCGAAAAAGTCGTGAACGACGAGAGTCACCAATTAATCGAAGAATACATGCTCGCGGCCAATGAAGCCGTCGCAAAGGCAATGCGTCAAGCCAGCCTACCTTGCATCTACCGCGTTCATGAAGAGCCAGACGAAGAACGCCTCAACGATTTGCGAGAATTTCTCGCAACTTTCGGTATCTCCGTAGCCGACCTAAACGTACGATCCGAAGTCAATAAATTGATCAAGATCCTAGAAAAACACTCGCAGGGACACATTCTAAAGACACAGCTACTTCGTTCGCTCAAAAAAGCCTGCTACCGATCAACTCCAGACGGTCACTACGGACTACACAAAAAAGACTACTGCCATTTTACGTCGCCAATTCGTCGATACTCCGATCTAGCCGTACATCGTGTTTTCGATTTCTTTCTCGTAAAGTTCAAAGGTCGCGAAGCGCTTAATGGAGAAATGCCGAGGTACAACATCTCTCGAGCCAATACTCTAGCCGAACACCTTAGCCACACCGAGGTCAATAGTACCGAAGCCGAACGCGAATCCGTAAAGGTCAAGTTGCTCGAATTTTTCGAACGCGAACTAGAAAAACCGAAAAAGACGCGTTTCCAGGCCATCATAACTGAAGTTCGCAATCACGGAATGTTCATCGAACTCGTTGAGTCGAATGCATTCGGAATGGTCCACATCTCCACTTTGAAAGACGATCTCTACCGCGTGAACGAATCAGGGACCGCCATCGTCGGACGCCGCACACACAAGAAATACGCCGTTGGTCAAAAAATCGACGTGGTCGTCCATCGGGTCGATCGATTCAAACGACAAGTCGATTTCCGCGTTTCAAAATAAGCCTAGACAGGGAAGCTTCAAAAACCTGAAATCTTTTTTTCGCAATCTCAAGAAACAGTTATCAGTTAACCTTAGCCATGCAACATTACGATTACCAAGAGACTTTCAAAAGCTTGTACGATAAGGCCGTATCGTTCTACAACCAAGGAAACCGCGATAAGGACACATATTTCAACGTAGACGAAACCGCTATCATAGAAGCAAACGGTTGGCGTACTCAGGACTTCTTTGACTACGCCGAAGACCTGATTCACCACAACGATCCATCTTACGAGATTGCCCAGTCGATCGAACAAGTTCGCAGAGAATATTTCATACACATTCAAAACGGAGTCGTTTCGAGCGAGCAAATTTCGTCAGCCAACCTACCGGGAAAGAGCGAAATCCTAGATGGATTTGTCTGGCTTCCACGCATATTACCCAAGGCTCGAGGCAAACTTCTCGGACAACTTCCCGAAGAAACCATGTATTGCTGCGGTGGAGACAGACTTTTCCTCCAAACCCATAACATTCATCCCGCAGAATTCCTACGGGTTGTCTGGGCAAACCTGGACAACGACGACGGCATTGTCGAATTCGTCAAAAGCCGAAGCCAGGTTCCTGCCAATTAAGTTTTCTCGATAAAGTAGCTGGTGGTCCTATTCGACCTCTAGCGCCATGTATCGATAAAATCCTTGCACATACACGAAGAGCGCGACTTTCGTGCCCGACTCGAGCAGTTTCTTCGCATCTTTCACTGTGTATACGGCCTCGCCTTTAATCGTTTCGATAACTAGCCCCTCGACAAACTGGCCAGCATAAGGGCTGTCGGGTGATACACTCGTAATTACGAGTCCGCTTTCCACTTCATCGCCTAAACGGTATTTTTTACGCAAATCATCATTAAGCGATTCTGCCTCTACTCCTTCCAACAAATTGGCATCGTTCGTCTGACCGAGGAACAACTCCCGATTGCTCGGACGTTCGGCAAGGATCACATCCGTTTTGAAATAACGATCATCTCGGTAAACCGTTAGTTCGACCGTGGTTCCTGGATCTTCGGCCGCAACGAGAAGCTTTAGGCCATTGGTGGAGTCCACTTCTCGTTCGCCAACTTTAATGACAACGTCATCCAGCTTCAGGCCAGCTTCATCTGCAGGAGATTCAGGCGAGACGCTGGTTATGATAACGCCCCGTACATC
>JBNMOQ010000324.1:0-5727 GCA_051275055.1 Candidatus Pelagisphaera sp.
TTGTTCAAAAAACTGGTTGAGGGTGTTTTTAACAACGGTCTCGATTGTCGAGACCTTGTGTTCCGTTTCGGAACAATAAGTATTCGCTTCGCGAATAAACGATTCGAGCGATGTTGCTTGTGGAATACGCGAGCCGAGACGTCGCCGCCCTACCTTGCTCTCTTTGGCGGGCCTGCTTTCTCGGGCGTTTTCGATACGAGATCACTCATCTTTTGGAGCTGTTTTTGCCAGGCGAGTTCGAGTTGCTGGAGTTTTTCCGGTCGGGCTTTCGCTAGGTTGGTTTGCTCGGCTCGATCGGTGGAAAGGTTGTAGAGTTCCCACGGTTCGTCGTTGGCTGCAACCAGTTTCCAATCGCCTATCCGCACACTTCGATGTCCGTCGTGCAACCACCAAAGCAGGTCGCGTTCGATCGTTCGATCTTCATTGAAGGAGCTGGCTAAACTATGGCCGGGAGCTTCGGGGATAGGCTCTCCGCTCCAGGTCGTTGGTTTTTCTGCACCTGCTATATCGAGGACGGTAGGAACGATATCGATGAGGTGGGCCGGCGTATGGCGCAGCTCTCCGCGAGCGTTTATTCCCCTGGGCCAATGAGCGATAAAGGGCGTGGCGGTGCCACCTTCGAAGACCCAGGTCTTGTGACGTCGGAAAGGAGTGTTGGAGGCATTGGAAAAACCAGGTCCAAGGCAAAGATAGCTGTCTTCGCTTCCAGGAGGAACGCTTGGGTCATGGCCTCCGGAGCGTACCATTATCTCGGCGCTCGCTCCGTTGTCGGAGGCGAAGCAGATGAGCGTGTTTTCGAAAGCGTCCATGCTCTTGAGCTGGTCGATGACCCGTCCGATCTCTTTATCCATGCGATCGACCATCGCCGCGTGTATAGCCATTTTTGTGGATTGAAAGCGCTGTTGTTCCGAGCTGAGCCGATCCCAGGGGTACGGGTAGTACACTTCTTCGGGACCGAGTTTGTGGAGATCGTTTGGGTAATGGTAGGGAGGCCCAATATCGAGTTCGGGAGCGGATAGGTTCGTATCCACTATTCCCATTTTCTTTAGCCGAGCGTGACGTTGTTCTCTCATTGCCCCCCAGCCTTCAATATATCGATCGCGATATTTGTCGATGTCTTCGGGGATTGCATGGAGCGGGAAGTGGGGAGCTATGAAGGCTAGGTATTGAAAGAACGGTTTCTCGGCGTGATTGGCGGCGTGATCCTGTAGGCAGTCGATGGCGTGATCTGCGGTTGCGATGGTCGTGTAGTATCCGGATTCGTCGGCAGGAACTTTGACTGGCTTGTCATCGATTCGAGCTCCTTTGATGGTGAAGAATGTCCCTTGGTTCTTGGTATCGAAAGAGCGATCGAAGCCTCCGTCGAGCACGTTGCCGTCGATGTGCCATTTACCGCTATGGTAATTTCGGTATCCCTGCGGTTTTAAGAATTCGGGAAGCAGCTTGGCCCAGTCTTGTCGGGTACCGCGAGCGCCGCCATTGTAATCGGGTAGGAAGTCGCGATGAATCTCATGGGGGTAGTAGCCCGTGAGCAAGGATGCTCGAGATGGCCAGCAGCGGCCTGTATTGTAAAACTGGGTATAGCGGAGGCCGTTGGCTGCGAGCGCGTCGAGGTTTGGAGTTTCGATTTCGCCGCCATAGCAGCCGAGGTCGGAGTAGCCGAGATCGTCTGCTAGGATGAAGAGGACGTTGGGCGGCTGCGCCGCCCATGAATGAAGAATGAAGAATGAGGAATGAAGAATGAGGAGGTTTCTGAGGAGACGATTCATGGTTTTTTGGGGTAATGGTAGCGGCCGATCTCCGAGCGGCCACTGATCCCACTGAGTGGGATCAACAATATCAACAAAAATGGCCGCTCGGAGATCGTCCGCTACCTATTGAATAGGCGTGAGACTCCTCTACTTGTCGTGCGGGATTTCGGCGTCTTCGCCTATGGGCTCACCTTCCCAGACGGGAGTTTTGTCGTAGTAGGTGAGTACCCGTGAACCGCTTCCGGCAACGGGACCATTGTCTATCTTGGGTAGCCATTTGCGCATCGACTTTAGAACGCCTTTGCGTTCGGAGGCTAGGTTGGTCCATTCGTGACGATCGTTTACGATATCGTAAAGCTCTTCCTCGCCATCGACGTAATGAATGTATCGCCACTTTTCGGATACGACCGAATAGTTGCCTTGATTGTGCGAAGTGATGGCGGGCCGTTCACGTGGGGCTCGAGCGTTCTTGAGCTGAGGCTTTAAGCTAAGACCTTCGAGGTGATCGACCGAAGGGAGATTGCAGAGGTCGACCAGGGTCGGGTAAATGTCGAGCAGCTCCGCAGGACGTTGGGTCTTTTGTCCTGATTTGACGCCGGGTCCGGCGAAGATGAGTGGGACGCGCGTAGAGTTTCGCCAAAGCGTGTTTTTGCCGGTAATCGATTTCTCACCGAGGTGGTAGCCATGGTCGCTCCAGAGAACGACGATCGTGTCGTCTTGGAGTCCGGCATCTTCAAGCGCTTTTAAAATACGGCCAACTTGGTTGTCTACGAAACTGGTGGATGCTAGATACGAGCGGACGAGGTTGATTTGCTGGTCGTTTTCGTCTAGCCATCTTTGGCGTGGTTCGGGAAGTTTCCAGTGTATCCACCAAGAAGAGCGCGGAGTGTCATCGCGGTCGCCTTCTGGCATTGGAGGAAGAACAGATTCATCGTTTGGATACAGGTCGAACCACTTCTGGGTTGCGTAACAAGGTACGTGAGGCAGGAAAAATCCGGCTGCGAGGAAGAACGGTTTGTCCTTCGGCATATTCTTGATCATGTCTACGGCCTGGGAGGCTACGTCGAAGTCGCCTTTGGTCGAGTCGTCGTTATTGTCGGGCCAGACTCCCCAGTCCATTAGCGGGTGATTGCCGAATGGAGTGGTAGGGATGAGCTTTTGCGGCGGTTTCGAACCGACCCCACCGCGCGATCCCCAATTTTGGAATTCCGGGTTTTTCTCGGTCTTCGGTTGAGATCGGATGCTGTGGTAGATCTTTCCGTTGCTGTAGGTTTGGTAGCCATTGGCAGCGAAGTGCTGGGGAAGGGATACAAGGTCGGACCATTGCGGAACATCGCGAAACCAAGGATTGAGGCCGTGTATACCTGTAGTGCTTGGACGAAGACCGACCATTAGACTGGTGCGCGACGGATTGCAAAGCGGAGCCTGACAATGGGCGTTTGCGAAAAGCGTTCCGCGAGCGGCGAGCTTGTCGATATTGGGCGTCTTGACCATGGGGTGCGAGTCCATGCAGCCGATCCAGTCGTTTTGATCATCGATAGCGATGAAGAGAATGTTTGGTTTATCCGCTGCGGTTCCTGCGAAAGCAGTTAACGTCAGCGAGACGAGGTAGGGGAGAAAACGTTTCACTGGAATAAAAGAGCGTAGAGTTCGCTCTTGGGCAATCCCATATCCTGTCGAAGGTTGGCTGATGCCAGAGTATGCCGATTCTGTACTAAGAGGCTGTTAAATAAATCGGAATGAACACTCCAATTGAAACCCAATACGGCTAATTCTGAAACGTTCAGTTTTGTAGGTCGTCTCGCTGAGGCGACATCTCATCTTAATCGGCGGGTCGGCGACCCACCCTACAGTTGATCCGTATCCCTATCGCACGTATCACTCCTATTTCGTTAATCCTGAGAATGGTGAATGGATGCTGTATGCTTCGGGTCGTCAATTTACGGACGAACCTGATAAGTATGGTGGATTGCGGGAACCAGGGGCTTTCGTCGAAGTGCCTGGTCGCGTAGTGTCGCAGCGAACTCATCAGTCGCTACGGAGCGCGAGCTATCGAGGTTGGATACAGGATCTTAAAGGGGCATGGCACCCAATCGACACGATGAAGGGAAGTACGAAGATCGGAGAGATCGCTCCAAAACGCTGGGAGTTGTCGGATGATGGGTGGTTTAGCATGACGACCGGAGGAATCGTTTATCGTCGTTTTAAAACGAAGAAAAACGATGTCGTCCATATGCCGAGTTTTGCGTTGCCCGAGTATATGACCGAAAAGGCTATGGAGCAATTTAGCGAGCACCCTGTTTCGGTCGAAGTTCATAAGGTTACAAAAGGACCTGATGGGAACTTGATTGTTGATTTCGAATTGCTTGGAAACGAAGCGTTGGCCGAAGTGGTTCTACACTACGGTCGACAGGATGGCTTGACGCTGATTTTCGAAGATGGTGATCAACCATCGAAATGGGAGGGTACGGTTTCGAAGCGATTTGCGCCAGGAAAGCATCGATGGGAAATTTTGGATCCAGGCAAAGGCGGCTTTTCTGAGCAAGGATTTTGCCGTTTATTGATTAATGCAGAGGAGGGGCGGTTCTGGGCGCTTGAAAGCAGTGAATGGAATGGTGATCGCAGAAAGTGAAATAGATTCTATTTAGTAAAAATGTGGCTCAAGACTAGCATGGTGTAATGAAAACTACACAGCGTTTCGACGTAGCAACATCGGCGTGGCATTTGGAATAACTTCATAGCATAAACTTAACCTCGTAGTCTCATAAATACTGATTAATAAACGCGTAAAATCATAATCATTAATAAGTTAAGTTTCAATTAAGCGCAAACCGAAACATCACTTAAAGTGGGCTTATGATAGTCTTGAGCAAAATTGCTAGCAAACGGAATGGTCAGGGTCGCCAAAGGCGACATAGGTGTCGCTGGAGCGACGGCAGGTTTTAGCATTTTCGGGCAAGTTCCACTTTCAAAACCTTTTCGACATCAGCCGACCTGTATCCGCAAAGCGGATCCTGAGGAGCCAATATTCAGTCGATTTATGAAACGTTTGGGTTAAGTTGATGCGTATGCTCTGAGCCAGCCCCAGCCCTACCCTTAAAGGTTTGCCTAAAGAGAGCTGTTTCGTTCTTTGTTCTTCCATGGAGCGTCTTGTGTTTTTTGGAGCAATTGCGATTGGGATTTGTTTAGCAGCGGGATCGCTTCGGGCAAATGATGCGTTTGAGTCGAAGACTTTCAGTTCTGAGAATGGCGGTTCGTTGCTATATCGAATTCACTCTCCCGAGGGGTTGAAGAATGGGCAGACTGGTCCGTTGGTTTTCTTTTTTCATGGAGCGGGAGAACGTGGATCGGATAATGAGAATCAACTGAAGCATGGTGCTTTGGAGATTTTGGCGTATGCCGAATCGAATGACATTCCGGTTACGATTGTCGCTCCTCAATGCCCTAAGGATAAACAATGGGTGGATACGCCTTGGGGCGATCTTTCGCATAAGATGTCCAAAGTGCCTTCCGAGTCGATGCGGATGGCCATGGAATTGCTTGACGAGGTGATAAAAACGCAGCCTGTGGATAAAAAACGAATTTATGTGACGGGCTTGTCGATGGGTGGATTCGGAACTTGGGATATTATCCAGCGTCAGTCGAAACTGTTTGCTGCAGCGATGCCTGTTTGCGGCGGTGGCGATCCTGCTTTTGCCAAGAAATTGAAAAAGCTCCCGATTTGGGTGTTTCATGGCGATAGCGATTCGGTCGTGAAAACACAGCGTTCGCGCGATATGGTCGCTGCTCTCAGAAAAAAAAGAGCCCATCCGTTGTACACGGAATACAAGAATACGAAGCATAATGCCTGGACGCCGACTTACTCGGATGAGACTGTGCTGAAGTGGTTATTCGAGCAGAGGAAATAGTGCTTTAAAATACTGTCGCCGGCGGGAGCGTAATTTTCTACTTCTTCTTTTCAAGCATTGGAAGATGG
>JBNMOQ010000325.1:0-5702 GCA_051275055.1 Candidatus Pelagisphaera sp.
CTCGAATTGATTGCCAGAAGCGGCTAATTTTATTCCGAAGTCGCAACTATCCCAACCGGGACGCTTTGCGCTTCTCCGCCTGCCAAATACTCCGAATTGCGGCGTAATCCTCGTCCTTAGACTTCGATCTGATGACGTAGTCGAAGGAATTCCATTGCTTCACTTCCGCTTCCGCGGATTGGATGCGACGGTCAATTTCCGCTTCGTCATCCTGACCGCGACCACGCAAACGCTGACGCAGCTCATCGAAATCCGATGGCATTATAAACACCGTAACCAAACGCTGCTCGATCGTCGGGTGACTCTTCGCCGCTTCGCGAACTGTGGCCACGCCTTGAACGTCGATGTTCATCACCAAATCAATCTGTTCGGCGAGCTTACCTTCGATAACGCTCTTCAGCGTGCCATATCGATTGGTATGCACTTTCGCCCATTCTAGAAATGCGCCGGTTTCGATTTTCTCGTCAAATGCTTCATTCGAAAGAAAATGATAGTCCACACCATCGATTTCGTTCTCTCGTGGCTGGCGCGTCGTACACGTAACTAAACGTTCGATACGATTTTTATCCGCCACAATCCGCTCGCACAAAGTCGTCTTACCACTTCCCGCCGGACCGGCGAGAATCATAAGCAAAGCGATATCTTCAACGGGCAGATTTTCCATAATCAATAAGCAAACGCTAAGGCGCTCACAAACCCGCCGTACAACAAGAAGATCAAACCCAAGGTTCTCGGACGACTGGCATTAGCGAAAAGCCAACTAAAAAAATCACGCAACCGAAATGGCGAGTATGCCAAATATAACGACAAAGCGAAGCCGACGAATATAGGAGTCACGAAAAACAATCTCAACGGCTCTTCGTAATGACCAAACGCAGCACCGACAATCGAATTGCCAATCAGCAAAAATAAAATACACGCGCCGCGAACCGACAGAAAATCCGGAGCATACTTAAACGAAAGCACGCCTACAGCCGCGAACGCCACGAAAATATACTTCTTAAAAGCTCCGTAGTTAGCGTCCCCCAAATGAGCTACCATATAGAGCGTCCACGCTCCCCCGATGATCATCGTCACGTAAGCCGCTAAGCGAGACCGAGGAAATCCGCGGATCAACGCGGCGGATCGCTTGCTCGGAGCTGCGAACAAAGTCCCCAGGGCGGCGATGAGAATTCCTGCCAGTAAAGTCGCTTGAAAAAGAGTCAGTTCCATAATCGTTCTATATCGTATCCACTCCGGCGAGCACTAGATCGCCATAGACCGTACTTGCCGTGGCTCGTTCCACTTTCATGTCGACCAATTGGCCGATCAATCGTTCGTCTCCGTCAAAAATCGAATTGCGATAGCCGCGGGTCTTGCCGACGAATTTGTCGCCTTTCTTCGCAGGCCCTTCGACCAACACTTCTTGAGTCGTACCAATCAATTGCTCATTTCGCCAAAGCGAGCGTTTGTGCAATATATCCAACAAAACATGATTCCGCCGTTCCTTTTCTTCCTTTAAAACTTGGTCGGCCATAGTCTCGGCAGGCGTACCGGTTCGAATGCTGTATTTGAAAATATAGGACATATCGAACCCAATATCTTCGAAAAATGCCGCCGACTCATTAAAGTCCTCTTCGGTCTCTCCAGGAAAACCAACAATGATATCGGTTGAGAAATACATGTCGGGCACGACCGCTCTCAAGGAATCCACAATCTCGCGATAACGAGCTTTTGTGTAAGGACGATTCATCGCCTGAAGCGTCTTGTCGCAACCAGCCTGCAATGGCAGGTGGATATATTCGCAAAGCTTAGGCACATCGCGATACGCCTCGACCAAATCTTGCTTAAAACCCCGCGGATGAGGCGAAGTAAAGCGAATCCGTTCGATCCCGTCTATATCGTTAATCTTCTCGATCAACTGGACGAACGGCGACTTGCCATCGATCACCGGAAACTCGCGTCGGCCGAAACTCGTTACGATCTGGCCTAGCAAAGTGACTTCCTTGACGCCTTGCTCCGCCAACGAATAAACCTCCTCGACGATCTGCTCGATCGGGCGAGCCCGTTCGCGACCGCGCGTTTTCGGCACAATGCAAAACGCGCAATTCATGTTGCAGCCCTGCATGATCGAAACAAAGGCGCAAACCTGGTTCTTCTTAGGCAGGTGATCCTTAATCGTATTCTGGGAACCGCTTTCCTCACCGATATCAACAATCGTGGTCGGCTTAGGACCCTGAGCCGATAGCGACTTAATCAAATTATCCAAATGATCCGGAACCGCGTGAAACTTCTGCGTACCGACGATCAAATCCAAATCCGGCAAGCGATCAATCAACGCCGAGCCGCGATTCTGCGCCATGCAGCCCAAGACGCCAATCTTGAAACCCGGCTCCTGCCGCTTGCGCTTCGCCAGGTATCCCGCTTTGCCGATCGCCTTTTGCTCCGCCTGATCGCGCACGCTACAGGTATTGAGCAAAACCACGTCTGCATCGAACTCATTGTCCACCACGGAGTAACCGCGATCGCGCAAAGACATGGCGACTTGCTCGCTGTCCCGCTCGTTCATCTGACATCCGTAGGTTTTAATATAGACGCGATTCATGGCAAATAGGAATCCAAACGGCATACGCCTCTCCACTTCAAGGTCAAACAAGAAGCATAACTAGCCAGCCGAGCGGGATTATTTACAAGTAGCGCATCTTTTGCCTCGCCAACAAACAGGTAGGGTTGCTCGTCCCGAGCAACGGCACGTTCACAGACCGTACCTACAGCTCCTTTGGGAGTAATAATGCCTCAGCAACTGAACTGAATGCGGCAGACTGGGACGGTCTTGTTCTACCAGAGAACAAAACAATCCAGCGGAGCCCTAAATCGAAGGCATTTGTAGAGCTACTCGGCAGCCTGCTCGGCAGCAGCTTCCGCTCTCGGACCTCGCTTCATCATATCCTTCTTCACTATCACCGCAAAATAAGCCAAAGCCGCGACCGATAGCAGCAATACGCCCACGACCCATTTTCCGTTTTTTTTGCCCATGGCCGACTAAACCGCGCATTTTGAGGCCAGCGACAAGCCGGAAATCCGCTTGCGCGTTTCGCTCCGCCTGCTTGGCTGCTCCCGTGAGCAACCCAAATCCAGGCAAAGACCGCATCTACGCCCAGCCTCGCGAACGCGTGGGCGGATTCGTCTTCGACGATTCAGTGGCAGCCGTATTCGACGACATGATCCGACGATCAGTCCCTGGCTACGCCATGACGCTTTCCCTAATGCCCCTGATCGCTAAACGCTACGCCCAAGAGCAAACGCGGATTTACGACCTCGGTTGCTCGCTCGGAGCCGGACTCGTCGCCATCGCAGACGGCTCGCCGGAATCGACCTCCCTCATCGGCATCGACAATTCCCAACCCATGCTCGACCGCTGCCAAGGCAACCTGGCTCAGGCGATCGACAAGCAAGCCTGGGAACTTCGATGCGTCGATATTCTGGATACGCCAATCGAAAACGCTAGCGTCGTCCTCCTCAACTTCACCCTCCAGTTCATTCCCGTGGAGCGACGATTGGAGCTGCTCAAATCAATCGCCTCGGGACTCAAACCTGGCGGCGTCCTCCTCCTTTCCGAAAAAGTCCACTTCTCCGATCCCAAGGCCCAACAGGACCTCTTCGATCTGCACCACGATTTCAAACGCGACAACGGCTACAGCGATCTCGAAATCAGCCAGAAACGCGGCTCGCTGGACAACGTTCTCATCGCCGAGACGATCGAAGAACACAAAGCTCGCCTAAGCGAAGCGGGCTTCGACCACTGCGAAACCTGGCTGCAATGCTTCAATTTCGTATCGATGCTCGCCATCAAAGCCTAGCGCCTCGCCGATGCCCGACATTTCATACCAGCCGCTTTTCGATCTTCTTGAAAACACCGACCTAGCCCCGTGGCTCGAAACCCTGCCCAAGCGCATCGACAAAGCGATCCATGGAGCGAACAATGGACATTTGCCGAAATGGCTCAATGCCCTCGACGCATTGCCGGACGTCGAGCCCAGTCACTTCGACCAACAAAGCGGCGCCGTCACGATCGGTCAAAACGGCGACCTTTCGGCCGAGCAACAATCCGTTCTCCGCGACACCCTCATGGCCTTCCATCCGTGGCGTAAAGGCCCCTGGAATTTCTTCGGTATCGATATCGACACCGAATGGCGCTCCGAATGGAAATGGGATCGAATTCAAAAAGCCATCTCGCCATTAAGAGACCGACTCGTCTTGGATATCGGGAGCGGAAACGGCTATTATAGTTACCGCATGGCTGCCGAAGGCGCCAAACTCGCCTTGGGAACCGATCCCTATCTGCTCTACGTAATGCAGTCTTTCATCGCTCGGCGGTACCTCCCCAAAAACCATCCCGCCTGGGTCATTCCCTTCGGAATCGAGCAACTCCCACCAAGCCTCCCGGTCTTCGATACGGTTTTCTCAATGGGCGTCCTCTATCACCGACGCTCGCCGCTAGATCACTTGATCGAACTTCGCGAGATGCTCAAACCCGGAGGCGAACTCGTTTTGGAAACCCTCGTCGTCGAAGGCGAAGACGGCCATGCGCTCCTGCCGCGAGGCCGCTACGCCAAAATGCGCAATACCTGGTTCATCCCCAGTTGCCTCACTCTCGAACGTTGGCTCGAACGCTGCGGCTTCAAATCGATCCACCTAGCCGACCTTTCCGATACCACGACAGCCGAACAACGCAGCACCGACTGGATGACCTTCGACTCGCTCGAAACCTTCCTCGACCCCGAAGACTCGTCGAAAACGATCGAAGGCTACCCCGCTCCTCGCCGAGCCGTCTTCGTCGCAGAAGTCTAAGAGGCTGTTTAATCAGTCCGTTTTGTTCGAGCAGATCAATTGTAGGACGGGGCGCTGACCCGTCAAAACCAGAATGTCCCCTCAGCGCGGCGACCTACAAAAGGAAGCCCTACAGATTAGAGACAGGGCATTTTCGACTTATTTAACAGTCTCTAAGAGGCTGTTTAATCAGTCAGCTATTAGCGAATTTCAACGTAGGGCTGGCGCTTGCGCCAGCCCTACGGATTTCGACTTTTAAAACAGGCACTAGACCATCGGAAAGGCAGCTTAACGCTATCTGGTCTAATATTGATTAACGGTTCTAAGGTAGGGCAACGACGCCCCGGCGTGCCGCAGTGGTTTGATCTTCTAATGCGCAAGCGCCGGGACGTCATTGCCCTATCTATCGTTCAATCCTGCTTGAAAACTCACATTCAAACCGCCCCGCCATCCGTCTTCTTGGGGAAACCTATGAAACTGATTCTCGTATACAACGCCGACGACGGCCTCTTCAACGCCATTACAGACACTATTCACAAGGTCATGTCTCCATCGACTTACGAATGCAACCTGTGCCGCTTCACCTACGGAATGACCGGGATGCTCAAAAATTGGCGCAACTACCTGTCTAAGGTCAAAGCCGATAAAACATTCCTCCACCGCAGCGAATTCCAAAAGAAGTACCCGGAATGCAAAGAGGCCCTCCCTGCGATCTTCACCGAAAATGACGACAACCTTCGAGTGCTCGTGTCCGCCGAGGAAATCAACGTCTGCGAAAATTTGGATGAACTGATTTCCCTAGTAGACGAACGCGTGCTTGCGTCTGGAAAATAGAGGTTCCTCTAGCGCTAAATAGCGGTCTTTTCGTTGCTGCCATTTCCTCTCGGAGAAAT
>JBNMOQ010000326.1:0-5698 GCA_051275055.1 Candidatus Pelagisphaera sp.
TGGCGAGTCGCCTAGCGTATTCCATCGAAGCGTTGATGTCGTGAATGGAGCAGGGGCCGCAGACGACTAGGAGGCGATGGTCGTCCTTGCCAGTCAGAATCTCTTCGATTTCCAAACGCGAGCGGTTGACGGTCTTCTCGGAATCGGGAGTTCGCGGAATCGCGTCCCGGAGTTGATCCGGCGAAGGCAAGGGGAGCGAATTGGGCGTTCGGTCCGTTGTCGTATGAGCGATTTGAGCTAGAGTTTCGGTTTTCATGTTTTGAGTTTGGTGTATAAATGCAAAAAGCCCTGGGTTCCTACTAAGGAGGCCCAGGGCTTTTTGCTAACGTTGCGTTGAGATTGCGTATGGTCAGCCGGCCACTGGGGAGTTCCAGAAGGTATAAAACCAAAAATAAAACGCGGCTGACTGATGCATTATCCAATTAGCCAAGGAGTTAATTGGGTCAGTGTAAACCTCAAAGTCTGAATGGTGCCTTATTTGGGCTTTGATTCGAGCATGGGGGTTTGTCTTAGGGAGTGTTAAATAAGGCGGAAAGAACACCACAATTGAATCCCAATACGGTTATTTCATTTTGTAGGTCGTCTCACTGAGGCGACATCTCATCCTAAAAGGCGGGTCAGCGACCCTCCCTACAGTTGATTTGCACGAAACGGACTTATTGAACAGTCCCTTATAGACTGTTCAATAAGTCATGATTTGTAGGAAACGAATCTGCAGTTGGGCAATCGTGAAAACCCAATTTTCCCAGCAGCCTTTTAGGTTTCAGGGACATTTATTCGGCATGCGCTTCCATTTTCGCCTCGCCATTGGGGAACGGGCTCTTTCTCTCGGTGTTTTAGTTACTGTTATGCTTGGGTCGTTTTCATTGGTTTTGTTTCGCAATAGGGTTCTTTTAGCAGGGGTTGCTGTGTCATGGATAGTGGCGGGCAATCTTGGGGCTGAGGAGTCGCTATTGACTGATCGCTTGCCTGAGCAATCCATGAGTGGTTTGCAGGCTTTGCTTGAGACGGCGATGACGCAGTCTTCGAGTATTCAGATTAGGGATTTGGTTGAAGAAAACTTCGAGGGCCGTGGGTTGGTTGCGAAATCGGGGAAGCAGATGAAGCTGGGCAGTTCCGTGAGTTATCGGAAAGAACAAGATCTCGAAGCTGACGAATCTGAAATTCGCGATCGTGTCTATTATTCTTTGACACTGTCGAAGGCCCTTTACCACTGGGGAGCCTTGGAAGCGAATAAGGATAAGGGCGAGCTGAGTTTGCAGATGGAGGAACTGAAGACTTTTGAGGCTTATCGGAATTTGGCTTTAGATGTGCGTAAGCGGTATCTGAATATTTTGATTGCTCGGAAAGATATCGAATTGAGCGAAAAGGTTTTGGAGTTGTACCGGAATCAGCTTGAACAGGCGGAAGAGCGTTTTAAATCGGGCACGGCATCGACTGTTCAAGTGCATGCTTTGACTTTGAGCGTGAACAAGTCGGAGTTGGATGTTTTGCGGAAGGAAAACGGATTCCAGGACCAAGTTGATTATCTCGCTCGTCTAGTTGGAATGGAGAGTTCCGAAATCGAGCGAAATTTCGTAGGTGGGATTCCTAAACGCGATAGCCTTGAGGCAGAGGAGATTCAGAGCTTGAAGAACCATTTCGATGGTGGTGTCGATCGTAGCTCTTCAATAGAGCAATCATCGAAAGCGGTTGAGTATTACGAGAAGGACTTGCTTATCGCCAATCAACGTCGCAAGCCGAAGATCGGAATGTCGATTGGACTGACTCAGTACGATCTGGATAGTCGCGGCGCGCGCCGACCGGAAGAAATCGTATTTGGGGGAGTATCCATTTCCTGGAGTATTTTCGACGGTTCAGCGACACGTGGCTACAAGCGGTCTGCAATTGCGCAGCTCGAGGAAATGAATGCGCGATTCGAGGATGCGAAGTCGACTTATCGTTTCAACTTGGAAAGGGCGCAAAGGTTATTGAATTTGAATGCTCGTGTTTTGAAACGAGATGAAACTGCATTGGAGCTGTCGGAGAGGCACGTTGGCGAGGCGACAAAAGATTTCGAAGAAGGACGTGTGACTTTTGATGTTCTGGGTAGCACGCAGAGGAGTTTCATGACTCAGGACTCGCAGACAAATCGTTCACGGGCCGCCTATTTAAACTCTTTAGCGGAAATGGCGTCATTGCTCGGGTTTGATCCTTTTTCTCAGAAATTCATCGCTTCGCGTACCGAGTAGCGGTCTGTTCCACTGTAAATGATATGAAAATTGGTTTGGTATTCAAAATCTTGATTCCGATCGCTCTTGTCTCGGCTGCGGGAATCTATATTTTAAATGAATCGGTTCCTACGGCATTGGTTGCAAAGGCCGAACGGCACTTAGCTATTAATGCGGTCCCTGGTTCAGTCAGCGTACTTGCTGAAAAGGAGATGTACATCAAAGGCGAGCATAGCGGTCGCATTGCTGTTTCGAAAATCGAGAAAGGGGGTGTAGTCTCCTTTAATGAAGTATTGATGGAGCTTGATACGGGCGACCTGGATTTGTTGATCGAGAAAGCGGACAACGATATTGCGAGCGCGAATCGGCGTATTGAAATAGGATCGGCTTTGCTGATCGATTTGGATGTAAAAAATGATCTTCTAAGCGATGTCGAATACCGTTTTTCGAGAGGTGGAGTGCGCGAGATCGACGTTACGAATGCGAAGAGAGCAGTTAAGAAAGTCAAAGACGATATAGCTCGCAGCGACTTGCAGAACGAGACTTTGTTGCTGGATCTCGAGAATAAATTGAAGAGCTTAAACCGCCAGAAAGAGCAAATGACAATTAAGTCGCCGATCGATGGAATAGTGACTGAAATCCATGCTCACGAAGGCGACCTGATTGGAGGCGGAAGTAATCTAGCGAAAGTGGTTTCGCTCACGCGCATGGTCGAAGTTAAGGTGAGCGAGGAATATTTTGTTGGCTTGAGAGTTGGAATGCCGGCTCGGGTCGCTTTTTTGGGAATCGAGAATGAACTTTTCGATGCGAAGATCGAACGCGTTATTCCTGTGGCAGATGCGCAGACGCAGCGTTTTACGGTTTTGTTGGATGTCGATATCGCTGACGATCGTCTCGACTCGGGATTGACGGGCGATGCGACTATTACGCTTGATGAACGCGAAAACGCTTTGCATGTGCCTCGTCAGGCGGTGGTTAATAACGCCGTGTTAGTTGTTGAAAACGAAACCGTATCGAGGAAACCGGTACGTGTAGGTTACAAGAGCGTTACCATATTGGAGATCCTCGAAGGGATTGGCGACGATGATGTAGTGATCATCGAAGATATACACCTTTTCGAAGAGGGTGATCACGTTAAAATACTCTATCAGGATTGATCTCGTGTTGGAGAGGCTACCAAAGCGGAGCGGTGTATTCGCCTTGCTCGAAGAGTTTCGATATTTCCGTTTGAACGTAGGCTAGGTCCTCGCGGTGCGTTACGCCCAGCCAGCGGCTCGAGCATTCAATTATACGTGAAGTCGCTTTGTTGGATCGGAGAAGGGAATCGACGGCGAATGGCAGATAAAATTCCGTTTTGGGGGTTTCGCCGTTTTCTTCGAGGAAAGCGCTCAGCAAGGATTCGAGTTCCGTGAGGAAGCTGGCAGGGAAGCCCCAGCAGTTGAGAGAAACGGGGCATTTGCTGGATAGGCTCGTTTCATTGCCGCTCGAATCGATAGCGGTAATTTCCCCAGTCTCAGGATTGCGACTGATTTCGGTGTGCTCTTCTACGGATTCGAGGAGGTCGTTGGCTGCTGCGTGGCAAATTCCCCTAGAGACCGAGCCGTTTTCGGAAAGGGTGTTCTCCAGCTGGTAACCAATGAGTGCGTACTCGCTGTCGGTTAGGTTTGGTTTAGAGAGGAAATTTGCTAGAGAGCGAAAGGCGTCGCGACCGTAAAAGTCGTCGGCGTTGATGACGGCAAATGGAGCGTCGAGTGCTTTGCGAGCGGCGTATACCGCGTGTCCGGTCCCCCAGGGTTTTTCGCGTTGTTGGCTCAGGTGTTGAAGCGTCGGGAGGTCGTCGCTTTTTTGGAAGGCGAATTCGACTTCAATGCGTCCGGCATATCGATCGCGAACGACGCTGAAGGCTTCTTCCATTTCTTCGCGAATGACGAAGACCACTTTCCCAAAACCGGATTCAACGGCGTCGAATACGGAGAAATCCAAGATCCACTCGCCATTTGGGCCAACTGGCTCGATTTGCTTTAGGCCGCCAAATCGGCTTCCCATTCCAGCGGCGAGGACTAGCAGTATTGGTCTCATTGTTGCCTTATTCGCTCGAAATCAAGCGCTTGGCAATCGAGAAAATAGTCTTCGAAGGATAATGGGTGGTGCAATGCGGCTCGCTCGGAGATCAAGCCCTGTTGATTTGGCGAACTGGAGACCGAGGGGCATACGGGTGGATTCTCGTTCTTTTCGAGCGTAGGCTTGCTTCGGTCGTAGGAGGTAAGTAGCTCTTGGTTTTATTGCTGATTATGGAAGCGAAGTACTTGGGAAAAACGGTCAAGCACCCGGTCGACGAATTGGATACGTTTCCTGCTCCGGATGGAGTAGGGCAGGTGACGATGACTTCGGACGAAGTCGCGAGTTCGTGTCCGATAACGGGACAGCCGGATTTTTATACGGTCAAGATCGAGTATCAGCCGGGTGCATTGTGCATCGAATCGAAGAGTTTGAAATTGTATTTGTGGGGCTTCGCGACTCGCGCGGTTTTTGCCGAGAAGATGGCGGCAGACATCCTAGATCGTGTGGTGGCGGATATTCAGCCTAAAGCTTGTCGAGTGATAACGGTTCAAAAGGCCCGCGGCGGTATCAGTATCGAAACTGTAGCGGAACATCCGAATCCGGAGTGAATCGAACCTCTAATCAGAGTACGCGCGTTTTATGACTTTTTTGGATAAATTAGAGCGAAAATTCGGGTCGTGGGCGATTCCGAACATTGCTGCCTATTTGGTTGGAGGGCAGGTTGTCATCTGGTTTCTTTCTTTGAATTTTTTGGAATTCGATGGTTCGAACTCGATGCTCGAACGAATGCTGTTTGATTCGTCCAAGGTGCTTGAGGGAGATGTCTTACGCATATTCGCGTTTCCGTTAATTCCACCGCTTTCAGGTGGAATATTTCTTTTCTTCGTTTGGTACATTTTCTACATGATGGCCGGAGCGCTAGAGTCGCAATGGGGTGCGTTTCGTTTGAATGTGTACCTTTTGCTCGGCGCGATCTTGGGGATGGTTGCGGGATTGTTGCTCCCGGGATTAGCGATCGATAATTTTATTTGGGGGCAGACTATCTTTTTGGCGTTCGCCTATTTGTTTCCTGATTTCGAACTTCGTTTGTTCTTTATACTGCCAGTGAAGGTTCGATGGTTGGGATGGATTGCGTGGGCGATGCTTGGGTTAATGTTCGTGCAATCGAGTTGGCAGGTCAAAATTTTCGTGGTCGCGAGCGTAGCAAATTTCTTCATCTTTTTTGGGAAAGACATTCTATTCAAAGCTAAGTCGAAGAAACGTTTGGCTAATTTGAAAGCCGAGAAAGTTAAGCAATCGGGTGAGCCGTTTCATACGTGCTCGCAGTGCGGGGCGACTGATAAATCGCACGCGGATCGAGTATTTCGTTATCGGTCGGATTCGTGCATTTGCGATAGTTGTCTAGCTACTGAATCGGACAACTCGGC
>JBNMOQ010000327.1:0-5658 GCA_051275055.1 Candidatus Pelagisphaera sp.
GAATTTGGAAATTGGATACGGATCATCGACGCGCTTTATTACGCTCCCGCCAAAAAACGCTTTAGCCAGTTCCGGGGAGCTTTTCCAAGGTACGCACGTAATTGATCCCGATTTAGAGAAATCCAAGAGTCCCTGGTTACGCAGCTACGCTATCGCTGAAAGCGGCGCTTTGGCAGATGCTGCAAGCACGGCATCACTATTGCTGGACCAACAGTCATTGGCTGCAATTTCCGAAACCAACGAGCCTTTGTCCTTCGCTCTTTATTCGGAATCGAAATCGTTCTCCACGGGATCTTTTTTTACGGCAGACGAGAGCTCGGACCAACAGGTGGATACGCTTCTCGTCGTGCCTTGCTATCGCGAAAGCAAACGTCTTCCCATTTTTTTGCCAGAGCTTTGCAAAGCGATTGGCGACTCGGATCTCAAAGTGAACATTCAAGTTGTCGACGACGGATCACCGGGCGATGAACCGGAGATTCTCGAAAAATTCGTCACCGAACTTCGCGACACGTTTCCCTTCTTGAACCAACCACTTCTCCTAAAGAACAACCAAGGTAAAGGAGGTGCGATCCGTGCCGGTTGGGATTGCGGAGAAGACATCGATCAGCTGGCTTTCGTTGACGCCGACGGAGCCGTACCAGCGACTGAAGTCGTTAGAGTGTTAAAAGATGCAGACTCCGAAACAGTACATCTCGCCGTCAGGGTTTCGGACGACTCGCCCAATGCAGAGCGAGACCTTTCTCGGAAAATAGTGGCTCGTATTTTCAATTGGCTCATCCGCTCTCGCTACAATATTCACGTATCGGATACACAATGCGGATTTAAGATTATCCCGAACTCTTTCTATCGGTCGGCACGCGAAAAGCTTATTCAGTGCGGTTACGCGTTTGACTTGGAACTCATCCTTTCCGCAAAAAAGAGCGGCTGCCAAATTAAGACCATCCCGGTCGAGTGGAATGAAATACCAGGCGGAACGACCAATCTAAAAGACGGCCTTACCTTCCTGAAGCAATTGATCAAACACTCGGTGTAAGACAAGAGACTTACCTTTCGCATGATTTGTAGCGGCCGATCTCCGAGCGGCCATTAAACGATATTCCCTTCAACAGCAATGGCCTCTCGGAGACCGGCCGCTACCTTTTCTTCACAGGCAAGATGCCTGTGCTACTTTAACAAGAATCCTACGGAACAACTGAGGCCCAGGCGAGTTTTCGGGCGACTTTCATCACGGCCTTTTTCGACTTCTTTAGGGTGAATGATATTGGACTTAGGATTATCTTCCCGCCTTTGATGAGCTTGTTTGGCGATTTCCTTTCAAGACGACGATAGTCTTCCACGTTAGATGCAAGACGCTCGTATCGATACTCAGTTGTTCTTTCTCGCCTCGCGCTCGCAGGAGGTTTTTGAGGGGGCATCCTCAATGCAGTAGATGTTCGCGATCGATTGCTAGGTCTTGTGGGCTGCATGCGAACTGAAGGGTTCGGCGGATAAATACCGTATCCAGTTAGACTCTGCCTAAACGTTGAATTCGATTCCGGACGGCGTGGAGTCATACGTGAGCGAGAGGGTTCTCGTGGGGTCGCCCTATCGTAAGTCGATGCGCTTATTCGTGTTGGTTCACTGCTCCTGCGGTAACTGCTTTGCTCCCATTTTCTGGCTTCCTCAAGGCTCTTCGGAACCCCTTTGCCTGATCGATAGAGGTAAGCGAGCGTCGTTTGAGCATCGCGATCTCCCTTAGTGGCCTTGCGCTTCATTTCATCCAGATAATCACCTCCAAAAGACAGAGAGCCACAGAGCGTGAGCACTGTTGCAATCGACAGGGTGAATTTACGCATGAGCATCGGTTCCAAATTGGCGATTAAGAACCGGCGAGCAAGAGGTATTCACTCTAAGAACTGTTAAATAAGTCGGAATGAACACTACAATTGAAACCCAATACGGTGAATTCTGAATAGTTCAATTTTGTAGGTCGTCTCGCTGAGGCGACATATTATTCCAAACGGCGGGTCAGCGACCCATCCTACAGTTGAGCTGCTCGAAGAAATTGGACTTTATTTAACAGTCTCTAAGAATTGAAAAGCGGTGTGTTTCTGCAACCCCAATAGATCAAACCGAGTCCGGAGGCCTCGATCCACCTTCATCAGACAAGCAGGTGGCGCGAGAACGTCACACCTCGCGCTTCAGCAAGCCCATGCTCCCTACCCACTCATCGTAGGCATGTCGGGGAGATCGTACATCGCTATCATGTATGGGTGATCCTCACGGTATTCAGTGAGTGGTTTGGGGTTTTCAACTCGCCCGATGGGACGGTTATTTTTGCCGACAATGCCGCAGGCTTCGTCGCCGATGTCTTCGCGAATCGCTTGAGCCTTTTCGGAAAGCGCTGCCACTACATCCGGTTGGTCGCTGTAACGGTTGGTCGTCTCGCTTACATCCTCTCGTAAATTGTATAGTTCAGTAATTTCCAAATCCCCTTTTCTGAAATGTAGTTTCCAATCCCCTACTCGAATAGCCTCAAGTCGATTTTGCGCGTAATAGTAAAAGGTGTCATTTGCTGAATAGTCTGGTTCATCAAACATAAGGTCGCCAATATCGTGGCCGTCGATTATCCGTTCGGTGGATACTGATTCCCCTGCAAGTTTCGAGAAGGTTGGAAAAAAGTCCATTGAAGTAACAATCGCATCAGAGACCGTGTCGCTTGCGATTTTAGCGGGCCAGCGCATGATACACGGAACTCGTTGACCACCTTCCCAGGTCGTTGCCTTGGTTCCTCGACAGGGCTGGTTGCTTCCGCCTTCGTCTCTTGCTCGCGATCCATTGTCACTTGTGAAAACAACCAGGGTGTTGTCACTTAAGCCAAGTTGCTCTAGATGGTCCATGAGAATCCCCATGCTCCAGTCGATGCATTCGACCGCGCCGCCATAAGCTCCATTCTTCGAACGCTCCAAGAATTGCTTCGGCACGAACAGGGGCACATGGACGTACATGTGAGCTAGGTAGAGAAAAAACGGGCTGTCCTGGTTTTTGTCGATAAACTGCAACGCCTCGTCCGTGTAGCGTTCAGTGATTCCCCGTTGATCCGGTTGGGCCTGGATTACGGTTTCATTGCGGAGCAAAGGCAATGGCGGACGGTCCGGACGATCTGATTGCCGCCCCATGTCGTTGCTGTAAGGAATTCCGAAATACTCGTCGAAGCCGTGACGCGTGGGCAAGAATTCCGGCTGATCGCCGCAATGCCATTTACCGATGATTTTGGTCGAATAACCCGCATTCTGTAGTTGAGTCGCGACTGTTGTCTCGGACGAGCTCAATCCAATGCCATCACCTGGAAACAGCACAATACTTCCATTGAAACTGCCAAACCCAATTCGTGGCGGATAGCAGCCTGTCATCATGGCCCCTCGCGACGGTGAGCAAACGGGGGAAGCCATGTAGAAATCCGTGAATCGCTTTCCTTCTTTAGCGAGTCGATCCAAGTGTGGAGTGTTATTGCGGGTCGAACCGTAACAGCCTAAGTCGCCATAGCCGAGGTCGTCACAGTTAATGAGAATAATATTGGGTTGTTCGCTCATATTTTTTGGGGGTAACCAATGAATCCAACGATGACACGGAAGGTCAAGGGCGGATGGAACGAAACCCTTGCACGAGAAGACTCCGTGGATGCTGGAAAATCCATCGCTCAATTCGCGGATAGAGATTGATCCGGACAGTATTCACAGAATGATCTCCCGCATGCCAAAACTGCTACCAGGGACGCGAGCCCTTTTAATCGTGAACGGCCTATTCTTTGTCGCGACCTATATGGTTCCGAACATGGAGTCCGCCATGATCGCTTGGTTCGCTCTCTTCTTTCCGATGAACGACCATTTTCAGGTTTGGCAATTCGCAAGTAGCCTTTTCATGCACGGAGGGCTTTTGCATTTGTTTTTCAACATGTTTGCCCTTTATTCCTTTGGAACGATCCTGGAGACTCTTTGGGGGACCCGAAAATTCATAGCCTTCTACTTCATCGTTGGTATTGGAGCAGGCTTAATTTATTTGGGAGTGAACTACTATCAGTTTAACAACGTGTACTCTGAGTTGATAGAACTCGGTCTTAAACCAATCGAGATACAACACCGTTTGGACGCAATAAGCCTATTATTTGACCGCAATTTGCAGCCAAGTAATTACCAACGTTTCCTTGATGATGGTTCTCATTTATTGAAAATTGGGGATCAGATTTCGGAAAAAAACATCAGTCTTCTTTTTCGAAATTACAGTACCCCTGTCGTTGGAGCATCCGGAGCGATCTATGGCATCCTCGTTGCGTTTGGGATGATGTTTCCAAACGCCAAGTTAGCGCTGCTATTCATACCCGTACCAATCGCAGCAAAATATTTCATCCCCGCACTTCTGCTTTTCGACCTCTTTTCAGGTGTCACTGGATTTTCGGTATTCGGAGGAAACATCGGACATTTCGCTCATATCGGCGGAGCAATCATCGGATTCCTGCTAATGCTCTATTGGAAGCCCAACTCGAAAATCGGTAACGATTTTCTCAGGACGCCCAATTGAGCCACACGCAATTCGCGCTCGTAATATTTTCCACCCTTAATAATTTCGTTGCCCAATGATAAAGAATCCACTCGCCAGTACTGTATTCACGCTTTGTTTTTTGGCTGCCAGTCTATTCGCCCAGACCGATGAGCAAGCTGAAGCTCAAATGCAATTCGACCAATTCGTCGAAAGTCTCCAATGGCAGGCTGAAGGACGGGGCGACCTAAAGGACTGGGCTACAATCGAGATTCCATCTGGCTTTCGTTTTCTCGACGGGACTGATGCTGATACCCTACTCCAAGCATTCGGGAACCTTCCAGACACCTACGAAGGTCTAATAGCTGTCGATGATATCGATTGGTTCGTGCTTTTTCAATTCGAGGATAGCGGCTATGTTAACGACGACGAAAAAGACGAGCTCGATGCGGACAAATTACTAGAATCTCTCCAAGAAAGCGACGGTCCCAATAACGAGTATCGCCAACAACAAGGCATCGAACCGCTCTACACCGAAGGCTGGGCAATGGAGCCGCGATACAACCATTTGACGAACAATTTGGAATGGGGAATCATCCTACGCTCAGAATCGGGAGGAAGAAGCGTGAACTATCTGACGAAAATGCTCGGTCGAGATGGCATTATGAACGTAACGCTCGTTTGCGATCCTGAAGACCTCGATGCGATCTTGCCAGTTTACCAGGACCTATTGCTTGGTCACACCTACAAAGACGGAAAGTCGTATGCAGAATACCGTGACGGTGATAACGTTGCAAGCTATGGACTAACCGCTTTGATCGCAGGTGGAGCTCTCTACGGAGCCGCAAAGCTAGGATTTCTCGGAAATCTGATCCTATTCTTCAAAAAGGGATTTAAATTCATCATCATCGGAATTATCGCCGTAGGAGCCGGGATCAAGAAATTCTTCGCTCGGATGGCTGGCCGCGACGTAGTCGATAGGCCGTCCGAATAACTGCAATCGTTCGAGACATTCTGAATTCACCTAAATGACCGATGCCGAATCATTCTATTTGATTCTCGCGTTGTTCTATCTTGTCGAGTGCCTAAAGTTGCTTCCTCCTGGCACGAAGGCCATTGCCAACCCCATCGGTCGCGGCAAAT
>JBNMOQ010000328.1:0-5656 GCA_051275055.1 Candidatus Pelagisphaera sp.
AAGTACATGGAGAGCCTTTCAACGCAGGCTCGGCAGGCGATGGAGCAGTTCAAACGTCCGGACGTGGATTTTATCCATGGGCTTTCGCCGGTCTTGGCGATCGAGCAGCGGGCGGGAGGATCGTCGCCGCGCAGCACGATTGCGACGGTGACGGAGGTCGCTGATTATGCGCGGCTTTTGTGGACCTTGAGAGGGGAGCAACGCTGTCCTAAGGACGGCGGGTTGATTACGCGTCAAACGCTTGATGATTCGGTGGATCGAGTGCTTTCTTTGCCGAAGAAGTGTCGGGTGATGATTTTGGCTCCGTTTATGGTAGCGAAACCGGCGATGATTCGTGAAGAGTTGCCGCGATTGCGGCAGAAGGGTTTTCAACGGATTCGTATCGATGGAGAGGTGAAGAATATCGACGACTCGGATGTCGAGCCGCGCGGAAGAAATGCAGTGCCAGTGGATTTGGTTGTGGATCGCCTGGTTGTCGACAAAGGACAAAAGAGCCGCATCGCGGATTCTTTGGAACTGGCGTTTAGCGAAGGTAAGGATCGAGCGATAATTTTGTATCAGGAAAATCGCGACGGAGAATGGTTGGAGCTTGGTTTGAGTCGCAATCTCGCGTGCGCGGATTGCGGGGAAGTGTATGAGCCGATTTCACCGCGTCATTTTTCGTTCAATACAGCCGAAGGTTCTTGTCCCGAATGCGGGGGAATCGGTAAGACGCGTCGGTTCCTGGAAGAGCTCGTGGTTCCAGATCCGAGCAAATCGGTCAAGACCGGCGCGATGAAACCGCTTCGAATTGGGGGAAAGCAATTGATTATTCGTAACAACGCTTTGCTACGCCAGTTGGCGGAGCAATTGCCGTTTGATCCGAAAACGCCTTGGGAGGATTTGGACGCGGAGACGCGGCAAGCTTTGTTGTATGGCGTGGAAGGTCGTTTGTTCGAGTTTAAGCTGACGCGACGAAAGACCAAACCGGCTCCACAGGCTTTTGGAGGAATGATCGCCTTGTTGCAGAAGTCTTATTTGGAGACGAAGAGCGATGGGTTTCGGGCGCGTTTGATGACGTATCAGACTGACCAGCCTTGCTCGCTTTGTGCGGGGCATCGTTTCAGTCCCCGAAGCGCGAATGTTTTTGTGGAAGGCAAGAGCTTGCCGGATTTTCTGTCGATGGATATTGGGCAAGCTCACGATTTCGCTTGTTCGTTGGAAGCGAGCGAAGATCGCGTTTCGACTTACGGGGAGGTGTTGGATGGGGTTGAACTGCGTTTGCGTTTTCTGAAGGAAGTCGGATTGGATTACCTGACATTGAATCGTCAATACAGTACGTTGAGCGGCGGCGAAGCACAGCGGGCGCGGTTGGCGACTCAGTTGGGAATGAGTTTAGTAGGAGTCGTGTACGTCTTGGATGAGCCGAGTATTGGTTTGCACCCGAAGGATAATCGAAAGCTGATCGAATCGCTAAAGGAATTGCGCGACCGCGGGAATTCCGTGGTCGTGGTGGAGCATGACGAAGATACGATGCGAGCGGCGGACCACTTGATAGAGCTCGGTCCGGGGGCGGGAGCTTCAGGGGGCGAGATCTTGTTCGAAGGCAGTCCTGCCGATTGCGCGAAAGGGAAGGCCGCCGCGTATTCGACAGGCGACTATTTGTCGGGAAAGCGGACGTTGACTAAGGAAGCAGGGTCGCGGTTACCCGGCGAAGATTGGCTGGAAGTCCTCGGGGCGAGTCACCATAACCTTCAGAGCGTCGACGCGCGTTTCCCGGTGAATTTGCTCACTTGCGTGACAGGCGTTTCGGGTTCTGGTAAATCAACTTTAGTGAATGATGTGCTGGCGAAGGCGGCGGCACGGAAATTGAATCGTTCGAAAGATATCCCCGGCAAACACACGGGTATGAGCGGGCTGGAGAAGTTTGATCGGGTGGTACGGGTTAGCCAGGAGCCGATTGGGCAGAGCCCTCGTTCGAACCCGGCGACCTATACCAAACTTTTCGATGTTTTGCGCGATTTGTATTCAAAAATCCCACTAGCGAAAGTTCGCGGTTACAAGGCGGGTCGGTTTAGCTTTAATGCGCGTGGCGGTCGCTGCGAGCGTTGTCAGGGACAGGGGGCGATCAAGCTCGACATGCTTTTTATGAGCGACGCTTACGTGGACTGTCCAAGCTGTAACGGAACGCGCTACAATCGCGAAACGTTGGAAGTCAGGTTTAGCGGGCTGACCATTGCGGAGACCTTGGATCTTTCAGTGGGTGAGGCTTTAGAGCAGTTTAAGAATGTTCCGAAAGTGATGGATAAGCTGCGTACGCTTGATGCGGTGGGGCTTGGGTATTTGAAACTCGGGCAGGCTGCCAATACCTTGAGTGGAGGGGAGGCTCAGCGGCTTAAGCTGTCCTTGGAACTTTCCAAGCGATCTGCTGGTAGAGCTCTCTATATTTTAGACGAACCGACGACGGGATTGCACTGGTCTGATATCCAGAAATTATCGGACTTGCTTTATCAGCTGCGCGACCAGGGCAATACAGTTATCGTGATCGAGCATCATGTGGATTTTATTCGCTTAGCCGATTGGGTGGTCGATCTCGGCCCTGGTGGCGGTACCAATGGCGGAGAGATCGTGTTTGCCGGAACGGTGGATGGCATGATCGCCTGTCCGGAATCGGCGACAGGTCAGGCTTTGGTGAAGTAGGTCAAATTACCCGCGGTAGGTGGCGGCGTTAATGATCGCCCATAGATGAAGTAGAACTGCGACTGGCCAGGGGAGCATCAGGAACGAAAAGAAGTAGAGAACGGCGGTGGTTCCGAAGAAGAATAAGGCAGCGATTATGCGACCTTGGACGAGTTGACCGAGTCCTGGGATGAAAAAGCTGGCGAGAGCGGCGATGATGTTTCCGGCTGCGCCGCGTTGTGGTCGATTTATGCTGTGGCTCATTTCTTATTAGTACACGAGGGGGTGGGCGGAAGTTGCATGAAATGTGTTTCTCGGGATTGCAATTTGGGGATAGGCTCTTTTTGAATGGCTTCAGTGCGAGGAGTTGCGAACAAGCGGATGCTTTCAGTTTTTCTAGGAATGTTTCTTGGAACGGTTGTTTTGGCGGCGGATTTCTCCGCGCAGAAGGGCGCCGGCTATTTCGAAGGAGCTTTGCGTTACGTGGTATCTCGCTACTCGATCCGATCGGGCAAAGCGCTGGAGCGGACTCAGACCAATGTCCTGGCGACTAAGGATCGGCTGAGTATTCCGTCACTCGATGCCAATGAAGTGTTCGCGAACAATGCGCCGCCGGGCGTTTCATCGGCTCTATTCCGTCACGATAAGGGGGATTTCATTCTTTATGGCGACGATATGGATGCTTACCGGTTTCGGGGGTATGATCAGGTTTTGCTCGGGATGGCGTTTCGAGCGTTGGCCCTGAGCGGGGCTCCGGTTGACATGACAGGTCCGGAGAAATCGGGGCCGTATTTGTTGCGAGGATTTCGGACGTATTTGAAGCGATATCGAGGCGAAATGGATCTGCGTTACGATATGTATTTCACAAGCGACTACAGAGTGAATTGGGGAGCATTGTCGAAATCGTGGCTTTTTGGAAATGGCGGATTGAAGGTCCCGGAGCTCACGGCGATTTTGGAGCGAGGGGAAGTGCCGGTGCGTATCGAGGCGTATCGCGGATCAACGAAACTGCTTTCGATCAACTTGATGATGGCGGACGAATTTACCGTAGGTGAGCAGCTTGTCGCTATTCCTCCGCAGAAGATACTTCACTCTTCGACGAGCCTGTTGGCGCAATTGGCGAAAGAGGCAGCGGGGTTGAGTGGGGAAGAGTGAAAGCGCTGATCGTTAATTCGTTTGCTGAATTGAGATCCTGAGCACCCTTTGCCAAAAGACGAGTCGGTCTCAGAGATCTAAGACAGAACCTGCTTCTCTCGGTAGACTTTTTGGATTGATCCAAAATCTATTTGAACCCGCTCTCGCATGAGCACTTAACTTAATCACGTGATTAAGTTAAGTGTACATAGGCCGAGAGAGGTCGTTGGGGGTTGAAGGAAACCGATTTTGATTTTGGGTTTCTTCTTTGAGGGGTTGACCTGTGGTATGGGGGATATTTAGGGTATTTAAGGAATCCAATCGCAACGAATTTGCGGACTTATGTCTCGCCAATCTCATCATAATCGACCGCGACGCAGGAAGCGTCGTGTAAATAAGGGAACATTGTTCATCGCTTTGATCGTTCAGTGCGCGTTCTTGGCTGTAACCGTATTTATCATTGTTTTGGATACGCCGCAGAGTGAGCCGCCGCGTTTTGAGGGAAAGGCCAGTTCGTATACGGAGAAAGAGGATTTCCAGGAGCTGAAGCAACGGGAGCGTTTTATGAAACGAATGGGGCGTTTGGATCCGATCCAGCGTTTGTCGGTTGAATCGGCGATGCCGAATGATCTGCCTCCTTTGCCGGATTTGCCGGTTGAGTCTTTTGACTTCGATGCGCAGAGCTCGGAGTTGATGGAGGAGTCGAGCGCGATGCTTGAGCAGTCGGGTTTAATGGAATCGGGTGCGCGCGGGGCGGGGAGTTCGTCTGCGGCGGCGTTTTTTGGGGTTCAGGATTCGGGTCGCCGAATTGTGATCGTGGTCAATACTTCGGCTTCCGTTGTTCGGAAAGCGAAAAACCAAGGAGTATCTATCGAAAGGATACACGAGGAAGTGGTTGCTTTGATTGATGGATTGGACAGTGGTACGCTTTTCGGGATCGTACAATTTAGTCAGGGATCCCGGCGGTTCGCTCCGCAGTTGGCACCGGCCATTAAGGGGAATAGGGAAGCGGCTACTCGGTGGGTCCAAAGCGAACTAAGGGGCAATCCGAAGGTCGAGGATGAGCACTTGCTCGGGCATGAAGCGGGATTGCATATGGCGGTCGAAATGGAGCCTGATCTGATTTTTATCGTGACGGATGGAGTGCTCAATAAGCGTATTCGCTCAGGAGGGTCGTATAAATATCCGGAGATTCCCTATGAGGTTCTTATTGGAACGATCGAGAAGGAGTTGAGGCGATTAGGAGCTCGGACGCGGATTCATGCGATTGGTTTTGAGTTGGAAGAGAAGGACCGGCGGGGGTTAGATCGTTTGACGAGACGGTTTAGTGGGACGTTGAGGGAGTTTTAGGGAAGGGATGAAGGATGAATTTGGAATTGGGTCAGGTTGAAGCTCTGACCTACTGGATTTCGGAGAGGATGGTTTGCCAGAGTTCGGTTTCGTTTGGGTGGCCGTGTTGATCGAGCTTTGTGGTGATTTGATTGATGGTGGGTTCTTCGACGTCGTGCTTGGGGTCGCCGGGAAGTTCAGGGCGGGCTTTGCAGGATAGGGCCCAACAGGCCCAGGAGCGCCATTTACGTTGCTCGAGCCTGGGCTCTCCGAGTCGGTCGGCGTAATGCTGGAAGTGAACGCGTGGATTGCCGATGAAGGCTTCTTGGGGCGCGTGCTGCATGATGTGGACGAGAGCCTGGTAGGGGAGCGGCCAGGGGCCTAGGATCGGTTCGCTACCGTCGAGATCTGCGCCCCAGGCGCGGTCGAGGCAGAGGATTGCTCGGGCGGGGAGTTTTTGTCGCCAGAGAACTTGGCTGTATTCGAGGCAGGTTCGGTAGAAATCGCTACCGCGATCGTTGCTACCGAACTGGTT
>JBNMOQ010000329.1:0-5655 GCA_051275055.1 Candidatus Pelagisphaera sp.
GTAAGCCTCTTCCGCTTCTTTCTGCTTCGAAATATCCTTCAAAGCAATCATGCAAGCCGATTGCCCTGCCCACTCCAGACGACTCGATTTCAAAGCGATATTTGGAGTATTGGGATGCCGAATCGAGATCTCCATTTCAACGCAATCCACTTTGCGTAGATCATACTCCAACAATCCTGCCACGACCCCTTCAATAGTCTCTCCAAACCACAATCCAGCCGTTTCGTTCGAAAACAAAAGCGAACCCGATTCCTCCGAAACGACCAAAACCGCTTCGTCTATTCGATCAATCAAATCCTTGTACTTGGAATCTTCGTCGATTGCCGCCCGAACACTTTGCTGCGCTCGCAGCTCCTTAAGCATCTCACCGCGTTCCAATGCATGTCGAATCCATTGACTCAAAGAGAAATCGTCAAACTCACTCCAAAAAACGCATTCATCCGCCAAACTCCTCACAGCATCGACCACCGCAACCGGCTCGTCTCCTTCAAGAATCGCGATTACCGGAAGATCGCTTTGCCGAGCATGAGCCGCAACAAGAGCATCAAGTCCCTTGGCATCGGGAAGATCCAATCGCACAATCGCAAAATCCCAGCGAGCCTCAACTCGCTGATTCTTCTCCTCTGATAAACAAGACGCCTGTTTACAGCGAATGACCAGATCGGGCGTTTTTTCTATTTGGGCGCAAATACGAGTGGCTCGATCGTTGTCGGATTCGACAATTAGAGCGTTTACGTGGGGAAGAGTCATCTAGGTATTTAAAGAGAAGAGAGTGAGTCGATTGAAAGCGGCCTATTGGGTCGCCAAAATCGTCAAAAGCTCCATAATCCGCAAGCAGATCAATCCCATTTCCAAGCGATTCAAATACGTTTTAAACTCTCGCTCGAAATCGAAACGGATTCCGGCCGACGCATGTAATAAACCTCTGAAAAGTCAGAAGCTTTCAAATATCGCCCAAATAAACGTCCTTGGAAAAATCAACCGTTTCGCCAAATCGCTTCCACGATTCGCTGAAACTCTCAGCATCGTAGCCAAACAACGGTGATACTTCCAGTTTGCGAACCGGCACTCCTTTTTCGTCGAGCTCCAGGTCAACGCCCTCGGCCATCAGCCATTGAGCGAATAATCTCTGTTGATCCGCCTGACAGGATTCCGGGGAATCGATTCCCTTCGCATTTTTAACCGGACTAAAATCGCCCAAACGCGTAGACTCGACAATCACCGCCTCACCCGCGAACGGCAATGCGTCGAACACGAACGTCTCGAATTTCACGCCATTAGGCTCTGTCGGCTTAACCGACTCCCCCGATGCATTCAGGTGTGGAATCTTCTTCAGAGCTTTATGGAAAGGCAGTGCCAGAGCACTCGCTTCATTGGTCAACTTCCGAACGAAATCGACTGAAACGATATGAATCGCAATACTGCCCGCGATAAATTTCAAAGCGCCCGACTCGTCTCTCAACGCCGTCAAACGATCCGGCATATCGCTGTACTCGACGACTTCGAGGCGATCACCGCTAACGCAAAAATGCCCAAGCTTCTCCTTTTCATAGGCCTTCGGAAGCATCTTGCTCGACATCGAAGTCCCTGAAAGAGCGTGGAAACCGATAAAATACGGATCGACCACCTGTACATGCGGATTGTCTACCTGGAAGTAGCTCAACAAATCGATCCCGCGAGATTCCATCTCCGCCAAAGCTCCACTGCGATCCAAGGCGCGCATAGAGCCGCCATGCCCATCCGGACTCATCGCAATCGCGCTCTTCGATTCCATCATAATACGCCCATCCAGATCTACTGCCGGCATACGGCCCTGACGGAAAAAACGTACGGACTCGCCACCCAACCCAAAGAAGTCGTTTTCTGCGAAAAACGCTGCCGTAGCATCGTGATTCACATTGCTCGTCATGATGTACCAAGGCAGGTCGCATTCAAAACGCCGACGAGCCGCCAAAATCTTTTCGGCGAATATCTGAAACAGAGGTTTATTCTTGATCGGCGAAATCGGGAAAGTCCCCTTCGGACCGTCATATCCCAAACGCGTCCCCTGTCCGCCAGCTACCGTAAAAGCAGCCACTCGACCGGATCGCAAAGCCGCTTCGCCCGCCTGTTTCGCCGACTGCCAACGTGAGTCGTTCGCGAGATCCTCCGGGATTCGTTCATATGGAGCTGGCTCGAGCGCATCGTAGTTGATCTCCGAATGCGCTTCGGTCGCTTTAACCAATGTATCGATCAGCCGATCCAGCTCATCCAAATCAATCTCCTCGGCCTGTTCCAACAAGCTCGCTTGCTCTTCGCTTCCGAGTTCATCCCAATATTGAAAGACATGCCCTTGTCCGTGCTTCTCGAATCGAATCCTAATATCCATATGGCAATTTTCTTCGACGGCTAATTGACCGCCTTAAGAGCAATATCGCACATCCGCGTCTATTGGTCGTCAAATTCGAATTTGAACACGACTTCGTTCGCTTTCGCATAATTCAGCTTCTGCCGAATAACCTTCTCTACGTATTCAGGATCGTGTTTCAGCCTTTCAAGAGCCATTCTTCGCGTATCCGTTTTCGAATTCATCAACTCAAGGTTCTCCGCAGCTTCTGCCTCCGCTCCGCGAGTGGCTTTCAGCTTTTCGTAGCGTTTGAACGCATCCGAACCCGCAAAACAACCAACGGCCAAAAGACCGAAAATGAATAAAATGTTTAGGAGTCGAGCGGTTCTCATGTTAGACACTCGCTTATTTCCTATAATAGGCTTCTCTTTGCAAAAATATAATTGCACCATCCCCCCGGTTTAAAAAATAATTTACGCTTATGTATCAAAGTTTCTACGGTCTCAGAGAGATGCCGTTCAACATAACCCCCGATCCTAACTTCCTTTACCTCAGCCCAACTCACCAGGAAGCTCTCCAGCACCTGAAGTACGGGATAGCGGAAAAGAAGGGATTCATCGTGTTGACCGGAGAAGTAGGATGCGGGAAAACCACACTTTGCCGTCATTTCATCAACGAAATCGACGACGAAAAATACGAAAGCGCCCTGATCCTCAATCCAAGAATCACAGAGACTCAATTGCTCAAAACGATTTTGACGGAACTTGGCGAAGAAGGCTCCAGCCGCAGCCGCAGCGGACTCGTCAAACAGGTCAACGATATACTCCTCGACAAGATTCAGCAAGGGAAAGACATCCTGCTGATCATCGACGAAGCTCAGAATCTCACGTTCGAACTGCTCGAGCAGCTGCGTCTCCTTTCCAATCTCGAGACCGACAAGCAAAAGCTGCTCCAAATTATCCTGATGGGACAGCCGGAATTTAAGCGAATCCTCTCCGAAAATCGATTAAGGCAGCTACGTCAGCGAATTCTTGTTCACACAGAACTCCGCCCCCTAAATCGCTATCAAGTCGAGCAATACATTCACCACCGCATTGCAATGGCAGGTGGCCAGGGAATCCCATTTTTCACCAGTTGGGCCGTACGTTGGATCCATTGGAAATCCAGAGGTATCCCTCGGATTATCAATAACATATGCGATAAGTCGCTCCTTTCGGCCTACATTCGAAGCTCAGAAGTGGTCAAGGTCCGGGACGTTCGCACCGCGCTCAAGGAAATCAGCTCTCTCGATTTCAACTGATCCTAGCTCATTAAGCGCCTTTCAGTAAGGCTCTTGTTCAGCTTTGCTTCGATTTCTGTCTGCTATGCCCTTATTTCCGCGGCTACACCTAAATCCAACGGTAAAAAAGCCGTTGTAAGCTTAACGATTCCACCGAATCGCAAGCAACGCAGACGAAATCAAATATGAGCCTCATCAATCAGGCCCTGAAAAAGGAGCAACAGCGACGGAGTCTAAACATAAAGACACCGTCTCTCGACATACCGACCTACGAATCGGAACCCCTCACCGCGTCAGAAGTAGCCCGGGCCAAATCCAAGAATCCTCTAGGGATTTTGATCGGATTCGCAGGCCTTGGTTTAGTGATGCTCGTCTGCGGAGGAGCATTTGTCTATTTCGGCAAATCATATCTCTCGAATTTGAACCCTCCTTCAGTAGCCGCTAACTCCGAATCCGACGAATCAAGTTCGACTTCGCTTGCGTCCGCACCAACAAGCAACCCTCTCTCAAGCGCCCTCGCTACCAGCATTAAGACCGTTGATTCAGTCGAGGAAGTTTCCACGAACAACGTGGAGCCCATTTTGGAAGATTCTCAAGCAATCAGCGCAGAGCCCATTGCACCTACCGAAGGAACGGAAACTATTCTAGCGAGCGAAATTCCAACCATCGACCCAGCCGCCGAAAAGGCAGCCCTCAAAATTGAAGTTCTTACCGCCATCGACGAATTCGAAGTACATGGTTTTCGTGACGCGGGCACCAATTCCCGCCTGTTAATGAGCGGACGCGTTTTCCGATTAAACGATGTAGTAAATCACCAACTCGGTATTCGATTCATCGGTTCCAGAGAAGGACAGCTTATATTCAAAGATTCCTTGGATTTCGAATATACGAAATCCCTCTAGGCTTCCGACCGACTCGAACGGTGAGTCTGCACGGTAGCGAACTCGAAAATTACGCGATTGAACATTGTTCAGCGCTCGTCCAATCTTCGCCGGATTATGGACGAAGTGGAATATGACTCGCCAATCGGACTGCTCCGACTCGAAGCAGACCAACAGGGTCTCACCGCCATCCGCTTCCTAAAACCCAAAGCGTCCCGCTCATCTATCGCTCGGCCAAGCGGAAACAAAAATAATCACCTGAAAAGCGCTGTAAAAGAGCTGAAATCCTACTTCGCGAACGGCTCGACCCCCCTCCGAACTCCGCTTTCACCGGAAGGCACCGGTTTTCAAAAAAGCGTTTGGACCGAACTCAGCAAAATCTCCTGCGGGACCACCACAACCTACGGTGAAATAGCCGATCGCATCGGAAACCCCAAAGCCTCAAGAGCCGTCGGACTCGCCAACAATCGAAATCCCCTGCCTATTTTCCTCCCCTGCCATCGTGTAATCGGAAAAAGCGGAAAACTAGTCGGTTACGCTGGAGAAATCTGGCGCAAAGAATGGCTTCTCAAACACGAAGGAGTGCTCCTCTAACCCCGTTTCTCAAGCAACAATTTTACAAATGGAAGTCGGATACTACGTCGATGCCATCTGGCCATACCTCGGTCCTCCGCTAGGTTTCGGCCTCGCATTTCTCCTCATCTCGAGGTTGATGCGCGAAAAGCGAAGACCGAGCGCGACTGTCGCTTGGATGCTGGTTATTGTCTGGATCCCGTACATAGGAGTCCCCTTATACTTGGTACTAGGGGGCCGAAAGATCTCCAAACTTACCAAGCGAAAGAGCCGTATAAACATCGCTCCACCTAACGCCTCATCAGGAACCGTCACTTCATCTCCATTCGGAGTTATCTCAAAAGGCAACCGCACCGAATTCCAGCAAACCGGAGTCCAGGCATTCGAATCCCTCATCCACGAAATCCAACAGGCCACGACCTCCATCGAGATCGCCACGTTCATCCTCAACCATGACGCGATCGGCCGCCGCATCGTCAGAGAGCTTTCCCAACAAGCCCAAAAAGGCATCGAAGTCCGCCTACTTCTCGACGCAATTGGTTCCTTCGGCAAAAAGACACTCTACATGCTGGAACTCGAAAAAGCCGGCGGAAAAA
>JBNMOQ010000330.1:0-5644 GCA_051275055.1 Candidatus Pelagisphaera sp.
CACTACTTTCGTGGATGGGATGGCGACTATCCAGAAGCCGACTGGAATATCTCATATCGATTGCAGGAATTGACTTCGATGAAGGTGAATCCCTATCCGGTGACTCTTGAGCTCACTGATCCGGATCTTACAAACTATCCGTTTATTTTCATCATTGCTCCGCGATCGGTGATTTTTACCGATGCTGAAGCGAAGGCTTTGAGAGCGTATCTACTAAATGGCGGTTTTCTGATGATCGACGAGTTTTGGGGACAGGAGCAGTGGGATCATTTTTATAGGCAAATCAAACGTGTATTTCCAAATCGTGAACCGCGTGAACTTAGTCTCGATCATGAGATTTTCCACAACGTTTACGACTTTCAGGAAAAGCCTCAGGTAGTCGCAATTCATTTTTGGAAGCAGGGCTATAAGTATCATCCGGTCGCTGGAATTGAGAACGATCCCGACCCGCATTTTTATGGGATATTCGATGACAGGGGGAGGATGATGGCATTGTTATGCCACAATAACGATTTAGTCGATGGATGGGAGCGCGAAGATGATGACGAAGGGTTCTTTCGTCAGTTTTCCGAACGAAGTTCTTATCCTATGGGCATAAATATCATCACTTACGCGATGACGCATTGAAACGTTACGAACTACGCTGAGTCCGTTTCGAGGGCGCTCCGGATTTCGGATGCAAGGTCTCGCATGACGACGGGTTTGTCCAAAACGCATTTAATATTGTAATTTTCAAGTGTTTCGTCGTCGAGTTTATTGCTGAATCCAGTTGTGATAATAATAGGAGTACCGGGACGAATCGCTTGGAGTTTCATAGATAGCTCAAGTCCTGTCAAGTTGGGCATAGTTAGATCAGTAATGACGAGATCGTATTTTTCTGGATTGTCTCGAAAGGCATCCAGCGCTTCGATGTTGTTGTTGTAGGCTTCAGTGAAGTATCCAAATGTTTCGAGCATCTTTTGGAGTAAGGTCGTTATCGATTCTTCGTCGTCAACGATGAGGATGGTTTCATTTCCTCCTTGGATTGTTTGCTCTGCAGCTGGCGGGGCCTGCTTGGATGAAGTGGCGACAGGCAAGTAGACATGGAAACTAGTGCCTTCGCCTGGGATGCTGTCTACTACTATATTGCCACCGTGGGTGGTGATGATGCCGTGAACGATTGGCAGTCCAAGTCCGGTACCTTCGTTATTCGTTATTTTTGTTGTAAAGAATGGCTCGAAGATTCGGTCTAAGTGTTCGGAGTCCATTCCAATACCCGTATCCGTAATTGATAGACGGATATATTCATTTTCGGCTAGAAACGAATATTGAGTAGTGGTTGGCTGGTCGTTGATCGCTTTCTCTAATTCGATAGTGATGGTACCTCCATTGTGTTCCATCGCTTGCCAGGCGTTGGTGCAAAGATTGACGACCACCTGGTGCATTTGAGAAGCATCGGCTATTATTTCCGCACAATTTGAATCGATGCGCTTTTCGATTCTCACTGTTGTAGGGATTGATGGACGCAGGAGTTTTAAGGCTTCGGAAACGATGGATCCGAGATCGATAGACTTGCGTTCTTTTTCCATTTCTTTGCTGTAGAGGAGGATCTGCTCGACTAGATCTTTCGCCCGGAGCGTACCTTTTAGGATGCGCTGGAGGTCTTCGTGTAGTGGGTCGGTTGGGGGTATGCTTAAAAGAGCTAGATCTGTGTATCCAAGTATTGGAGTCAGTATGTTATTGAAGTCATGAGCTATGCCTCCTGCGAGACTGCCTATTGTCTTTAGCTTCTGAGATCGCCGAAGCCGAGCTTCGAGTTCGGCTTTTCCCTTTTCTGCGTTTTTTCGGTTAGTAAGGTCTGTTATTGCTGAATAGAATCCTATGACTTTCCCATCGTCGCTCATATCGGGGACGTAACGAACCTGAACAAACCGTTCGCCGACGCCGTGTTGAGACATGGTGTTTTCATAGATTTGAGGTTCTCCGGTTAATGCAGTTTCGATTTGCGGTAATATCTTTTCGTATACGTCGGTTCCGAGCGCATCTCGGAGGTGCATCTCGATAAATGCTCCGGGTTCCGCTCCAAACCATTCTTCATACGTTTTATTGTTGAATTGAAAGCGATGGTCTGTATCGACGTAGCTGATTAGGATTGGGATGGAATCAGCTATGGAATGAACGCGTTTTTCGCTGGCTATTTGAGCTTCGCGAGAATTTTGGCTATCGGTAATTTCCTTGTCTACCTGCGTCATCGACGTTTTCAGCTTTTCTTCGAGCTGTTTGGATCTAGCACGCCATTGTTTTCTTAGGAAATTACATCTGAGAGCTACTCCTATAGCAATGAGGAGTAAAGTAATCGTGATTGGGAGAGTGAAGTCCATACCGTGTTTGGCTGAGGGTAGACAGAATAGGGAATACTTTAGTCTAAGCTGGTGAGAGTAGGGTTTTAGGTAGGATAATGTTGAACGAGGAACCTTGGTTGGGCTGGCTTTCTATTTCTATTTCACCTTTGTGATAGTTTACGAACTCTTTGCATAATAGCAAACCCAGGCCAAAACCAGGTTCCTCTGATGTGCCTTTCGAGGGTTCTATAGCGCCTACATCGAAAAGGCGATTGCGAGTTTCTTGATCTATCCCGATGCCATTGTCAGATATAGTTATTGAGCATTGCTTAGAATCCTGCTGCGCGGAAATTGAAATACGACCGCCGTCGTTTGAAAACTTTATAGCATTACTGAGGATGTTTCGAACAACCGTATTGAGCATATTCCAGTCGCCTACAATTTCGAGATTGGGGTTGGCGGTATATTCAATTTCGATTGTTTTGCGTGTCGCCTGAGCCTTTGCGAATTTGATGTTGGAATCCAATAGTTTGTTTACGGAAAGGGTGTTGGGCTGAAACGCGATTCGACCAACTTGAGCGGATGACCAGTCGAGAAGGTTTGTGAGCAGTTCCAGGGTGCTGGTGGCAGTGTCGCGAATAAGTTGGAGATTATTGGTAACCGTTTTTTTGTCTGAACTATCGACGGTCAAGAGCAAGAGATTGGACATGCCTAGCATGCTGTTGAAGGGACTGCGAAGATCGTGAGCGATGATCGAAAAGAATTTATCTTTGGAGTTGTTGGACTCGGTTAAGCGGGCTTGGTTTTCGAGGAGCTTGTCTTCTACCTCAGTGCGTCGTAATACTTCGACTTTGAGGCGCTGAGCGGATCGGCGGAAAAATAAGGCTGCTAGGACGATAATGAGAATCGCAGCAGAGAAAATTCTGATAAGTCGCCATGGCACCTCCATTCCTGATTGAGTGTAGGTTTCGTAGAGAAGTGGAGAGATGTCGAAATCGTCGCTGATCATACCTTCCTGCTGGTAGATGTTTGCAATGTGACCCCAGCGGCCAGGGTTGCTGTAGCCAATTTCTATAATTGGCCAAACGATTAAGTTTATCGTTTTCATCGCTTCGAATCGTAGGTGTTCGATAGAGAGCCGTTGACTGTATTCTCGATGGATTAACTCAATGATTTCGTCGGAGTTTTCGACAGCATATTTCCATCCCTTTAGAGATGCTTCTCGAAAATTGGCTACCATCTCCGGATCGCTTTCGATCAGATTCTGAGATGTGAAAAGCATATCGCCATAGAAGTCGATACCGCCTGAGGCAGGTGACAATAGGATGTATTCTCGGGCGTTTTCTTTTAGAATGAACGGAGAGTCCGTCATGTAGGCGCTGACAGCATCGATTTCGCCGTTGAGGAGTTTGTCTACGTTAAAATCATAGGGTACATTCTGAACGTTGCTCAGCGGAACACCCTCGCTTTTCATGTATCCGACAATGTCTGCCGAGCGGGAATCGATCATGATTCGCTTGCCAGTTAGGTCTTGGATATTTTCGATGCCGGCATCTTTTAGGGCGAGAATATTGTAGGGTGAATGCTGGAAAATCGGCGCGAGTACGACGGCGGGTTTTCCCGTGTTGCGGTGTAACATTAGCTCGGTCGTGGCTACGCCGAATTCGGCTCGGCCGTCGAACACCGCGTTTCCTGGCCAATCGCTCCCCGAGGCTTCGACGATATTAACGTCAAGTCCTAGATCGCTATAGTACCCTTGTTCAACGGCGGCGTAATACCCTGCGAATTGAAATTGGTGTTTCCATTTCAATTGAAGCGTTACTTGGCGCCGAGTGCTTTCGTTTGATTGGGCGATTGATTTAGGCGCCGCTATTGAGAGGATGATGATGGACGCGAATAATAGGTTTCGTCGCCATGAAGTTTGTTTCATCGGGAAAGCCTGTAACTTGGAAAGCTGGCTGTAGGGTCTTCGTGGAAAAACGTCATTAGATTTATTATGAGCCAAGTCCTGATCGAAGCTAGGACTTTTTCTCTCTTCTGATTTCTTTTATATTCAAATTACTTTTCTGGAGGTCGTGTCCCTGAAACTAAGCGTTATCCGGTAGGGGCGCTCCACTAGTTAGTTCTCTATTCTTTGGCGTCGGCGATGACCGCTTTTGGGTCTTTCCATTTAAACTGATCGGGTTTGAAGCCCTTTTCGATGGTTGGCTTGATGATATCGAAGTAGGGAGAGAGGTCAAAATCTCCTGGTGCGAATAGGCTGTGATGTCGAATGTGGGCGTACTCTTTTTGAATGCGGTTCCGTTTCGAGTTGTTTGTTTTGTCCGGTGAAAACTCTGGTAAAATTGGGTAGGCGACTGAATGAAAGGCTTGCGCTACTAAGGACGAACAAATTGCCCGAGTGGGGTCGCCGCTACCAATCGAGAGTAATCGACGTCTCCAGCTATTGGGTACGAGCGGTCGTTGAATTAGATATCTAGCAAGGTCGAGGATATTTTTGAGGTCATAGCGGTCGCCTTCTCTCTCGATTGCATAGTTTACAAGTTGGTCGATGCCTTTTTTCGAAAGTCCAACTGGTCGACATATTCGCGTGTGGCGTTCGTAGAAAATGGAAAGCGGCATGAGTCGAATTCCTTCCTGAACGTCTGCTTCGACAATTACGCGGGCGTCTTCACCTTTGTCGAATGAATCAACTGTATCTCCAATGTAGAGCGCTGCGTGGGACCAAGTCGATTGAGTCAGGTATTTAATGGCGATGCTGAAACGACTGGCTCCTTCTACGAGAATAACGTCACCCTTTTTCAGAGCAGATCTAAATGTTTCGGGAGGATTCGTGGCGCCACGAACATCTTGTTGGCTTGCTTGGGAAAGATGCCTGGCTAAGACGCGGCCGATTCTGCTCAGGAAGGACGGTTTCACGTTAACAGGAGAATGTGGTTGGAGAACTGGGGCAAGAGCTTTTTACTTGTGTCTTTTCGAGTATGAAAGCACATAGAAAATTCTGAGGGAGCACTGTACTTAAGGTTCGTATGAATCTGCTTCTCCTATGGGAAGGCTTTCTTGGTTGTTCAGCTCTTTCTTAAACGATTCAATGTTTTCTTTGGATCCCATAACGAGAATGAGATCGCCCTCGTCGAGGATCTCTTGGGGGGAAGGCCCGATGATGCGTCGCTCGTCCTTTTGTATTCCTACGATTGTGACGTTGAAACGTGATCGAATTTGCGAATCTTGAATGCGCATGCCGCTCCAGCTGCAGAGTGGTGGTATTATTTCTCGAGTAAATATGAAAGCCTCGGCCTCGAGTGTGTTGAGGCTCCCGTTTT
>JBNMOQ010000331.1:0-5628 GCA_051275055.1 Candidatus Pelagisphaera sp.
CTGGGACAGTCAGCCCTAACTTTTCGAGATGTCTCGCTAGCAATTGAACCTTCGGCGTATTGGCTTGTCATGTCTTTGGTTCGAGCCACGTTTTAGTGCAGTAATGAAAACCATTTGGAGAGTATCGAGTTACCTGTTTCGTTATAAGCCTTTGTTTTGGCTGACCATTGGTTTGGCTATTGCGAGCACGCTCTTCATGATGGTGGTCCCTCTGGTGACGCGGTATGTTGTGAACGAGGTTTTGCCGGGAAATGAGCTGTCAAATTTATGGTGGGCGGTCGGAGCGATCGCGGGTTGCTTCCTCTTTCGAGAGCTCTTCAACTCAATGCGTATTCGAGTTAATAATACGCTGGAGCAAAAAGTCCTGATCGATCTTCGGCGCGATTTGCACGATAAACTTATGGAGCTGCCAATCGGTTACTTCGATAGTCGGAAGTCAGGCGATATCGCGTCGCGTGTTATCGAAGACGTGCAAAGCGTCGAGCGAGTTATCTTGGATGGTACCGAACAGGGGAGTACGGCACTTTTGACGATTATCGGAACGGCGAGCGTTCTGTTCTATTTCGAGCCGACTTTGGCGACCTTGATGATTTTGCCGATCCCGATCATGATCGTAATGTCACGCTTTCATTTCAAAGCCCAATCTAAGAACTGGCGCAAGGTACGAGCGTCGGCGGGCGAATTGAATTCGCTTTTGATAGAGGACATTCAGGGGAATCGCTTGATTAATTCCTTTGCCTTGAAGAACCAGGAGAAAAAGCGTTTCGAGGAGCGTTCGCTCGAACTGCGCGACTACACGTTGAAGTCGATGTTTCGCTGGTCGATCCACGGACCGGCGACGAATTTCGTGGTGAGCTTGGGAACAGTGTCGGTTGTGGGTTATGGCGGCTATTTGTTTGCAACGCAGCCCGAGCGTTTCGCCGCTGGCGATTTCCTGATGTTCTTTCAGTTTTGCGCCATGCTTTATATGCCTTTGAGCCAATTAAATGGACTCAATAACCTGTTGGCGACTGGGAAAGCGTCGGGAGAACGCGTATTCGAAATGCTCGACTATCCGGTGGATATCAAGAGCCCGGATACACCAGCAGCATTTCCCGAAGGTTTACTGGAAGTTGATTTCAAATCGGTGGGATTCGGCTACGAAGGACGCGACCAGTTATTGTCCGATTTCTCGTTGACCTTGGCGAAAGGCAAAGTGACGGCCTTGGTCGGACATACGGGAGCTGGTAAATCGACGGTGGCGAATTTACTGCAACGCTATTATGATGTCACTTCCGGCTCGGTATCGATTAATGGAGTAGATGTTCGCGAGTTTGATTTACTCGATTTGAGAATGCGCATTGGCGTAGTCGCCCAGGATCCTTTTCTCTTTGATGGATCGATTAGGGACAACTTGATCTTAGCCAAGCAGGAAGCAACGGAAGCGGAATTGGTCGCAGCGTTGAAGGGAGCCAGCGCCTGGGAATTCGTTTCTGACCTTCCCGATAAAATGGATACGCGCATTGGCGAACGCGGGATCCGCTTGAGCATGGGAGAGAAGCAACGTCTGACAATTGCACGCGTGATTTTGAGAAATCCACCCCTGGTTATTCTCGACGAGGCTACTTCCAGCGTCGATACGCTCACCGAAGCGAAGATTCAGCTAGCCGTTGACAATCTCGTGAAAGAGCGAACGACGCTAGTGATTGCTCACCGTCTTTCAACGGTTCGTCAAGCCGATCAAATCGTGGTTTTGGACAAAGGTCGAATTATCGAAAAAGGCACGCATACCGAACTCATTCGTTTCAATGGTCACTACGCCAAGCTTTGGCAGACACAGACCGACCTCATCGAAGAAAACGCTTTTGAATAATCGAAAAGAGTAATATTTGTTCTGTAGGGAAGTTCCTCTTGAATACGCTTCAATAATCTATGTGGCAATTTTGGATAGATACTGGTGGGACCTTTACGGATTGCTTGGCGCGGACTCCGGAGGGGGAAGAGCTTCGGGTGAAGGTTCTTTCGAATGCAGCGATTCGGGGAAGGGTTGTCGAGGTGCTGGGACCGCGACGTCTTCGAGTGGAATTGGGTTTGTCAGTTAAGGATGATTTTTTCGATGGATATGGGTTTTGCCTGCATGGTTCGGAGTCAAAGGCTATCCGGATAACTGGATGGGTTTCTGGTACGGGTGTTGTTGGTTTGGATACGGATATTTCATCAATAGAGACGGGGGCTTTGTGTTCGATTCAGTCGCCGGAAGAGCCGCCGACGCTAGCGATGCGTCTTTTGACTGAGAAACGTTTGGATGAAATTTTGCCGCCGTTAGAACTGAAGCTGGCGACCACGCGGGGGACGAATGCGCTGTTGGAGGGAAACGGGGCGAGGGTTGCATTTTTCGTTACGAAGGGGTTTGGAGATCTATTGCGGATCGGCAATCAGCAACGCCCGGACTTGTTCGAACTGGGTATTCGAAAACGGGATCCTTTGCATACTCTGGTTTGTGAAATAGGTGGTCGCTTAAGCTCGGATGGGCAAGTGCTCGAATCTTTGGACGAGGCATCCGTACAGCGTTTTGCCAAACGGTGCATCGATGAGGGAATCGAAGCGGTTGCGGTTGCCTTGTTGCATAGCTTTTCCAATCCAGAGCATGAGAAACGTTTGGGAGAGGTCTTGAGAGAGTCCGGCATTGAGCGTATATCTTTGTCGTGCGAGCTGTCGCCGATGATCAAAATTCTTCCACGGGCAGAGACTGCCGTTGTGGATGCCTATTTGGCTCCGATTATGGAAGCTTATCTGGACTCTGTGCAGGTAGGGCTACCGGATAGAGCATTGAAGATAATGACCAGTGCGGGAGGTCTTGTCTCTCGTGAGAAGTATCGACCGAAAGATAGCCTCTTGAGTGGCCCTGCAGCAGGTGTCGTAGGGGCTTCATGCGTGGGTAAGCAAGCTGGGCACGATCGTAGTGTCGCATTCGATATGGGGGGAACCAGTACGGATGTATCTCGTTTCGATGGGCGGATGGATTACCAGTTCGAACAAGAGATTGGTGGAGCGCATGTATTTGCTCCTTCATTACGTATTGAGACGGTAGCGGCTGGCGGCGGATCGATTTGCTGGTTCGATGGTTCGGCTCTGAGAGTCGGACCGGCGAGCGCGGGTGCTTTTCCAGGTCCGGCATGTTACGGAGCTGGAGGGCCGCTGACGATTACTGATGTTAATTTGCTATTGGGGCGTTTGGATCCTTCCAAATTCGGAATCCCAGTTTTTCCTGAGAAATCGGCTGCCCGTTTTAGAGAGCTTGTCGAAGCGGTTGAGGAGGCGACTGGCGAATCGATTGGCGAGTCCGATGTCCTCTTGGGATTGATTGGTATCGCCAATGAACGAATGGCGGATGCCATTCGGGGGATTTCCCTTCGTGAGGGATATTCTCCTTCGGAGTATGCTTTGGTCGCATTTGGCGGGGCGGGTGGAATGCATGCTTGCGCGATAGCGAATATCCTGGAGATGGATACAATTCTCTTCCCATCGGATGCCGGACTATTGAGTGCATATGGATTGCAGAAAGCTCGAGGGGAAGGATTTCGAGAGCGGCAAGTTTTGTCTTTGTTTGAGGAATGCTATGAGTCTCTGAAAAATTGGGAAGCATCTTTGGTGAAGGCGACGACCGAGGCGCTGGTCGAGGAAGGAGAGGATGGTGGAGGCTTGGAGGTGCAGACTTCGCAGGTCGAGATGCGCTTTCTGGGGCAGGAGTCGGGGTTACTGATTGACCTGGGCGCGGTTGAGGATTTGGAACGTGATTTTAAGAAAGCTTTTGATGTGCAATACGGCTTTATTCCTGATCAGCCGATCGAGGTTGTGTCGCTAAAGGTTTCCGTGGTTGCGAGAGAGTTGGACGTCCGGGAGGAGAGCTTTCATCTTGATGGTGACGTTTGGCACAGTTCTGGGAAGTATTGTTCGCGAGATCGGTTGAGTGTGGGTATGCGCGTAAAAGGTCCGCTTGTGATTCAGGATCGCTACAGTACGGTTTTCATAGACCAAAGCTGGGGCGCTGTTGTGGGAGATCGAGGAACGTTGAAGGTGTTTCGCGATGACGAATCAATGGGCGAAAAAACTCAAACACGACTGGAGACCGTGGAGCTTGAGTTGCATACGAATCGTTTTCTTTCGCTGGTCGAGGAAATGGGAAATCTGTTGGAACGATCTGCTTTTTCGACGAATGTTAAGGAGCGAAAGGACTTTAGTTGCGCATTGCTTGATGCGGAGGGCTATTTAATCGCTAATGCTCCGCATATTCCGGTTCACCTTGGCGCTTTGGGCGTGTGCGTTCGAACGTTGTGCGAATCGATGGACCTGGGACCAGGCGACGTTGCGATAACGAATCATCCTGGCTATGGTGGCTCTCATTTGCCGGATGTGACCTTGGTGGCTCCAGTTTTCACAGACGATGGACTTTTGGTTGGTTATGTTGCGAACCGTGCTCACCATGCTGAACTTGGAGGGATTTCGCCGGGGTCAATGCCTCCAAATGCAAAATCGCTTCAAGAAGAAGGGGTTGTTATTTCGCCTGCTTACTTGGTTCGAAAGGGAGAAGTTGATTGGGTAGGAATTACTGAGGTTTTAACTGAGGGGCCTTATCCAACGCGTCGCTTGGAAGAAAACCTTGCGGATTTGGCTGCGCAGTTGGCATCGATTCGGTTTGGCGAAAGCGAGCTGAGAGAACTGGTTCGTCGGGAAGGATTGGATACTATTACTCATTTCATGAACGGCCTAAAATGTCGGGCCGAGTCTGCTTTGCGAGCTGCTTTGGAGAATCTTTCTTATTCGGAAGAAGGAGTCGTCGAGTGTTTGGACAATGGAGCGAAGATTGCGGTTCGCATAAGTAATCCCGGACCGAAGTGGTTGGTCGATTTCTCGGGAACCGCGGCGATGCAAGCGTCTAACTATAATGCGACGCCAGCAATCGTCACGAGCGCTACGATTTACGCTTTGCGTTTATTGGCGAATGAGTTGATACCGCTTAACGAAGGCTTTTTAGATGTGGTGGATATTCGGATTCCAGAGGGAATGCTAAATCCGGAATTTGGTTCAGACCCTAGGGATTGTCCGCCTGTCGTTGCCGGGAACGTGGAGATTAGCCAGCGCATTGTCGATGCATTGTTAAAGGCCTTTGGCTTGGGGGCTTGCAGTCAAGGAACGATGAATAATCTGATTTTCGGCAATGAGCGAGTGAGCTATTACGAGACGATTGCGGGAGGAGAGGGAGGAACCCCAAATCGATCCGGCGCGAGTGCTGTTCATACGCATATGACCAATACGGCAATAACGGATCCAGAGATTCTGGAGCGGCGTTTTCCGGTACTATTGGAGTGCTTTGAAATACGTCGTAATTCGGGGGGTAAGGGAATGCATCGCGGAGGTGATGGTATTCGAAGGCGTATTCAATTTTTGGAACCAGTGACGATTTCAATGCTGATGCAGCATCGTGAGATTGCTCCGTTTGGTATGGACGGAGGTGAGCCCGGGAAGGTTGGGAAACAATGGAAAATCGACCGAGAGGGAAACCGGATTCCGTTGTCTGGGAATTTGTCTCTATCTATGGAAGCTGGCGAAGCGATTGAGATCGAAACGCCGGGCGGCGGCGGTTTTGGC
>JBNMOQ010000332.1:0-5572 GCA_051275055.1 Candidatus Pelagisphaera sp.
GGATAAGCATAGGCGGCGGGCACGTCGCCATCGCGGCGAGGACCGAATTCGTGCGGTACATCGAGACCGGTAACTTCTTGTACTATTTGAATGACTTCGAGGACGCTGGCAGGAGTGCCGGTGCCTAGATTGTAGTGCAATTCAGTTCCGGGTTGGTCGAGTTTGTCGAATGCGGCGATGTGGGCGCGGCTAAGGTCGTTGACGTGAACGTAATCGCGTAGGCAAGTCCCGTCGGGAGTGGGGTAGTCGGTTCCGAAAACGATGAGTTTGTCGCGTTGGCCACGCGCTGCTTGGATGGCTAGCGGGATTAAATGTGTTTCAGGGGCATGGTCTTCGCCAATAGAACCATCGGGAGCCGCGCCTGAAGCGTTAAAGTAGCGGAAGCAAGCATAGGAGAGACTGTAGGCTTTCGCGCAATAGCCCAAAAGGACTTCGACATCTTGTTTCGTCTGACCGTAGGCGCTGAAGGATTGGAGGGGAAGGTTTTCGTGTAAGGGCATTTCTGCCGCATCACCGAAAACGGTGCACGATGAACTGAAGACGAATTTTCGAACACCTGCCGCTTGCATCGCTTGGAGCAAGCGAACGGTCTTCGCGACATTGTTGTCGTAATATTTTAGCGGATCGGTAGCCGACTCCCCAACATTGATGAGGGCAGCGAAGTGCATGACGATGTCGATGCCTTCATTTTCCAAGATTGGCTGGACGAATTCTTGGTTCCCCATGTCGCCTTCGTAGAGGGGGACGCCTTCTGGAATCGTGTCGTGATGGCCGAATGAAAAGTTGTCCAGAATCACTGGTTCGTGACCACTTGCTTGCAATTGGCGGACGCAATGGCTGCCGATATATCCTGCTCCTCCGACGACGAGTATCTTCATAATTCTGCTTTAGTATTGATAAGGGGGACTTTTTAGCTACGGAAAGAGCTTCTCAATTGGAAAGCAAATCATTCTTTCTTCGAAATGGAGCTTAGCAGAATCGTTATTACAGGGGTGGGACTGACGTCACCCAATGGCAATAGTCTCTCGGAATTCAGGCAAAACCTGCTTGACGGAGTGGCTGGGATTAGTCGCATCGAAATGCGTTACATGGGGGAAGTCCTCGCGGGCGTTTGCGACTTCGATCCGCTACGTTATCAAAAGAAAAAGGAAGTTCGCGTGGGAACGCGGGCGGGCAGTATCTCGATTTATTGCGCTCAGGAGGCCGTTAAGGACAGCGGTCTTGATTTCGAAAACATGTCCAAGGATCGCGTAGGAATTTACGTAGGGATAACCGAACACGGCAATGTCGAGACGGAGAACGAAATCTACAATATTTCCAAATTCGACTACGACACGAAGTATTGGACGCACCACCATAATCCGCGAACGGTCGCTAATAATCCAGCGGGCGAAACGTCTCTCAATCTGAAGATTACCGGTCCGTCGTATACGATCGGAGCGGCCTGCGCGGCGGGGAATATGGGACTCGTCCATGCTTTGCAAATGCTTCGGTTGGGCGAAGTCGATGTGGCGATTGCCGGAGGAGTGTCGGAGAGTATTCGATCGTTCGGGATTTTCGCGGGTTTCAAGAGCCAGGGAGCATTGGCGGAACATGAAGATCCGAATAAAGCTTCACGTCCATTCGATGTTGATCGCAATGGGATCGTCGTGAGCGAAGGAGGGGCGTTGTATACGCTTGAACGCCTAGAAGATGCTCAAGCGCGTGGAGCGAAAATTTACGGCGAGATTGCCGGTTATCATGTCAATTCGGATGCGACCGATTACGTTTTGCCGAATCCGGAGCGTCAAGCGCAGTGTATGCGAGCGGCTTTGAAGAAAGCCAAGATGGCTGCCAGCGACATCCACATCGTCAATACTCACGCCACTGCGACCCCGATGGGAGACGTGCAGGAATGTCGAGCAATTCGCGAAGTATTTGCCGATTGTCCGGACACCTATGTCAATAACACGAAAGGGTTTATCGGCCATTCGATGGGAGCGGCTGGAGCCTTGGAGCTCGCGGGGAATTTACCTTCGTTCGACGACGGTATGGTGCACCCTTCAATCAACGTCGACAAGCTCGATCCGGAGTGTGCAATTCCCAATTTAGTTTTGAACAAGGCTATTAAAGCAAAACGAGTTGACGCTATACTTAATAACTCCTTTGGTATGCTCGGTATTAATTCAGCGCTGATAATTCGGCGCTTTTCAGACTAGAAACGGATCGTATTTTTATGAGCAAAGACGAATGCAAACAAGTAGTTCTCGACATCATCGCCGAGATCGCTCCCGACGAGGAGCTTAGCGATGTAAAGCCAGAAGTGGCATTGAGAGAACAACTCGATCTTGATTCGATGGATTTCCTCGATATCGTTATGGAGCTTCGCAAGAAGCACGACATCGAAGTACCTGAGTCCGAGTACGGACAATTGGTATCGCTTGATAGTTGCGCGGAGTACCTTACTCCAAAGTTCAACGCATTGGTATAGGCGTTCTTAATAGCCAATCAATTTCGGTCCGACCATTGCGTCGGGCCATTTTTTTGTATTCAATGAAGCGCTACTTTTAAAATGGAACGGTACGATGTAGCGATTATAGGAGCGGGCATGTCGGGTATTGCGGCAGGGATTCGCCTGGCTCACTTTGGAAAGAAAGTGTGCATCTTCGAGCGTCATTACGCGTCGGGAGGCTTGAATAGCTTTTATGCGAAGGACGGTCGCAAGTACGATGTCGGCCTGCATGCAATGACGAACTTTACTGGTCCTGGCGATCGACGGGCTCCATTAAACCGGATCATCCGTCAATTGAGGATTTCGCGGGAGGATCTAAAGCTGTGTGAACAAAATGGCTCGCGCGTAGCGTTTCCGGGAGCAAATCTTCGCTTCAATAACGATTTCGCGTATTTCGAGTCGGAAATTGAGAGCGTGTTTCCGAAGCAAATCGACGGCTTTCAAAAGCTCGTTGAGGCAATTCGCTCGTTTGACGACAATGAGTTCAATTACGTCTATCGCTCTGCGCGTGAGGTGGTTCGGTCTTGCGTGAACGATCCGGTCCTGGAGGACATGATTTTCTGTCCATTGATGTATTATGGAAGCTCGACGGAGGAGGACATGGATTTCGGTCAGTTTGTGATCATGTTTAAATCCATTTTCTTCGAAGGCTTCGCTCGTCCACTTGAAGGAATCCGGAATATCATCCGCTTGCTCTTGCGGCGATATCGCGAATCCGGAGGGATTCGAAAGATGAATACAGGCGTTGAGAAGATCGTGGCTGTGGGTAATCGAGTTGATCGCCTAATTCTCGACAACGGCGAAGAAGTCCAGGCGGATGTCGTACTCTCTTCGGCTGGATTGCCGGAGACATTGGACATGTGTGAACCTCAGATAGAGCTAGAAAAGCCAGTATCGGCGGGTCGGCTTGCGTTTACGGAGACAATCTCGGTTTTCAAGGATCAACCCGAGTCATTCGGGTGGGGCGACGATACGATCGTTTTCTTCAATTCCCGCGATCGATTTTCGTATCGCGAAGCGAGTGACCCGGTTGATTTGACGAGCGGAGTTATTTGCATTCCCAATAATTTTCAGTTTGGCGACGAGCAAATGCCTGAGGGTGTCGTTCGAGTTACCTGTCTTTCTAATTACGCGAAGTGGAAAGGCTATGGCGAAGAGGAGTACGCAAAGAGCAAAGAGCAGTGGCGGCCTCGGATTTGGGAGGCAGCGAAGCAATTCATGCCACCATCGGCTTTGGACTACGACGATGCGTGCATCGCTCACGATATGTTCACTCCTACCACGGTTGAGCGCTACACCTGGCGTAAGCAAGGGGCTATCTACGGGGCTCCGCAGAAATCGAAAGATGGGACGACGCCGATTTCAAATCTCTTCATTTGCGGAACGGACCAAGGTTTTCTCGGAATCGTCGGCAGTATGTTAAGCGGGATTGTGATGGCGAATACTCACGCCTTGCGTTGAAGAGCTTCTTTCGGATTAAACTCCGATTTCTAATGCCGTGTCACGGATGCTAAGTAGTGCGGAGCTTCAGCCCGCGTCCGAAGCGCCCTGTATTAATCCGACGCGACACTAGTACGTCCACCAGACCCAGGCTGCTATGGCAGCGAGCGCGAGGAAGGCGCATCCGAATAGCAAGGCGCAACCTTTTCGGGCGTCTTGGACGGAATCCTGCGTTTCTGGACCGAGCTTGTCGTAAATATCTGAAACGACCGCTTTGGGATCGGGTTCATTCACGAATTGTTCGCTTGGAGCTTCAATTGGCAGATCGATTGATCCAAGGGTTTCGCCGCTCTTTAGGCGATTCGCAGGAACCGGATTGGAAGGAGGATCGTTTTCGGGCGTTTCAAGGCTAGTGCTCTGGAGTGCGTTTATTTCCGATTCCAGCCAATTGAGGTGCTCTTCTATTAGAGCCCTTTGCTTGAGAAGTTGCTTGAGTCGATCGTTGGCCATTTTGAACTGACTCTATTGCTATCGTTTCAGAGCGACGCTCCTTAAGCGAATACACGAAAAAGCCCTTTCCTACGAAGAGGAAAGGGCTTGGGAAAATCGTTTTGCGAGGCGGGTTATGCTTCGACAGCTACCTTGCGGTGTTCTTTGTCGAACTTCACGGTGCCGTCGCTAAGAGCGAAGAGCGTGTGATCGCGGCCAATGCCGACGTTCAAGCCGGGGTGGAAGCGAGTGCCACGCTGGCGAACGATGATGTTGCCAGCGATTACTTGCTGACCACCGAATTTTTTGATTCCAAGACGTTGGGATGCGCTATCGCGTCCGTTCTTACTGGTACCTTGTCCTTTTTTATGCGCCATTGTTCAGTGTCTTTTTTGAAATTAAGACTCGATTGAGTCGATTTTGATAACGGAAAGCTCTTGGCGATGACCGCGACGGCGTTCGTAGCCTTTACGCTTCTTCTTCTTGAAAATGACAACCTTACGGCCGCGTTTGTTTTCAAGGATGGTCGCTTTGACCATTGCGCCTTCGACGAATGGCTTGCCCAATTGAAAGCCTTCGCCTTCACCTACGGTGAGGACTTCGCTGATCTCGAGCTTTGCGCCTGCTTCGGTTTCGGGATAGCGGTTCAGTATGAGAACGTCGCCCTCTTGTACTGTGAACTGTTTGCCCTGGGTTTGGATGGTTGCTTTCATGTGAAATAAAACGGCGTAATAAGGGAGCTTCTTCCCAGGGAATCAATCTTTTTTGTTAAAAACTTCTCCTGGTCTCTTTACTAGACAGATTCTTGACTCTTCCTATGGTGTGTTGATCCATGGATATCGAGCAGATTCGAAGCTATTTTAACGATCCTAAAACGGTCGATCACTATGTGAGAGCAGTGGCGAATGTCGGTCTGTGGGAATCGGAGCGTCTGTTGATGGAGAAGTGCTTCCGTCGGGATGATGCGATTCTCGATCTAGGTTGTGGTGCTGGACGGGTCGGCCTTGGGTTATGGCAAATCGGATTTCGCAAGCTTTGGGGAGCTGACTTGTCGGAAGAAATGGTGAGGGAGGCTCGTGGGATTTCGGAATGCTTAGGGACGGAGATCGCTTATCAGCGGGAAGACGCGACGAAGATGAGTTTTGAAAACGG
>JBNMOQ010000333.1:0-5549 GCA_051275055.1 Candidatus Pelagisphaera sp.
GGCGCTTTCCGTTAATTTCCATCGCCTCCAAATCCCTCCGCATCCGCTCGTAAAGCTGGGCCAAGGGTAGCTTCCAGTCGCGCAAATTGTGAAACCCAGGGTGCATGTACAGCACAGTCTCAGCGCCAGATTCCACGATCGTTCGATGAAGCTTCCCCAACGCCGCTAGGTTTTGCTCGTACGGCAGCGAATCACCGCGTTTGAGCTCAGGGTCCCGCTCAATCCATTCAGGGATCAAATACCCCGGACGCCTCGCTTCTAAAATCACGTAATCGAACTCACCCGAACGGATGAGCGAATGAATGGCCTCTTCCGCCACGACCTCAGGAAGATTTAGAGGGATACGCCCCAATTCGAAAAACTCAATGCCGTGCGCATTCTCTGGCTCGTTCCATTGGCTAAATGCTTGATAGCTCAAACCATCGGCAGCGCAAAAACTCTCGAAGGTCTGAAAAACGCCCCCGTCATAGTAGAATACGCTATTTCCCAAAAAAAGCACGCGCTTGGACGCAACATCCGCCGCGCTAGCCAAACCAAACCCAGACAAAAGAATCCCAACAACAATAATTCGTATCCACGTATTCATTAGCCGTATAACATGAAACACTGGCGAATAAACGAATCGACACGAGAAATTAATCGATCGATTATCCAATAATCCCCTCGCAAAATCGCCTCAAGAGATTGATTGATAAGGATAAATAGTAGGGTCGGCGCTTGCGCCGCACCGCGTTAGAAGATCCTTATCTACCTACGCGGCATGTCGCAAGCGACAGCCCTTCATCGAAGCCAAGCAATTGCCAACTAACACGCCACTTCCAAGCTATGACCGGAGCTATAATCTACACGTCCGAAGACGAATTCGACGCCGACTACAAAGCCGCGCTTTACGCTGACGCTAAAGAAATCGCCGCCGAGCGTCAGTGGTGGAAAGAACCTCTCTCCTTCTTCGAAGATCCAAACGAACCCGATCTCTTGACCGGTTCCACCAAGCTCATCCATCGCCAATTCAAAGACGATCTCGGCAATAACCGTTCCATCGACTACCGAGACGATATGTTGATGGGTATGGCCGACTACCTCCAGGTCATCGAAATACTGACGTTCTATAGCAAAGAACACGAATTCGCCTGGCTCATATCCTATCCTGCCACTCCACTCGATAAACCAATCGGCAGAATCATTGACGGCGAAATTGATCCCCAAATATTCGATTTTCTAATACACGAAATGGAGGCTTTGGACATAAAAGACAACGACCTAGAAAACGAAACTCTCCAAGCAGAAATCCGTGCCAAATACTTCAAAAAGGACGGCGGACCCATTTTTCTAGACTAAGCTAATTCTTCATTTCCGGGCTTGCGGCCCCGTGCATGCACTGCATGAGTGGACCTATGAAAAAGATCCTCATCGCCATGTCAGGCGGCGTTGATAGCAGCGTCGCCGCTCTCCTGCTCAAAGAGCAGGGCTACGCCGTCGAAGGCGCTTACATGAAGAATTGGATCAACGAGGACGATATCCTCGGCGACTGTCCCTGGCAGCAGGATATCGAGGACGCCAAGGCAGTAGCCGATGCCCTCGACATCCCGTTCCGCGTGGTGAACTTGATGAAAGACTACCGCGAGCGGATCGTCGATTACCTGCTCGATGGCTACAAATCCGGGATTACACCAAACCCGGATGTCATGTGCAATCGCGAGATCAAATTCGGCGTTTTTCTCGACTATGCCCTGGCCAACGGCTTCGACACCGTCGCGACCGGCCACTATGCTCGACTCGAAGATCGCCCTTCTGGGCCCGTGATTCTCGAAGGAGCCGACTCCAATAAAGATCAAACCTATTTCCTCGCTCTCATGAAACCGGAGCAAGTAGCGCGAGCTTGCTTCCCGATCGGCCATCTCGAGAAACCGGAGCTACGAGCCATCGCCGAAAAAGCCCAACTGCCGAACGCCAACAAAAAGGACAGCCAAGGCATCTGCTTCATCGGCAACATCAAGATGCAGGACTTCCTGCGCGAATACGTTCCCGATCGAACAGGGCCCATTATTCGAGCCGACGATGATCAAACCCTAGGCGAACACAAAGGCCTCCATTACTTTACAATCGGCCAGCGAAAGGGAATCAGGATTCCCTCCAACATCGACAACCGAAATTACGTTGTGGTCGGCAAAGACCAAACCCGCAATGCATTGCTAATTTCTCTAGAAGCTCCGACAGCCCCAGGGCTCTACTCATCCAGCTGCGGCATTTCGAATCTAAGCTTTACCGGAGCGCCCATAGAAACTCCTTGCGAAATCGAGGTCAAAGTACGTTACCGCGATCCTCGAGTCGCCATTTCGTATTCGCTAAACGATGACGGATCTGCGGATGTCGTATTCAAAGAACCGCAACGCGCCCTCGCCCTCGGTCAAGTCATCGCATTCTACAACGAGGAGCAACTCCTCGGAGGCGGCATCTACACGCGCATCGATACTTGATTTCACCATGTCTCAGCCCAACGAAAATCGACCAATCGACGATCCCGAGCTTCTACTAAGCCTATACCGGATCAGCCAAGTTAGCAGCTCCGCTTTTAATGTCCGCGAAGCCTACCAGACAATTATGGAAGAGGTTCAACGCCTCTTTCAGCCTTTGTCTGCGTCCATCGCATTGATCAGCCCCAACTCCGGATTGCTCGAAAAAGAATTCACACTCGGCTACCCAGCAAATACCGAAGAGCTAGCCCTCCACATTGGAAAAGGAATATCCGGAAGAGTCGCTTTCCAAGGGAAAGCCATCTGCACCGCTGACGTACTTCAAGATTCGCGATACGTTCAACTGATCGAGAATGTCCGCAGCAAAATCGCTGCGCCGATGATTTCGGGAGGTCAAATTGTCGGCGTCATCGATGTCGACTCCGATCAGATCAACCAATACAGTGACAACGACCTCCAACGCCTCCAAGCCATCACCGACGAAGCAATCCGATCCTTGCAAGCCATCTGGAGGCAACGCCAACTCATCAATCAATCGGACCAGCTCAATGCGCTTTTCGCCGTAGGCCAAAACATTGTATCCAACCTAGAACTTCAAGGACTTTGGGACAGCATTACCGAATCCGTCCTCGACCTAACGGGATCGAGAATGGCCACCATTCAGCTTTTCGACGAAGAAAAAAACCAAGTATCCCTGCAGTCGGTCAAGCCGCCCAGCCCGGAATACAGGTCCCGAATCGAAGTCCTGCAACTCGAAGAAAGCATGAACTCGCCGGCGATAAAAACGCGTCGCCAAGTCGAATTTCAAAACATCACGACCCCTGACTACATCGATCTAAAGGATGCGCCGCAAATGGCCGACGTGCATTCCTGTCTCTCTACGCCGATGATGTACGAGAACAAAGTCATTGGAGTCATCAATGTATTCACTCGTCACCGACATCGCTTCCCCAATGACGAGAAGCGATTGCTTCAGGCATTCGCCTCGCTCTCAGCGGTCGCAGCTCAAAACGCCGATCTCTACGCACGCGTTTTCAACAGTGAAGACCTGCTCAGAAAAAGCGAACGTCTAACAACGCTCGGATTGCTCTCAGCAGAGATAGCCCATGAAATTCGTAATCCGCTTACTGTAATAAAGCTGCTCTTCGGATCCCTTGGGTTAGAATACGAAGAAAACGATCCACGAAACAAGGATACCCAAATCATCAAAGATAAGATCAACCAGCTCGAAGAAATCGTCTCGAAGGTACTTTCATTCAGTAAAGCCCCCGAAAGCCTCAATTCGAATTGGTCGATAGACGAACTTATCCAAGATACAATACTCCTCGTTAGATTGAAAATGCAGCAACAACGCATTTTCCTACAGAATATACCCGTCGGGCACGAAGTCATCGTAAATGGCAACAAAGGCCAACTCCAACAGGTCTTCCTCAATTTAATCATCAACGCCTCCGAGGCCATGCCGGACGGCGGCAATATGACCATCTCACCTGCAATCGAAGGCGAAGAAAATCGAAAAAAAGTCGCTATCTACTTTTCGGATACAGGCACCGGAATCCCCGAAAATATTCAAGATCACATCTTCGAATCGTTCCTTACCGGAAAACCCGAAGGCACCGGGCTTGGACTCTCCATCACCAAACGCATTCTACGCTCACACAACGGCGACATATCAGTCGCCCAATCCAGCAGCCAAGGAACCACTATCCGTATCGAACTGCCGCTGGCCTAAAAAGCGCTGCCCTTAAACGATTTTAACTGTAGGGGCTTTGCTTGCGAAGACCGCGTTGGAAACATTTTGCACCTTCTGTGGTCGCCGCAAGCGACGACCCTACCATTTCGAAATCGAAGAGCGCCCCTCTAGCTCTCCAGCTCGACGTTCCAATAAGCAATGTCGATGAAACGCTTCCATTCCTCCAACTTCCGACCGCGAGCCACTAAACTAATGACCGGGCGCCACCGAGGCTTCGAAGCCTTACGTATCAATCGCATATTCGCTTCGTGAGGCAAACGATTCGATTTTCGGGAATTACATGGAACGCATGAACAGACGATATTCTCCCAAGTAGTCTTTCCCCCATAATCGCGAGGGATCACATGATCCAAATTCAACTCCTCCGAAGGCAATTTCTTGCAGCAATACTGGCATTGGTACTTGTCCCGTTCGAACACGTTCTTCCGAGTCAGCTTCAATTCCTTCTTCGGCATCTTGTCGAAAATCGATAATAGAATAATCTTCGGCACTCGAATAGGATGACGAACCGTATGCACCATTTCCATTTCCGATACGGGAGGATTATAGCGCGAAAAATCGACCCAATCCATCATGTCGAAAATCCGAAAATCATCGTCATCCGCATGGATGACGCTCGCATGACCCGTAAGAATCAAACCAAAAGCTCGCTTAGCATCGATTACATTAACCGCTTGCCACAAACGATTCAAAACGAGCACTGGCTCTGTTAACGCGGCCTCCATGGACCTACGTTTCTACTTATCGAAACGACTCTGTCAAGCGAGGAGGCGCTCGCAGCAATAGGGCAAGCTCTACACTCATAAGGATCAATCGTAATTAATAATCAAATACAACATGACCTCTCCCCACAAAAAAACGACGCTCCCACGGTAATTGTAGAATCGTCGCTGGACATTCGAGTCGCTTTCGCGAAACCGCTTAATCAGCGTCGTAAACAGAAACGCCGCCCCAGTTCTCCTTATTATTCGCGATGAACTCGTCATGCAGAGGATGAACTTGGTAAACATCCTGATCCGGAATGTTCTCAAACACAACGGTCAAGCTGAGACCGAAATCACGAACGCTTACTGGACGCACTGTCGTATCCGCTGGGCTGCCTACATAGATCGCCTTAACGGTTTCGATCTTAGCGAGAAGGTTACGAGCGTCGTCCGCGCAGGATTGAACATCCGCTTCGGTAGACGATTCTTTAAATTTGAAAAATACAGTATGAACGAGCATAATTATCGATTGTTTCGAGATTGAGAGAATGTAACTAGCGACCGATTCCTTCGAAACGGTCCAAGACAAAATCAATGCGCTCCTGCTCGGCCTTGTAA
>JBNMOQ010000334.1:0-5523 GCA_051275055.1 Candidatus Pelagisphaera sp.
CCGAGAAAGCGCCGCTCCACCACAGCCCGAATTATTGCTATAAGCGATTCCAAACCGCTCATCCTCGGCCCCCGCCCACAAAGCCGCTTTGCCGCCCCGCGAATGCCCCACGACAACGCTTCGCTCGGGGTCGATTTCCGCTTGCTGAATCGTGAAGTCCAGCACCCGGCTTGCCGCCCATCCCCAGGCAGACAAGCCACCCCATCGCGTTTCCGGATCCGAGTCCGGATCATCCAAGAGGGAGCGAATCCCCGCTTCATAACCATCGCGCTTGTCGGGATCAACATGCGACGTATGGAAACTCGCCGTCGCATAACCGCGACGAAGAAGCTTCTCGACGGGCCAGAAAGGATCGAACTCATCAACCGCTTTATCTAACGGAATCAAATAACGATTGTTGATCTGTACGACCACCGGAACTGGTGTTTCCGTCTGTGGGACAACAATGACGAAATCGAACGAATGAGACCGATCGCGGGCGCGAATCGTTGCCCGAATCTGCCGCGCAATCGCCCCTATCCCGAAAGCGTTTTCCCTCCGGCTAAGCTCCTCGTATTCGATCTGGTAATCGGTATCCGGACGGACCCCGTAGACATTCTCGCGGAACTGCTGCAAAAGCGCAGGCCGTCCCTTCGCCATCCACTCGCGCGAATTCTGAATCGATTGACCGCCTTCCAAAGCTAGCGGATCCGGCAAGTCATAGTCTGGCACGCGGGATTCATTGAAATTGTGCTCGGAGCGTTTCTCGCTCCACATTTCGATCACGTTAGGCTTGGGCTGCCAGCCGGAATCCGGTGACTGGGCCGCTGCCCGACTGACCAATCCTACATTCAGGGTGACAAGGAGAGCCGGTACAACCAATGATCGGAAATAACCTTTTAGCGGCACAACCGCCGAAGTCGATTTTCTAGGGGAAGAAGAGAATTCAAGAACCATCTGTTAATCATTGACCGGAGCCGAACATAGGCGAGATCGAAACACTGGAGGTTATAATGCCGTTCAATCAACCACTCCGACAACTTCTCCAATGTAGGTCGTCTCGCTGAGGCGACAATTCAATATCAATCGACGGGTCAGCGACCCGTCCTACACTAATTAAATGTAGGTCGTCTCGCTGAGGCGACAAGCCCCATCCTCCAATTCTGCCACTGCATCGATACTCCTCACCCATTCTCGAGCGAATTCTACCAAACGAGCGTAGCTACTGGCACTCCTTCCGCGATCGCTTCCGCAATGTAAGCCCGTGCTTTTCGACAATCCGTTTCCGCCTAAGAGAGTTCTCCTAAGATCATAAAGACCTAGGAATTGGCGGGGCCTTCTTCGACTAAACCTTGCAACATCGCCATCCCTTCGCCCTCGCGACCGCCCTTGAAAAGGGCATCAGCCAGACGCTATTCCTGTTTCGATAAAAATGCATAACGACATCGACTTCACCACATGTCCATTGCTTTCAATCATCGGAATCCATTATCATTCATACACGTATTCATACGTCCTGACTACGATTCGGATGACCTTAAGAGGCACCGCAAGTTATAGCGTATGTTATCCCTTGAATTTCATTTTCTGAATGCCCTTTTCGCAAACCGATACCATCAACATGAAACGCCCTATACTTTATTAAATGAAGAGGCGCACAGGCTTCCTGCGTGTTTCTTCACAGGCAAGATGCCTGTGCACCTATCAAAGTCGAAGACCTCGCACTCTTTAAACTAAGTAGAGCTACAGACTGACCGTTCATTAAGTCATCGTTCCCGACAACCGCCCTCCTCCACACGGAATCGAATATCTATTTCCAACAATTTCACGCTTGAAAGAAGCAAATATGAGTTCACCTGCTCACCCTAATATTTTATTCATCATCACCGATCAGCTGCGGGCGGACTGCATTGCCGCCCTGGGGAACTCCAAGATAAAGACTCCCAATATCGATCGACTGGTTCGCGAAGGCACCACTTTCGATCGCTGCTATACACCTAGTCCCGTTTGTTGCCCTGCCCGCAACTCCCTAACCTCCGGCCTACCGCCGCACATCACGGGATGCGTCGACAATGTCGATTGCTCGGAGAAAAAACCGAGTTTCATAGAAGGCCTTGTCGGCAACGGCTACCAAACTCACGGCATCGGCAAAATGCATTTTTCTCCCGGACTGGGAGACTGGGGGTTTTCCAGTCGCGACATTTCCGAAGAGCTACCCGAGGAAAACGATCGCGACGACTATCGAGATTTTCTCGCCGACCAAGGATATGATCACGTGATCGATCCTCATGGTTTACGCAGCGAATCCTATTACCTGCCGCAACCCTCTCAAGTTCCCGAAAAACTTCACCATAGTCATTGGGTGGCCGACGGAAGCATCGACTTCCTCGAGAAGCGCGACCCCTCCAAACCGTTCTTACTTTGGAGCAGCTTCATCAAACCGCACCCGCCATTCGAAAGCCCCAATCCTTGGGGGCGCCTCTATCGCATGCACGAAATGGACGAGCCGCTCCTCGCCGAAGGTAGCGCAGACCACTGGACATTCTGGAACAAAGTACAGAACCGCTACAAGTACGTCGACGACGTTGCGAGCAACAGCAACCTGGCCCGCTCCATCAAAGCCGCCTACTACGGCACCATTTCGTTCGTCGACTACAATATCGGCAGAATACTCGACGCCCTTGGTAGCGAGATTGACAATACGCTTATCGTTTTCACCTCGGATCACGGCGAACTGCTCGGAGACTTCGGATGCTACGGCAAACGCTCCATGCTAGACCCATCAGCTCGAGTACCGATGATCGCTCGCCTGCCTGGCTCCTTCCCAAACAAACACCGCTGCGATACCCCAACCACCCTGCTCGACCTGTTTCCTACGTTCATGTCCTTAGCGGGATCGCCTGATGAACGTCCGAGCGACGAAGGCATCAGCTTAATGGAAGCCATGAACGATTCGAACAAAGGCCGAATCGTATTTAGCCAATTTTCTCAAAACAATCTCGGCCTCTACATGGCAGCCAACCGGAAGTGGAAATACATCTACAGCGCAGCCGACGACAAGGAATGGCTTTTCGACCTCGCCAACGATCCCTACGAAATCGTAAATCGAAAAGACGACCCATCCTGCCTCTCTCAACTTCAAGCTCTAAAAGACGCCTGTATCCAACGCTTTAAGACAGATGGTTACTTCAAACCGCTAGACGGTGACGACTGGAAGCATTTCCCGCCCACAAGTCCACCCGTTCCCAATTCGGACGACGGCCAGCTCTTCCAAGATCCCGATGCCCTCGAGAAGCAAATCAAAGCGCTCGGAATATACGCTCGCTCCAACGGATTCACAAAAGACAAACGCTACGGCCTGCTCGACCGCCTCTTCGACGCCTCGCGTCAAACCCCAGAATCGCTCCCCGAACCCAAGTCATAACTCGACGCCAAGACCCCATCCTTCAATATCCTGCCATTCGCCCAAAGCCCAACAAGCCACTTCCAGAGTGCCTGCCGAAGCAGCAGCGAGGTATTCATAAGATAGTGGCCGATCTTCAACACGAGCATCCTAATCTCGAAAAGCTATCGATTCTCCAAAACCTGACCATCCTCAAGCAATCTAACCCGCAATTCCTTGCGATCGATTTCTTGTACTGACGATGATTGATCGATCGCTTGGCAAGCAGCCGTGGCCGCCGATTGTCCCAAGGTCATAAATACAGGTTCCATACGAATCGACCCGAATGCGATGTGAGAACTGGAAACGCAAACCGACACGAGCAGATTTTCGCATTCGTCTTTCTTCGGAACAATCGATTCGTATGAAATTTTGTAGGGCTGCTTGGGCTTCACTCCAATATCTCCTTCGTTTTGCACAAAACCATCGGGCTTCACGTAACGCTGAACGTTGTGCGAGTCCAAAGAATAGGAGCCCATGCCAACCGAATTCGGCGGATCAATCGAACCGAGCGTGTCCCCCTCCGTCATAACATACTCCCCGATCATTCGCCGAGCCTCGCGCACGTATATCTGATGAGGCCAATGCCCATTGTCGACAAACTCATCTTTCGCCAATCCCCAGCGATTCATTTCAGTTTGAACAGTCTCTGGCACCCTCGAATCATTCGCGATGAAATACATTAACCCTTTCTGATAACGCTCGTGCGCTTCGATTATTTCCGCCCGCCGTTCGTAACTAGCCTCCGGATAATCGTAATTCATCCCGATATAATCCGTACTAAATGGGCCGTGATTATTCGTATCCGTTTTGTTATTAGGAATTGGATCGAATTTTGTGAAAGTCTCGCGCCACCCGGCTTCGAAAACACGAACCAACAATTCATACTGGCTGGGATCATAGCCCTCGGGTTTCTCGAAAGATACACGATTATCTGGGTGACTGGAAAGACACATTCGGAAACAATAAGCCTGCAGCCTATCATCGTCCGCGCCTTTTTCACCAGGAGCATCACCAGAAACAAGCGGCAATAACCCGCTACTCGGATCCCCCGGCACGACATAAGGACTGATATCCGAAGCGAACCAATGCTTATGATGCAATGTGCCGACTTGCACCCCATTCCACGTTTCTCCGTATGCATCGCCAGCTTCCCGTCCCACATGGTATGAAATTCCTGCGCTCGCCAATAGATCACCTTCGTAGGTCGCATCGATAAAGACCTTAGCGGAGTAACGTTTCCCGCTCAAAGTCGTGATCGTGGATATACGCGTTCCATTCATCTCCACGCCCGATTGTCGATCCAGCCATTCATTCCGAAAAACGGGAATATTGTTTTCGGATACAAAGGCTTCGAAGATTTCCTCTGCCACATGTGGTTCGAATATCCACATCGTCCGAGCATCGCCATCTATCGCAGGCGTCCCTTGACCTGCATTACCATACTCCTCCCGATCCTGCCACTTCCAGGCATCCGAGTTTTGATAATGGTCGTAAACGCGCTGGTAAAACTCCCGTGACAATCCACCTATAACTTCCTTGCTCCCGGAATCCGTCCAGCCCAATCCGCCTGAACTCAAGCCACCCAAGTGCCTATCCGGACAAACGATAGCCACCGACTTACCCATGCGCTTGGCTTGAACCGCCGCCGTAACGGCCGCTGAAGTGCCGCCATAAATCACAATGTCGTATTCATCGACATTCATCTCATTCGATTCGAACGAGCTGCAGCCGATGGTGAAACAAATGAAGACGAGTAGTAGATTGGCCAGTAAACGCATTGTATCGTATTTATAATAACTAAACTGCAGAATACAGCTCCCGAAGCAATCGTAAGTCCAAACCTAACCAATGCGCCCAAATCAAAAGCTAATAACTTTTCGCCGATCGTCTCGATATCAGTTTCATCTGTTGCGATTTTTCCCGTATCGAGTTCGATCAAATCGAACCATCGCTTACTCTAGGCCGTCCGCTTGAAACAATTACTACCGGGACCATAGAAAATCCATACAGCGCGCCTCTGTCAGTCGTAAATACCTGAAGCCAGTTGCGTTTCCCTCTTCTCAAGGGACACCTCTTTGTGTCCTTTCCGACACCGTAGT
>JBNMOQ010000335.1:0-5491 GCA_051275055.1 Candidatus Pelagisphaera sp.
AATATCCTGAATGCCGGGGGTGATAAATCCTGGGGCGGTGGCTTTACGTTCGAAAGGACCATCCGAGAAAGATAGAGTCTCAGGCTGGTTGGCTCGAGAGAGCCCCGTATAGTATCCCGAAACTGAGGACACTTCGCCCGTACTGGGGTTCAAAACATTCGCGTTGCCGGTATTCCCAATGGCCCTTTGAATGCGCGTCCCTGTAGAGACTCCTTGGTCCGAAATCCACAAGGGACGTGTACGGTGCTCGTCACGTCTGAGCCCATTTTGCTCAAAAGCGATACCGCCTGGAAGCTCTAATTGAACTCCGTTCCCAAGCGTAGCGGTCAGTTCGCTTGGATTCCACATCGGCATCCCTGCATCCATCCAGGGAGATATCAAATCGGCTTGGGTTACGGCCCCCGCTGCCTGTCTCTCGTTTTCGTAATGCTCCATGCTAGCCCTGACGTGAGTATCTTCAGTCGGGCGGTAAGTAATGGCACCATAGTAACGCGTGCTTTCATCGTACGCAGGTTGTTGGCGAATCCCTTTATCGCTGGTCAAGGCCGCCACCCGAATGGCCAACTTATCTTCGATAATCGTTCGGTTCAGGTTAACCGAGGCCCGTTGAGCGCCCCACTTGCCGAAGCGGTACCGAACCTGGTTCGTGTTCGACCCGAGAACCGCCTTAGAAGGCGAGGCGTTCACCAAGCCAGATGGGCTACCCAATCCATAGAGCACTGAATTAGGACCACGGTTGAGGTCTAACCGATCGACATTGTACGAGTCGAAAGGGATTGAACTCAATCCCACGAAGTAGTTACGGGCTATATCCGCAGCACCGATACCTCTAATACGGTTCGCGGTTTGCGGGGCAGACAACACCCGGTCGTTAGCGGAGCCATATCTGTCCAAGGTGAACTCGGTGTAGGTCGCAATGCCTTCTGTATTCGATTCAAACTGAAATACATCGTTGATATCCACCGACCCGGTGTCTTCCAATTGGGCTTTCGTAATAATCGAAATGGAACCGGGAATGTCCACGAGATTCGAATTCATGCGGGTTCCCGCTAGCGTACTCGATGCGTAGTATCCTACGTCCTGATCAGATGAGGAAACCTCGAAAGGCGACAATTCGATAACCTCATTTTCCTCCTCTTGAGAGAATGCCAAAGGCGTGAACAGTAATCCGATTACCGTTAACGCGATCACCCATATGGGATGACTGTTTCGTTCTTTAATTTGTTGGTTCATAATTCTTTTAGTCGATTTTATTTAGTTGGGAGTGTAGTAAAATAGACAAAGTTTGAACCCGACAGCTGAATAAATAGCAGAGAAAAAAAGGAAGACTTCATCTAGAATGATCCGAGTAACGAATTGATCATCCAGTGTTAGCTGGATAAAGATTCATTTCTAGAACCGGGGTAATTCAATACTGATATAAATAACGCGAATATTTGTAGAAAATGACTATATTTGATTTCTGCCTCCAAAACGCTTCGTCCTCAATAATAACTTTTTCGGACAGTCAGATTCCATTTATCACACGGTTGAAAGGCTCCAATCGAATGGATTCGAACGCGTGAGAGACATGAATCTCCTGGCTCTTACCTTGTCTATAGCATTCGACTTGCATTACAATTAGTGGCAATCAATCGCACCACTATTAGATAACCTAATGATAAACAAAAACGGTTATTACCTCTTCGAAATAAGAAGGATTTCAATAAGGATAAATCCATTTGCCATTTTCCAGGAAAAAATGTAGTTATTATGTTTTACGAGGCGTTTTCCGACTACGAAAAATATGGCGTCGCATCCCGCTCCAACAACTTATTAGACTCTCTATGAATAAATCCTAGCGCGCGTATTCAAAGTATTGGTATATTCCTAAATAGTATCGCTTTGCTTTAAACGCCATCATCCACGTGGGAAGATCCGGGTAACATTCTGGCAGATTCAGTTTCCTAAAACCTTCCTTCATCACTAATGCGCTTACCATCACCTCTTCTCGTTGCCCTTCCCCTAATTTGTATCGCTTCCTTCGCTGCGGATGACCCTCCCAGTGATTGGGTCGATCCGGACACGGGACACCGAGTCATACGGCTCTCCAAGAAAGCTGGCACGGCTAGTCTGTATTTCCACCAAAACGCGTATTCCGCAGACGGCAACAAGCTGCTGGTCACAACCAGAGAGCCACCCGGGCTGGCTACGATCGACCTTAAAACACACGAAATCGAACAGGTCTTAGAAGGGCGCGTGCGCGTTCTCGTCACAGGACGAAAGACAGGAAACATCTACTACATCCGCGACGGAGCCGTTTGGGCCAGCGATCTGGATACCCACGAAGCGCGCGAAGTGGCTAAGCTGCCCAGCGATCTAGAGGCTCGCGGAAACGTAACGGTCAACGCGGACGAGACTCTTGTAGTTGGAATCGGAGTCGATCCCAACGGCGAAACCCATCCGCGAACGCCGCCCCCTGGAAACGTAGGGGGGCGCCTAGAACCTCGATGGGCAGAAGGATCACCCAAAGTTCTTTATACGATCAACGTAGAGACGGGCAAAGTTAATAAGATCTATCGCGAGAACGACTGGACAAACCACCTGCAATGCTCGCCGACTGATCCGAATCTAATTATGTTTTGTCATGAAGGCCCGTGGCATTACGTCGATCGCATATGGACCATTCAAAGCGATGGCAGCAGTTTGCGCTCGATTCATCAACGCTCCATGGACTTAGAGATCGCCGGACATGAATTCTTAAGCGCGGACGGCAAAATGCTTTGGTATGATTTACAGACTCCCAAGAGCGGAGTGTTCTGGTTGGCCGGGCTCAACCTAGAGAATGGAGAACGAACGCGGTACAACCTCAAGCGCGAAGAATGGTCCGTGCATTTCAACGTATCCCCAGACGGTACGCTTTTCGCGGGAGACGGCGGTGGACCTAGCAGCGTGGCGGCCAGAACACCCGATGGAGCAACGCTCGATCCCCCTGGCAATGGACAATGGATCTATCTTTTCCGCCCCGTGAACGCGGACAACCCCGCTCGCGTTTTCCCTGAGCAAAAGGACCTGATTCGCACCGGTTATCTCAAGTCGGAACGGCTCGTCAACATGGCGACCCACAACTACGATCTCGAACCGAATGTCTCCTTCACACCCGATATGAAGTGGATTGTTTTCCGCTCCAATATGCATGGCCCGACACATACCTATGCCGTTGAGATAGCGAAATCTGATTAAGCTAATAAGTACCTGTATTCAACTGATGGATCAATCTATTACTTTTCTATGCGACAACTCTATCTAATTCTAGCGTTCCTGCTAACAGCGGGAGCCCAACACGGGGTTTTCGGTGAATTCTCGTCGGGTTCATTATCGGAACAGGCTCAAGCGATTATTCGCGAGGCCGGCAATGCAGAAGACGATGCGATTCGACTGATTCATTTGAGCAAGCTCGCCGATCAGCTTGCCCATGATGGGACCGAACTTGAGGAACTCGATGCTCTGACCGCATTTATCAGACGCTGGATAAATCCAGCCGAACGGCTCGAATTCTTTAGTGGCGAAGTGATTCGAACGCAAGACTACGACATTGGAGTAAAAGACGATTCGCCGCTCGCATCGCTAGCCGCAATCTACAAAGCACGGATGCTCGTCTGGGTTAATTTCGAGTATAGCAGTATTTATCCGTATCCAGAAAAACGCGCTCTCTTCTTGGGGAAAGCGCGAAAGCTGTTCGAACAAGCGCGCGATGACTTTCCGGATAATCGCGTCATTTCCATGTACCTTGGCGATCCCCTCAAGCCGGAAAAGACCTACTCCGTTCCTCCTGAAGCCCCCCAATGGGCAGTCGCCCAACGCGAGGGATTGGAACGGCTGACTGACGTAATCGATTGGTGGATTGACCATCGATTGCAACCGAATGGCGAATACGGCGGCGGCTGGGGGGACGATTGCGAAATGTGGCGGCACTGGGCTCCCGTGTTGATCGGCTTCGACTATCCCAAAGCCAACTGGGCCCAGGCCTACCATTCCGAGCGCCTGCTCGCCCAGCCGCATTTGGCTGGCGGATACCACAATCGGCTCATGGATGTGGAACACACTGCGGAAGACATCTCGGATGCGCTCGCTCCGATGATGCATATTGCTCCGGACAATCCTGAATGGGCGCGACGAGCATTGCGGCTAGTCGATCTCGCCGATACTCTTTGGATGGGGCGCAACGAGCGTGGATTTCTTCAATTCAAAAGCACGTATTTCACAGCAGACGACGTGGACCAGACCTCCGCCCGCGCTTGCGATACGGTTTATCACCCCAGAGCCCTCCAGCCTGCGCTTCTCTATTGGCAGCGCACCAATGATGAACGCGTGGGACACCTGATTGTCGATTGGATGAAAACGTGGGTGGATGCCGCAGCGCGTGACGAGCGAGGCAAACCGGCCGGGATTATTCCGACAGCCGTGCACTGGCCCGATGGACGCATTGGCGGCGTTGGCGAAAAATGGTGGATGCCTGAAAACTACGACACTCCCCTTTATGATTTCCCCAGCGCGATGGCTCTGATGGTAAATACGCTTCTCCAGACGTATCACCAAACCGGTGACGTATCCTATCTCGAGCCGATCAAAACGATGGCAGCCGCACGACTTGAGTGGGCTCAATCTGACATCAAAGACCCTTTGCCCGGTTCACGCATGTGGTGCGCAGAGCGCCTCGATCAACTCATCGGTGTTTTAGCCAAATACAGTCTTCTCACCGGAGATTCCCAATTCGACCCGCTGCTAAGCCAAGAGAAAGAGGTTCCCTATGCTCAATTTTTATTGAACGACGATTTGGGCGCTCTCACTTCCAGCCTGGAAGGGCTCGCTCATGTTTTGAGCGTCAACGTTCCTTCCTACACAAGCGAAGTGCGCTATACGGATCGCGTATTTCGCTTTCCAATTCTCTATCAGCCGGAATGGATGCTGAAAGAAGGGGCGGACGATCGACTGCTCTTAATCGAAGCCGGCGTGCTGGCGATGGGGCTTAACCGTGTGCATTTGCTCTATAACACCGTGACCGGTGACCCGGGAGACCCGCTTTATTTTCCGATGAACGCAGTGCGCTGGCATACGGCGCCACGGAATCTCGCGGCCTTGGTGACCCAGTCGACGCCGCAGCGCTTCGAAGCCCAAGTGTATCATTTCGGTGAAGACAGAAGAGAATTCGAGTGCGAGCTCTTTTTGCTGAATCCCGGAACCTATGACTATTCGCTTTCCGATACAAGCAAAGGGATGACTTTAAAGAATGGGGAAATGATCGTCAGCCAGGCAAACCGCCTACTTCCGATCACTATCCCATCGCAAATTGAAGTGACGCTCACCCTCACGCCAGCGAAGCCATAAGCTAAGCGGTTTAAAAACCCCAGGGCGTTTTAGGGTAGCGATCGATCGCCGAGCGACCATTCGTCTACGAGATGTGGGCGCTTGGAGATCGCCCGCTACCTATCTCAGAAACCAAGTCGGGGTC
>JBNMOQ010000336.1:0-5439 GCA_051275055.1 Candidatus Pelagisphaera sp.
CCTCCTATACCTCAATGAGATTACGCAGTGTTTTATTACGTTTGAATCTTCTATGGCCTTTACTGGCGTCTATTGAGTTCTCTCTTGTACTTGGTCAAGAGAGCGGCGAATTCGTTCAAGCTCTTGAGGCTCCGCCGGTTGTAGATTCGATTGCCGATCCAGGAGATTCGAAAAGTCCGAATGACCCGATTTTCATTCCGTTAGCGATTCCGAATACGGAATGGGCGTTTCACAAAACTGGCGATGGAGCTCATCCGAGCGGATTGGAGCAGGCAATGGTTTGGCTTACGAATCGAGCACGTACCGATCCCGAATCAGAAGGCATCTTTTTAGGTGCATTAACGGCAGCAAATATATTAGCAAATTACAATGGGTTTGGGGTGGATTTACCGAAGATGATGGCGGAGTTCGCAGCGTTGGATCCAAGGCCGCCAGTCGCTTTTGACGCTCGTATATGGGATGCGTCCAGACTGCATTCGGAATTTATGATTGCAGATAACCGGCAATCGCACGATGGGCAGTTTACTCGAATTGATAACTCGGGGTTTAAGAAAAACGGAGGAGCGGCGAGTGTGTTTTGGCGAGCGCAGGATCCGGTTCATGGTCACGCAGCCTTGAATGTAGATTGGGGTGGCGGGACGAGTGATGGGATGCAGACGGGAAGGGGGCATCGTCAGGCCATTATGGGGCAACCTCATAGACCTAATATGGGTTTAGCGATTGTGGAAGATAACGATGCCGGCACACAGGCGGGTCCGTTGGTCACGAGTATCGGTTATGCGGCTGCTCTTACCAATAATCCGGACCATTTCAACAAATTCATAGTCGGAACGGTTTGGGAAGATGGGAATTCCAATGGATTGTATGATTCGGGAGAAGGACTGTCGGGGGTGACGGTCATGCCGGACGGCGGGACCTATTTTGCAATCACGGGGATTGCGGGAGGTTTTACGATACCGGCCTCGATCGACGATGATTATGTGATCACGTTTTCCGGGGGCGACCTTGCCGAACCTGAAGTACGCTTAGCGACAGTCGCTGGTCAAAGCGTACTCGTTATTTGGAATGATGCGGATGCCTATGTCGTAGAGGTTGTCGGCGATCCCATTCGACCTGATTTCATTATTACGAAAATCGTGGGAGGTTACACTGTGCAATGGGTAGGTTTGCCTGAGCACACCTATACGCTTCAAAAAGGAAGCGATCTTGCTGGTTGGGAAGACGACGAGCGAGCGATTGAGAACAATGGGGCAAATAGAAGTATAATGGTTATGGGTGAAGAGTCGCAGTCTGGTTTGTTCTTTAGACTAAGAGTTGACCGTGGGTTGGAGTAGCTTTCGAAGCGTCAATGGGGTCACTTCTAGAGATTCGCCGCAATGGATTATTAAATCGTTTTCATATCACTTTATAGGAGATCCGTACTAATTTCGTTGAGATATTTTTTAACCGCGTCATTTCTAGGCCTTAGGAAGTATCTCGAATTCGGGCGCTACCGCTGTAATTTGAAAACAGACGAGCTATGAAAGAACTCATTGGAACTCAAGTGTATCCGTGGCTGCAATACTACCGGGCGGAAGGCAAGGATTGGAAGAACCACTTGCCTGAGATATTGGATCAGGTAAAAGAGGCTGGCCTGGATGCTTGGGAACAGTCGATAGAGTCGGAAGCGGAGGCTGATCGACTTTCCGTTTTATTACAGTATCGGGACTTGGAGATGGTGTCGATCTATGCAGGCAATGAATTGCATGGAGACGGTTTTGAAGAGGAAGTGAAGTCCGTTCTGGCTCAAGCTCGATTGGCGAAACCGTTGGGTGCACGCTATGTTGTTTGCAATCCGAAGCCGATTTCCTGGACCGAACCGACGGGGAAGAATGACCAGCAATTAACGAGGCAGGCGAAGGCTCTTCAGCTTTTGGGGGAAGGTTTAGCTGAGGAAGGCATGCAGCTATCCTATCACGTGCACACGCCAGAGCTGCGAAACGGCGCAAGGGAATTCCATCACATGATGGTAAACGTAAGTCCTGAAGCGATGGGGCTGTGTTTGGAGACACATTGGATTTATCGAGGATGTGGCGATAGCAATCACGCTGTGCTCGACGTGATGGCACTTTATGGGGATCGGATAAATACGACCCATTTGCGACAATCTCAAAAGAGCGTTTGGGATGAGACTTTCCAAGACGGAGATGTGGATCATCGAGAGATTTTCAGGAGATTGCGCAAGCTTGATTATTCGGGGCCCTTGACGCTCGAGATGGCGATTGAAGAGGGAACTCCCAAAACGATGAGCCATGCTGCTGCCCATAGACAGGCAAAAAAGTATCTTACTGAAATCCTGTAGGTCGGATAGAGCCGTCAGGGTAAAAAGCGAATACAGATCAATTTCTTAGCCAGTAGAAAGAATGAAAAAGAAAAACCTAAATCGTAGGCAGTTTGTGGGAGGTTTAGCCGCAGCTGCACCTTTGGTGGCTGCATTTCCTCAGGTCGTTGCTGCGAAGACCTTGGGTCTTGGCGGGGCCGTGGCTCCGTCGAATCGAATCAATCTGGGCTTTGTCGGATTGGGGAAACATGGGCGCGGTGTGAATCTTTGGAATCTGGCTGGGTTTAGCGATTGTCATACGAGGGCTCTTTGCGACGTCGATCGTCGGCAATTTCCATTGGCTTTGGAAACGATGAAGGAGGTCGGTGCAGAAGCGGTTTCCAAAAAGAACATTACTCAAGATTGGCGAGAGGTTTGTAATCGATCAGACGTCGATGCAGTCGTTGTCTCGACGCCTGATCACTGGCATCTACCCATTTCCATGACTGCAATACGTGCGGGAAAGGACGTTATTTGCGAGAAGACTAGTCACACTATTAAAGAAGGTCGCGACTTAGTGAATACGGTTGATCGCTACGGAGCCGTCTTTCAGATGGCTATGGAGGACCGAGCCCTGCCGGAATATCGTCGAATGGCTGAAGTTGTCCGCAATGGAGATATTGGAAAGCTCCAGCGCATTGAGATCACTATTCCTACTGGCACGACCAGTCAGATAGCGTTGAGAGAAGATCCGATCCCGGATTACGTAGACTGGCAAATGTGGCTGGGTCCAGCGCCGGAGGTTCCCTTTCAAAAGGAACGCATCATGGCGGACTATAAGGATTATATCGGTTGGCGCACGATTCGCGATTATGGCGGGGGATTGTTGACGGACTGGGGTGTTCACCTGGGAGATACTGCTCTATGGGCAATGGACGATTGGCAGGGACAGTCGTACTCGATCGTTACGAACAACCAGTATTTGGGTGAAGGGCTGTTTGATCATGCTAAGGTCAATGACGTGCTTTATCGGTTTGAGTCGGGTATTGAAATCTCGATAAAGAGTGGTGGACCAAGTTTGAAGTTTGTTGGCTCGAAGGGATGGGTCGGGAATACTGGATGGAGAAAGCCGGTCGAAAGCAGTCATCAGGAAATTCTGAATAAGATATATGGAGCGAATGATCTGCGTTTACCGGTGTATGTTGGCGAGCATCGTAATTTCGTGAATGCGGTTCGAAGCCGCGGAGATACGATGTATTCAGCGGAATATTATCACCGGATTTCTACATGGCTTATTTGCGGAAATCTAGCAGGTGAACTTAATCGGAAACTGTATTGGAATCCTTCTCTTGAGGCTTTCGAAAATGACGATGAAGCGAATTCGCTCCGCTCGAAACCTGCACGTAATTCGTGGGCTCGTTAAATGGATTATTTTCCTTTCTGTAATATGTACATAGTGAATACGCTGAAAAAGGTCTTTTTCCCGATTGGGTTGATTGGATGCCTGCAAATTGCGGTTTTGGCTGCTGATAGCTTGAATTTGGATAGGTTGTTGGCGGCGGAGGCTGATTTTGAGGCTGGAAACAATATGGCTGCGAATACGGCTTACGTTGCACTCGTCGATTCTGTTTCGGAAGACTTGCCGCTGCGTGTGGCAGCTTGGCGTGGAGCTTTAAAGAGCAGCGCGAATGGAGAGCGTTTAGAGAGTCTACTGAAGCGATTGCTTTCAAATGAATCGACGAGTGTTCAATTAAGAGCCCTACCGGTGTTTAGGGGGCTGCGTCTGATGGATGAAGCGGTAGATGACTTACTTATTGAAGGATTAGCGGGAAGTGACCCTGCAGTGGGCGTTATACTGGTGGAATTGTTAAGTTCTCGAAATGGCGTTGATGTTCATTCTCGTTTGATAGGCGAATTTTCCAGTTCAAGTGATCCAGTGAAAGGAGCGATCATCAAGGTTAGCTCAAGGGAACCGGGAAGAACTAACTCAGGTTTTCTGATAGAACTGATTTTCGAGTCTGACAAATGGAGCGAGCAAGCGAGCGAAAGCTTGGTTGGAATGAACGATCCTTCCGTGGATGAATATCTCTCGCAGCATTATTTAGGAGATTATGGGGTTTCGGCTGATCACAAAACTTTGGCTATCGAACTTTTAAGAAAGCGAGGCGCCGTAGCTTACAAAAGCGATTTCTATGGAATGTTGATTGGGAGTGAGGCTTCAGTTCGATCGGCGATTACGCATGCGTTACGTGATTGGGGCGAGGCAGGAGATTTGGATACGATATTGAGCGTAATGGGACAATCTAAGGAAAACGCTTTGAGAAGCGCTCTCTCGCGTTTGTTTGTATCGCTTGCCCAAACTCAGGTGAAAAATCAATCGATCGCGATTGGAGCTCTGGATAACGCCATACCGGTCGCCGATTCATCGTTGAAGGCAACGTTGGTGAAAATGAAGCAAGCAATCGTTCGTGCTCCATAGTAAGGGAGCAAGGTGAAATAGCGCAGCCTTTTGTGAATACTGTGAATATAGCCGAATCATAATTTAACCACAGATTACACGGATGGCTTGAGCATTGTGATTGATTTAATAAATAGGAGCGACCGATTTCGTATCGCTCTCATTGATTATCGGTTCGAAATCTGTGAATATCTGTAATTGAAAATATAGCGAAAATTGTGATCGTATAATTCTATTGTCCATTGGTCTATCTCGGTGGTTCGGGAATCAGCGTCGGGTTCTCGGTTTTGCCATTTTATTGGCAAACTATTTGGTTCAAATTTTCAATGACCTTGGGGGGAGCAATGGTTATTCTCGCCATTCATCAATTTGTTACGCTCAGCATAAGGAAGAGGAATATCGCGTTGAAGAAGGCAGTTACCGAAACTCAAAACGCCAATAAAAAGTTAGCGATTTCAGTGCAGGCTGCGAAAATGGCAAACGTCGCGAAGAGCCAGTTTCTTGCCAATATGAGCCATGAGATTCGCACGCCTCTCAACGGCGTTATGGGGATGTTGAGCCTTATCGGCTCGTCAGAATTAGGCAAAGAAAATAGAGACTATTGCGAAATGGCCAGCTCCTCCGCTGCAGCTTTGCTGGAACTCCTTAACGACCTACTGGATATTCCGATTATCGCGGTTAC
>JBNMOQ010000337.1:0-5427 GCA_051275055.1 Candidatus Pelagisphaera sp.
GCCGCAGACTGTAGCATCATTTGCAACAAACCGGGGACTTTCGTTGGAGACGCGAAAGTCGACTCCCGGTGGCGCTACCTTAGAGCAGCATTGGATAGGTAAGAAGGGGAGCGCTAAAATCAACTCCCGTCGTCAAATCGAAAGTGGCGAATTCGATGCGGTCGTCTTGCAGGAGCAGAGTCTGCGTCCCATAGAAAATCCGGATAAAATGATGGAGTACGCGCTTAAATTGAGCGATTCGGTTCAGCAGAAAGGCGGACAAATTTTTCTATATATGACCTGGTCGCGGGAAGCGACGCCGGAGACTCAGAACCAATTGAAAGAGAGTTACGAGGCGGTTGCAAAGCGAACGGGTGCGACAGTGGCGCCGGTTGGCTTGGCTTGGAAGCTCGCCCGCGAGCGTATACCTGGTATTTCACTTTATGCAGCAGACGGAAGTCATCCATCGCGAATCGGAAGCTATCTTGCCGCATGCGTGATCTATTCCACGCTAACTGGCCAACCTTGCAGGGGATTGCGCAACGTTGTTATGTCAAATGATCAGAATGGCGAATCGATATTGCTCACACGCATCAGCAAAACGGATGCGATCTTCCTGCACTCGGTTGCCGATGAGATTATGAGAATATATCGTCAGCCAAGTCGTGATTGATCGTTTTGCTGGAAGAAGCTGAATTTAATCACTTGCAAATATATAGGGGAAGAATTTATATCATCGTCTCTCTACCCAATGGCGCTGGAATCCACTGAAATTGATCTTTCCGATTCGGAAGATTTTTATGAACTCGTATATGACGAGCTTCGAAAATTGGCGTCGGCCAAGATGTCGAAGGAGTACATGTATTCGACCTTGCAGGGAACGGCATTGGCCCATGAAGCATGGTTGAAGCTGGGGGGTGAGGAGCAGCCTCGATGGCAGAATCGGGCTCACTTTTTTGGAGCGGCAGCGGAGGCGATGCGTCGGATTTTGATCGATCGAGCTCGCAAGCGCAAGCGGCAGCGACACGGAGGCGATATGCAGCGGGTCGATGTAGATGAAATGTATGAAGTGAAGGAAGAGCGTGCCATTGACGATCAAATGCTCGAGATAAACGAAGCCCTAGAGAAGTTTGAATCTGTGGATGCGCAAAAGGCTGAGCTTGTGAAATTACGTTACTTTTTCGGCCTCTCATTCGAAGAAACCGCGAAGACTATGGATATTTCGCTTTCCACTGCAAAACGTTGGTGGATCTACTCGAAGACCTGGCTGCACCGCGAGATCTCTAGAAGCTAAAAGTGTTAGAGAGGTAGAATTGGCGTGCGTTGGGAATACTGAGAATGGCCAGTCTTCTATCTGGATTGTACAGAATAGGAGTGTCGTCGTTTCCGTTTTTTCGATACAAATTGCGGGCATTGAATTGAATGGTCCAAATGGCGTCGTTTTTTAGCGGTCGGCGATACCGAATAAATAAGTCTCCATTCAGTTGATCTGGTCCTTTGAAGGGGTTATCGACGTCGGCTACCGCATCGCCGAATTCGTCCCATTTGTTCGGGTATCCGGCATTGACGGCGCTTTGATAGCGAAACGAAGCCCCTAGGCCGAAGCCTTTCATCAAGCCCTCGCGAAAGTCGTAGCGAGAGATTAGGTTCACTCGCCATTCTCGTTGTTCCTGCGATACGGTGCCTTCTTGGGCTTTCTCTAAGCGCCAAGCGCGTGCATTTCTCTCCCAATAGAATCCGTTGGAATTCGATGATCCTATATCAGGAACCGCGCGTAGATCGAATAGGCCTTCCGATTCAGCCCTATTGTACGAATCGATAAACAAGGGAAACGCGACGGGAGCAAAATTGGAGGTGATGGTTTTTTGCTGAGCGATATTGAGGGATACCGTCCAATTTTGGGTGATGCGTCCTACCGCGTCGATTTCGATTCCTTCAGCAACGAAGTCTTGGGTCGTTTGCAAGGTTCCATCCAATGGTTTGCTATCCACATCGATCGTTCCGTCGGCGTTTTTGATTACCTGGACATTGTAGATCTCTTGAAGGCTAGGCGGAATGGACGCGATGATGCGTTCGTAGTATTCGTCAAACGAACTAACACCTAGCAAATCGGCATCGGTTCCGGTTTCTCGGCTCAAATTGCTGGGTACAGTGTAGGGAGTTAATAAAGCGTCCTCAGGGCTTGGAAATAAGCCCAATCCTTGTTCTTCAACATTGGCAATGCGGGTTAATTCGACAACGGGGAAATTGGTTATATTGCTGAGCAGGCCAGCGAATCCAGCCCGAGCATTTTTGCGGCTGGTCTTGAACTTATTGAAGCGTATAGAGAGGCGATCGTCCAGTAGAGTCAGCGTGGTTCCCCATTCATTGGTGACTCCCGAAGGGCTTGCCAGCGGTTCATTTAAAATGTTCACCTCGCCGCCGACAGGTTGAATGCTATCAGCCTCGTAAAGGTGGAAACTTAGGTCGATACCCCATGGCAGTTCGCCCAGCCAATCTTCCGGATAATAGCCCACTATACTCCAAGTGGAGGTATCGCCGTCGATCGTGTCGAAGGGTTCGTCCTCGAGAAACAATAGCGCCTCGTTGAAGTTTCCATCGGTTTTATTATCGCCTGGATCGCTTAGAAAGCGAGCCATGGAACCCGTGGGTCCGCGAAGGCTATCTTGTTGGAGGCGTCTCCAGGATTGCTGCTTGTCATTGCGAAACGAATACATACCGACCAGGTGATTCCACAGGAAGTGGCTTTGCACGCTGACTGCTTTGGCTTCCAGTTCCGTCTTGCTGAGATTGGCTGATCGAAGCGCCTCGATGACGCGCCATTCGTTTTGAACGCCCACATTGGCCGCATCGTCCCAGTACCAGATGCCATAGGTGTCGCCGATTTGCGGTACGCGGACGTCAACATACCCGTCGATTCGAACGTCGTCGGGACTATTAATTCCCCGCGTATCTGGACCCAGGTAAACCTGTGCATTCATTTGCCTGCGAAAGTTGTCATTGTCCCCATTCGAAATATTTCTCGCTCCAGGGTGATCGCCTTGATCCGCCCACCAGACGCCGCGGGTGTCACGGGTGCGAAAGTCATTTGTTCGTTTTTCGTACAAACCGGTAATGGTGTGCGATCCCAGCACATTTCCTAGCCAGTTTTCCGTATAGTCTTCGGTATCCAGAGTTCCAAACAAAGTGGCTCGATATGTATCCTGTTCATCACTACTGGTGGTTGTTGTGGTGTCACCCCAATGGGCCATTGGGCGGCCTACGTTCTCGTTCGGAGTACGGTCCGGGGTACCGTCTAGGTTGGAATCGGCGGGGGCATGGTGGGATGTGATGTCGATGATAATCGCTTTGCTTAAAAAGGAAGAGAATGCGGTTAGGCTCTGTTGATCACGCGTTTGCCTATCGAACGCTAGTTCGAACCCAGCGTTGCCATCAAATAACTCCTGTTCGATGAAGAACTGACTTGATTCAAACTTGGTGGTTACTTCGTTGGTGCTACCTTGAAATAGGAGATTGTGATAATCGAATACCTCACGATTTTGGAGTAGAGGGATGACAAAGCCTGCCCCTCCAACCGGAGTGGCGGATGTTACAAAGTCCTGAGTACTAAATCCGTTTGGCCGCCAACGTGCCACGATTCCCTGGATACCGGTTAGATCAGAATGCTCCCAGCCGGGTTGCGAGTTACGGTCAACGTTGTTGAAATTGACCGAAGGCCAGATGAAATAGGGTTTTGCTCCGTATGTATTGGCAGGGGTTTGAGTTGCTAGACGGTTGTGCTCTATTTTCGGAATAAATTGTCCTTCAATCGCAGCGTACTGTTCCGAATCCATTCCTTGCGGGACTTCCACCAAGCCTTCGGCGATAGCTCCAACTACCCATTCGCTTTTGATGGAATTGTTGGGTATGGTGGTCAAACTCGTTCCCGGAACTCTCAGAACATTATTTAGCGCTTCCTGTCCGCCGAGTCCTTCGAACCATCCTGTGAAATGATCTTTTGGTGGGACCACGTCGGGAGGATTTCTGAGAATTTTTCCGTCTTCGAATGAACCACGGAAGCTAGTGCGGCCTAGCCAAGAAACGCTTTCATTTTTAGACAAAGTCGAATCCCATGCGAAATAAAGGCGCTCGTCCTTTTCGAATGCCGGTTTCTGCTGATACTCAAGGTGCTCATTTAGGTAGGAAACTTTGATCGCCAAGCGGTCTTTTATGAGCGTTTTGTTGAGATTAAGGATTCCTCGATAGCCTCCGCGATGATCGAACCTAAATGCGGCTTCGCCATGATTCGACCCTATTCGGGCCCGACTGAGCGTGTTGTTTATAACGCCTCCAGAGGTACCGAGCCCAAAGAGGATGGAATTGGGTCCACGGTTTACGGTGACGCGGGAGGTATTGTAGGAGTCAAAGGGAATATTCGTATTGAAATAGTCCCTCGTAAGCGCGGCTTGTTCGAGGCCTCTAACACGTTGGCTGGATTGCGGATTGATGCGCGAATCATTGGTGCTTGCGCTAGAGGGATTCACATCCGAGAAGTTCCCTTGAGTTCCTGCCACTTCTACATTGCCGATATACGAGAGCAGCGACTCGCCGTCGGTCGCTCCGATATCATTCATGAATTCTTGAGTGACCACGGCGATCGATGCTCCCAGATCGCGTAATTTGGAATTCACTCGTGAGCCTGCCAAAGTGCTGGTAGCTCGGTAGCCATCATTGTCCGCGGCATTAACCGTGAAAGGACTGAGCGATACCTTTTCCAATTCTTCATCTTCAGCGAAGGCGTGTACCGAAAAAATAATGGCAAATACTAGTGCAATAGAAGATCGTGAATTGGAAATGAAAAATGAGCGATTCATCGTATCTGACGGGTCAGTTGTTTTCTTCGCGATAGTTTGCCTATCGAATGAAGCGGGAAGCGCGATTGAGTTGAGGTAGTTGCTGGTTTATTGGAAGAGTCAGGCGATTGCATATAAACAGGCAACGCTGATACGCCTGTTTATAAAGAGGCGCAGGCCTATCAAAGGAGGTGGGGAGGGTAAGGGTATGATTTCCAATCGTATTTGAAAAGGTGGGCATGTCAAAAGTAGAATAGTTTCGGAGATGTGAATACGATATAATGCGTCGGAATTCGCGAAATGGGTCCTATTGAGTTTGTTGTTGATGAATTTTCTCTTCCGTTTATGGTTTTTCCATCACCCAACGTTATCCCTTTTTTTATAGAGTACCCTCTTCTGCCATCTTGGTGAAACTCTAGAATTGTTAGCTAAGATTCAATTAGGTGAACCTTTTAGACCTCGAGAGGAGCATTGTTGTAGACGCGTCGACACTTATTAATGCCTTTCTCCGAACATTCCGAAGAGGAAATTTTCCTTAAATGCCTCGAATTGCCAGCTGGCGACCGCCAATCATTTATTGAAACGTCTTGTGGCGAAAATCGGTCGCTGCGCGATA
>JBNMOQ010000338.1:0-5424 GCA_051275055.1 Candidatus Pelagisphaera sp.
TTTTCGACCGTCGGACAATTGTCGTACATCATTCTCGGAGCAGCGCTCTTGTCGGATCGAGCGGTTACCGGATCGATGACTCACATCGCCATGCACGCGGTTGGCAAGATCACTCTTTTCATGTGCGCCGGAGCTATTTTCGTAGCGACGGGCAAGAAATACATCAGCCAAATGGACGGACTGGGACGCAAAATGCCCATCACTTTCGCTGCGTTTTCAATCGGAGCGCTGAGCGTCATCGGCCTTCCGCCAACAGGCGGCTTGATCAGCAAATTCTATCTAGTTACCGGTGCGATGGATGCGGGGCAAAGCGCTCTTCTCGTCGTATTCCTGGTAAGCACTATTCTAAATGCTGCCTACCTTTTGCCAATCGGTTATCGGGCGTTTTTCCCGAAGGACCCAGCATTGGCTACAGAACCTTTTTCTTGGAAGAATACCAAAGAAGCGCCTCTCGCCTGCGTGCTTCCGCTGTGCATCACTTCGGTCCTCGCGTTCGTGCTCTTCCTCAAACCGCAACTACTTCTAAAACTCGCTGGCCTCATGGTCGGCGGCAACGGCTAAGGAAACAATGTCTGACCCGAAAAAAGAGTTCGACTGGTTCGATCGTCCAAGTTCTCGAAAACTCCTCTGGTGGATCCTCTGGATCATCTGCGGCCTTACGGTCATCGCCGAACCGCTCATACATCGCCATCCACATGGCGATTTGGATTGGGGCTTCAGCTTCTATGCAGTACTCGGATTCGTCGGTTGCACGCTTATGATTCTAGCGGCCAAAGGATTGGGTCTTTGGTTAAAACGCGGCGAAGATTACTACGGCGACAACGGCGAAGACAAAATTATATCTGAAGACATAGATGGAAACCTTCGCTAACATCCCCCCGTCCTTTCTGCTCTTCGGTGGAGCAATCATCACTGTGCTCCTTCGCGGCATCTACAGGAATATATTCCTGGTTCTCCTACCGGTCGCTACATTTTACTACATCACGCAATTGCCGATGGGCGAAAGCGGACACGTTTCGCTCCTACCTGGTTTCGGCGATCTCGAGATGCTTCGAGTCGACAAACTCAGTAAGGCTTTTGGATACATTTTTACGCTCAATGCCGCAGTAGCTCTGCTATTCGCATTCTACGTCAAAAAAGCCCTCCAACACACCGCCGCGCTCATATACATAGGCTCGGCTCTCGGCGTTATTTTCTCAGGCGATCTCATCACACTCTACATCAATTGGGAATTGATGGCGGTCAGTTCGACCTTCGTTATTCTCTCTCGGAATACGCTCAAAGCGAAGGGAGCTGCATTTCGTTATGTGATGGTTCACATATTCGGAGGCCTCCTTCTTCTTGCCGGTATCGTAATGACCGTCTCATCGGGCGGCAGTATCGCTTTCGATTCATTCGACTACGCTGATGCCAACCTGGGCACATGGCTCATCTTGCTCGGTTTTCTCGTCAATGCAGCTGCTCCGGGCGTATCGGCCTGGCTATCTGATGCCTATCCTGAGGCCAGCGTCACGGGTGGCGTAATTCTGAGCGCATACACGACCAAGACAGCGGTCTACGTTCTCCTAAGAGGATTCCACGGTTGGGAACCGCTCATTTGGATCGGTTGTATCATGACCGTGGTAGGGATTATCTACGCCCTACTTGAGAACGACATGCGCCGTATTCTGGCCTACTCGATTATCAACCAAGTTGGCTTCATGGTCTGCGCAGCCGGAATAGGAACCCATATGGCGATTAGCGGAGCCACGGCCCACGCGTTCTGTCACATCATCTACAAATCTCTGCTTTGGATGTCGGCCGGCGCGGTGCTCTATCGCACAGGCCTAAGTCGTTGCACGGAAGTTGGTGGCCTCTACAAGACAATGCCGCTGACCTTAATTTTTGGTACAATAGGCGCTTTAGCGATTTCCGCTGTTCCACTGACAAGCGGTTTCACGAGCAAGACGATCATCCTCGAAGCAGCCAACCACGAAGGACTCCTGTGGCCTTGGTTAATGCTCGAACTCGCATCCGCAGGCGTTTTCCTACACGCCGGAATCAAGTTCCCCTACTTTGTCTTCTTCAACAAGGATCGCGGACTTCGCCCCAAGGAGGCTCCGGGCACCATGCTCTGGGCAATGGGTATTATGGCGTTCCTCTGCATCTATCTCGGTATTCGCCCACAAGCCTTGTATGATATTCTTCCATACGAGGTGCACTACGAAGCCTACACAGTCAGCCATGTCGTCACTCAGATGCAGCTGCTAATGTTCTCAGCTTTGGTGTTCTTCCTCTTTTTGCCGATGCTAAAACGCACCTCGACCATCGCCTTGGATACCGATTGGTTTTACCGCAAAGGTGGTAAGCTGTTCTACATAGCCATGGACAAGAGTCTAAACGGAATCAACGCGCTAGCTCACAAGAACTTGATTGCCGGGGCCACGGACAACATTTGCAAGATGGCCAAAGAAGGCCCAGCCAGAGCGATGATCCTCGTGCTCACTCCAATTTGGGAAATTTCCGGAGTCAGCGCCGAGCAGCAAGTCGACCTAAAGAAAAACCTTCGCAACCATGTCGAAAACGGCGTCTTCCCAATCGGAATCACCGCATTCTTGTCAGTCATACTACTCGGAATTCTATTCTTCTTCTAGAAAAATAGATAAAAGGTAGAGAGGACCGGCCCTCTTCTCGCCCCACATCATCCCGCCATCTTAAAAAAACCTTTTTTGGCGAGTCACGAGCCATCCTTATTTACCTCGGCCCGCCGAGGTATCCTAGCGAAGTGATGACATTTAAACCCAGTCGAGGTTGAGGGTTCGTCATCGATCCCACTAGCGGAATCTAGGAGTCTCGCTACGCGAGCCAATAAGGATCGTCGACCAGTCGAAGAATTAAGGTTTTCTGAACTAATTCAAAAACCTCACTTTCTTTTTTTGTGACTCAACGCCTTTTTGCGGCCAAGCCATTTCCCAAGTTCCTTAGGTCGAAGCACGTGCACCATGCGTGGTCCACGCCGTATTCATAGTGAACCTCAAAACACGTGGCCTGGTCTACGCTGAGGAGTACCAGCCCGACAATCTAACTAACGAAGTAAACACTCACGCTAAAGCGAGTGAGCTACGTGCGAGACTCCATTTTTCGAGCTTTGCGAATTTTGACGCTCACGACTTTATATTCAGGACACATCGCTTCCGTGTCATGAACATCCGACGTGAGATCGTTGACCATTACTTCCGGAAAATGGAAAGTAGTACTCAATACGCCCTTTTTGATTTCATCCGAAACCTTCGCCTTTATGTCGATCTTGCCTCGTTCGGATTCAACGCAAACAAAGTCTGAATCTTCGATACCATGTTCAGCGGCATCGTCCGGATGTACGAAAATGACATCTTCAGTCACTAGCTCGACATTCGCCGTTCGACGCGTTTGAGCACCGCAATTGTAATGCTCTAGATTCCGATTCGTCGTAAGAATATACGGAAAGCGTTCCTGATTGTTCACGATTTCCTCACTCTCTTTGAACGCATTAAATTCAAACAAACCTTTGCCGCGGCGAATACCGCCTTCGTGCAAAATTTTTGTATCTTGGCCGTCTGCAGTCACTGGCCATTGCTTCCCGTTTTCGCCAAGCTCATCCCATTTGATTCCAGCAAAGAACGGAACAATCCGCGATATTTCCTCCAATACCTGAGCGGGATCGTAGTCAGGTTGATCCATTCCCATCTTGTTCATCATATCGACGACAATTTGCCCGTCGGGCTTGGTTCCTTCGAGCGGCTCAACCACTTGATTCACGCGCTGAACCCGACGCTCTCCATTGGTGAACGTTCCGCTCTTTTCGAGAAATGATGCTCCTGGCAAAACCACATCTGCGAGTTCAGCAGTTTTCGTCATGAACAATTCCTGGACGATCAAAAGATCGGTCGAGCTCAACGCGCGAGCCACCTTTTTACTATTGGGATCCGTTTGAACTACGTCTTCGCCAATAATCCAAAGCGCCTTTAGCTTTCCTGCCAACGCTGCGTCGAACATCTCCGGGATCTTGTATCCAATTTCCGTTGGCATTTCCGTTCCGTAGAACGCCTCGTAACGGCTGATCATTTCCGGATCAGTCACGTCCAAATATCCCGCACCCTGATGAGGCTGCACGCCCATATCGGCCAAACCTTGAACATTGTTTTGTCCGCGAAGCGGATTCACTCCAACTCCTCGGCGGCCAATATTGCCCGTCAATAAAGCCAAATCTGCAATCTGCATTACAGCGAACGTTCCTTGCGAGTGCTCGGTAACTCCAAGGCCATGGAAACTCATAGCGTTTGGAGCGCTAGCATATGCAATGGCAGCCGCCCTGACCTCCTCGCGCGGCACGCCGCTTATGGATTCGTTCTCGTCAATATTAAGGTTGAGCAATTCCTGCTTGAAACCCTCATACCCTTCTGTGCGTTCGGCGATAAATCCTTCATCAACCAAATCTTCTTTGATGATGTAGTGCATCATCATATTCAATACAGCCACATTCGTTCCAGGACGTAGTTGTAAATGATGCGTAGCGTACAGGGCTAATTCCGTTCTACGCGGATCGATCACGATCGACGTTTTTCCCGAAATCTCGAATTGCTTGAGCTTCGCGCCCGTCACCGGGTGCGCCTCGGTCGCATTCGCTCCGATCACCAGAATCGCGTTGGTATCCTTTATATCGTCGATCGAATTTGTCGCCGCGCCCGTACCAAGCGTACGTTGCATACCCAAGGCTGTAGGCGAATGGCAGACACGCGCGCATCCATCGATATTATTCGTTCCAACGATTGCTCGAAAGAACTTCTGCATCAGGTAATTTTCCTCATTCGTACAGCGGGCCGACGAAATGCCTGCCATCGAATCCGGTCCGAATTCCTTTTTGTATTTAGTTAATCGCGACGCGATAAAGTCGTAAGCCTCATCCCAAGTGGCTTCTTCGAATATGCCATCTCGCTTGATCATTGGCGTACGGATACGGTCTTCGTGATTGTAGAACTTGAAAGCGAAACGCCCTTTCAAGCAGGTATGGCCCTGGTTCACTTCAGCATCATACGGAGCTTGGATCCCCTTGATCACGTCGCCCGAAGTAGCCACATCTAAATTACAGCCAACACCGCAATACGTGCAAACGGTACGCGTCTTTTTCGTATTCGCAATCGACTTGGATTGGAAAACGTCCGAGATGGCCGCCGTAGGACAAGCCTGGGAGCAGGCTCCACAGCTCACGCACGCGCTTTCGTCGAAGCTTTGATCAAGTCCTTTGACGATACGGCTATCGAAGCCACGTCCCGCCATGCTCAATACAAACTGCCCCTGGACTTCGTCGCAGGCACGGACGCAGCGGTAGCAATTGATGCATTTGCTAAAATCCGATGTCATGTACGGGTGACTCAAATCCTTCTCGCGATCGAGGTGGTTCTCGCC
>JBNMOQ010000339.1:0-5422 GCA_051275055.1 Candidatus Pelagisphaera sp.
AGGCAGCCTCTACAAATGGACTGAAATCATCTCTGGACGTCTCCGCTCAGGGCAATCCGCAGACGAAGAGTCTTCTTAAAGACTTCTGCGGTCGCCGCAAGCGACGCCCCTACAGATTCTTCGTGTCCTTCATGGGCAATTTTTTCTTTCCGCATTTTTCTGCAACTCGCGTCACGTATCTCGTGTATTACCCAACACAACCTCGTGATGCCTATGAAAAACAATAGATTTATTCTTTCAACGTTAACGCTTCTAGCGTTCCTGCCCGCAATCGCTTTCGCTGGCTCAAATATCGTTCGTCCAATCGACAAGACTTTCGACCTAAATGGAATCTCCAAAATCGTCGTATCCACACAAGGCGGCTTTATTAAGGTCATCGGCGAAAGTAGATCGGATGCGCATGTAGTCATCGAACAGGTATTTCGCAACGCGTCCAATTCCGAGGCCGACGACCTAGAAACCCAAATCGAAAGTACGATGGAAAAACGCGGCGACGTACTACACATCGAATTCAAGATCGATCAGTCTCGCAGCTTGTGGAGTTTTTTCGGTAGTAAACCTTCCGTTCAGTTCAACACGACCATTGAAACTGCAAAGGATATCGACGTCGAGCTACGCACCTCGGGAGGACCTATCGAAGTAACCGCGCTCGACAGTACGGTCCAAGCAAACACTTCAGGCGGACCAATGAAATTCCGCGACATTGGAGGACCCGTCAAGGCCCACACCAGCGGCGGACCCATCGACGCTCGAAACATCAACGGCGATGTCGACCTCTCCACTTCGGGTGGACCCATATCAGTATCATCCATAACCGGACAAACCAAACTCACCACCTCCGGAGGCGGCATTCACGCGAACGATATGAAAGGTCCCCTCAATGCTAAAACTTCAGGTGGCGGGATCACAGCTAGTTTCCCCGAAGGAATCGACGACGATACAACTTTGAGAACCTCAGGCGGCAGCATCACAGCAAAACTGCCCAAGAGCGACCAGTTTTACCTGAACGCCCACACCAGTGGTGGCGGAGTGCGAAGCGATTTCCCAATCGCCATGAGAGGCGAAACCAAACGCAACAAAGCCGAAGGTCCAGTCAACGGTGGAGGCCCAACCTTGGACCTCAAGACCTCCGGCGGTGGGATAAACATCAAGTATCTTTAGCAACAGGATCAAAAACGATTTTTCATCAGGGTAACTGGGATAGTTATACACAGTGCATGGAGACCCGCGTTTTGGGAGGCGCGGGTCTTTTTGTTTGGCAATGCCAATGCGGTAGGATTCGTTGTCCCAACGAACCGCTAGGATATCATGGCTTTGAGGACGCAAGCAGCCCTACCAGCTACCATTTTTCAATTGAGCACACCCGACACCGACCTTCTTCCAGTCCTGTACCAGGACGACCACTACATAGCGATCAACAAGCCGCCTGGCCTGCTTGTACATCGAAGTGGTATCGACGCCAAAGAAACCCGATTTGCCATTCAATTGCTCCGCGACCAGATTGGCCGTCGCGTATCTCCTGTTCACCGACTCGACAAACCCACTTCAGGCGTACTGCTTTTCGCGTACGATGAGGCCCCTTTGGCCAAAATGAAACGGTTATTCGAAGAATGCCAAGTCTCCAAACGCTATCAAGCCATCACGCGCGGATTCGCTCCAAACGAAGGAACGATCGACCATCCACTACGAAAACTTCTAGACCACGGACCAAAAAGAAAAAGCGACGAAGCACAAGAAGCGCTAACCCAGTTCAAGACCCTTTCCAAAACGGAACACCCCTTTCCATCGGGCAAATACGAGACCACGCGCTATTCGCATGTGGAACTCTTTCCGAAAACCGGGCGCCGACACCAGCTGCGCCGTCACATGAACCACATCAATTGTCCAATAATCGGCGATACAAAGCACGGTGACATTCGGCAAAATCACGCATTCCACGAACGCTTTGGATTTTGCCGGATGTTTCTCCACGCGACCCAACTGACCTTCGAACAGCCAATCACCGGCGAACCCATCCGCATCGACGCCCCACTATGGCCCGATTTCCAACAAGCCCTGGTCGCAACCAAACTCGTTAAAGGCGGAATCGCCTCAACCCTATAAGTTACAACGTTGTAATTTTAAAAGTCGGACCTTTCGGGACCAGCGCTTAGCCACCGAGTTTGTTTCTTTCTGCAGGATAGTAGGGTTGCCTGTCCCTAGGCAACCGCATCGGTCGATGCGATTTCCACGGCTGCTTGGGGACAAGCAGCCCTACCAATTTTCGATGCCGCAAGCGACGCCCCTGCAGTATCTCTCCGCGCTGGATCGACGAAAAAAAAGACCGGAAGCGATAATCGCTCCCGGCCTTAATATACCCCTTTTCCCTAAAAGTTTTTTGCTTACGATCTGCGGGCACGTGGAGCCCGAGTGCCGAGGTCAAGCTTGCGAAGCGATTTTGCAGTCGCAATCAGCTCTGAGGCTTGAAGCACCTGATCCTGGTTAATGTCGCCGTCCTTCATCACAATCGCCGCCGCATCTTCAGGCAACAAGCTGAGTGTGATGATTCCGTTCGCACCTTCGGCTGCTGAGATTACTCCGTTACTTACCAGAGTATCGCGGCGATCCCGGATGGCTTCTTGACGCATTTCGTAGAGACTTTCGATCGAATTTGCGAGTTCCACGCTGTTGAGTGCTCCGTCGTTATCAAGGTCGTGACCTCCAAACATGAGTACCGCTACATCTTGTGGTTGCATCCGTGACTCGAAAGTCTGATTCGAGCTAGCGGCGAATGAAGCGACGCTGGCGATACTGGCTGCGATTGAAGCGATGATGATTTTCGTTGTTTTCATAATAAAGATTTTCCGGTGATTAAGATTTTCGTTTTTCAAAAAGTCGAAGAAGAGTTCTTCGTTTTGTATGTGCCTAGTAAACCACACGAAAATTACAGAATGGATGCGCCTACATTACGTTTTTGTAATGTTGAGAAAATTTGCTAGAAATGCTCAGGATCGGTCCTGCTCCGAGAATACGGGTTGGACACGCCTGTCTCGTATCGCGAGACTCGCAGACGTCCTATGAAATGGCCCATCACTACCATTGGCCTCGATGCCGACGACACGCTCTGGCACAACGAGAACCTCTTCGAAGACCACCATCGGAAATATTGCGCCCTGCTCTCCGAATACCATGACGCTAAAACCGTCGAACGCGTTCTCTACGAAACGGAGATGAACAATCTCGAACTCTTCGGCTACGGAGTGAAAGGTTTCACGCTTTCCTGTATCGAAACTGCCATCAACCTAACCGACGGAGCGATAAAGGCCGAAGAGATCCGACGCATCATCGATCACTGTCGCCAGATGTTGCTCCACCCCGTCGAGCTGCTCGAAGGCGTCGAAGACGTATTGCAAAGCCTCAACCAACGCTTTCGCCTTCTACTCATAACAAAAGGCGATTTACGCGACCAGGAACGCAAGATCGCCAAATCCGGAATAGCCCACCACTTCGGCCACACGGAAGTCGTTTCCGATAAAACAGTGGAGGCTTACGCTCGAGTCCTTCAGCGAAACGAAATCCCTGCCGAACAATTTCTAATGGTCGGAAATTCCCTCAAATCCGACATCCTTCCCGTACTCGCCCTCGGCGGACATGGAGTGCATATCCCCTATCGGATCACCTGGGAACATGAACACGTCCAATCCCCTCCCCACGATCACGACAACTTCTATCAGCTTGAATCCATTCAACAACTACCGGATCTCATCGATACAATCGTCCTGGGCAACAATAGCTAATTGATAAACGACCTCGCAAATTTTCATCCGATTGAACCCATGCGCCTAACGCCCATCCCCAAATCGATCGAAATCCTACCTGGAGCTTTCTCACTAACTCCATCTATGGCGCTCGACCTCAGGTTCGACCCTAGCGAACAGTTTCGAGAATCGCTCACGTCATTTTCGTTCCTAAGTCTTGAAAGGACGGACTCGCCCCGACTCATGGTAGAGCTCACGACCGAGACCGATTGCCCAGAAGCCTACAAACTCGTTGTAGACACTGAATCGATCTCGATCGAAGCAGCCACGGAAACGGGCCTCTTCCGAGGCCTCACAACTCTCCGGCAACTCATCGAAACCAATAGCGAAACGTTGCCATGCCTCAATATTGAAGATCAACCCGATCTAGAAATCCGCGGTTACATGCTAGACATTAGTCGCTGCAAAGTTCCAACGATGGAATCGCTGTACGAGCTAATGGATCGCTTGGCATTTTTGAAATACAATCAACTCCAACTTTATACAGAGCACACGTTCGCCTACAAAGACCACGAAGCGGTCTGGAAGAACGCGGCCCCCCTCAATGTCGAAGAGATTCAATCAATCGATTCGTATTGCCGCGACCGATACATTGAACTTGTCCCCAACCAAAATTCTTTCGGCCACATGGAAAGATGGCTTTGCCACGATGAATACAAACACCTCGCCGAGTGCCCAGACGGCTACATACACCCGATCCTCGGTCAACGTGATGCGGGCGGCACGCTAAAGCCCAATCAAGCCTCCCTCGATTTCGTCTCTGAACTTTACGACGAGCTATTACCCAATTTTCAAAGCAATCAATTCAACATCGGCGGCGACGAACCTTGGGAGCTCGGCCAAGGTTGGAGTGCCGACGCAGTCGAAACCAAAGGAAAACATCGCGTCTACCTCGACCACCTTCTTGCGATTCATCGTCTGGTAACTGCACGAGGCAAGACCATGCAATTCTGGGGAGACATCATAATGGAATCCCCCGAACTCGCGAGCGAACTGCCCGACAACTCGATCGGAATCATCTGGGGTTACGAAGCTGACCACCCCTTCGAACAACAATGCACGGCTTTCCGCGAATCCGGTATTCCCTATTATGTCTCACCTGGCACATCGGCCTGGAATACCATCGGTGGACGGTATGCGAATGCGATTACAACGATTAAAGAAGCAACCCGCCAAGCGATTCAGAACGGCGCAAGAGGAATGCTCCTCACCGACTGGGGTGACTTCGGTCATCATCACTTCCCACCAATAAGCTACCCAGCCATTGTCTGGGGCTCGACTCTCTCCTGGAATCGCGATTCGGAAAACGAATTCGACGATATCCAAGCAATCAATACAACCTTCTTCGAAGGAAAATCAAAACCTCTCGCCCAAGCGATCATCTCGCTTAGCGAATCGATAAACGCATTTTCCTATAGTCCCGCAAACCGGACGCTGCTCAACGATCTACTTTTTTCTAATGGAGAAAAATTTTCGGAACACCTGAACAAGACAACTTCGGAAGAACTGGAAACCTGCCGCGAAGCGCTTTCGCGAATACAACGCGACCTAGCTAATGAACAATCGCTGACAAAGAACGCTTCTCGAACAAAGCAAGAATTAGATTTCACAATCAGACTACTTCT
>JBNMOQ010000340.1:0-5420 GCA_051275055.1 Candidatus Pelagisphaera sp.
AACCTCAAAAACACAAAAAGAACCGCCCCACCTACCCTCGCCGAAAGCCCCAATTTGTCCTCCAGCAATTCATACGCGCTAGTGACGTTCTGCTTCATGTAGATCGGAATGAGCCAGTAACCTACAATGAAATACGCGATAGGGACTGAGATAATGCCCGTAAGATAAATCGGTCCGTGTTGGATGATTTCGCCCGGATAAGCCAAGTAAGAGACCGTGCTCAGCAACGAAGCGAAAAGCGAAATACCGATCAAAAACGGAGACATGCTCCGTCCACCCAGGAAATACTCCTCCTCCGACTCTGAGCCCCGAGAAAACCGCCAGCCCACCCATAGCACTCCCAGTGCATACAGGATTACAATCGCCCAATCTTGCCACGCTAATGCATCAATTTCCATTACCGTCTTCCCCTCCGCATTCTTTTCGAAAACTCAACTCTCTCCAATTGCGGAAACACATGAAAAGACATCTCCAACTAATTTGAGTTGTACATAGTTAACTTTGTATTTTAAAACGGTTTACAAATTGTTCAGCTTTATCGTAAGCCTCTCTATACCCCCGGTAAATAAACTATTATGAAGTATTGGAAACGCGCTTGGATCCTCGCAGCAATCATCTCCACCAATCCCCTACTGGTAACGGCAAAAGAGTCTATTCCTCCTGGGCCGCAATACCGTATCGAAGAAACGCTCGTATCCTATCGTGGCACCGGATCCAATGACTATCTGGCATTTCCTGCCATCGCTCCCTTGGCCGGCAACGAGGTCCTGCTTTCGTACAAGCGTGGTAGACAACACGCCAGAGATCCTGGAGCCGTACTAGAAGTCATTCGAATCGATCTTGAGAGCGGTCGCCAGCTCCAGGAGCCAATCCAAATCGGAGTGCCTGAAGGGATCATGCAAATGGGCGAATGGATTCGTTTTCCAAACGGAAACCTGGCCACCTATATTGATGTCCAAAAGGTCGACGACCAGGGCCAACATTATCGAACTGGATTGATGCGAGCCATCAGCCAGGACAACGGCAGAAGTTTCGAGACTCTAGAAAGCGTAGGTCTGATCGACGGAGTGGAATACGGATATCTATTTGATAGCGTGACGATTGGCCAACGACTATACGCCTTGATAATGACCTTCGAATACCTTGCAGGTGGAAGGCGCTCCGTAGATGCTCTCTACACCGATGACAATGGAGAGACTTGGCATTTCCAACGAAACCTCAATCACGAGTTTGGGGATATTCGAATCAACGAAAGCAGCCTCATCCCTTATAAGGGTGGCTTCATCATTGCGACTCGTGGATATGACTCAATGCAGCGACTCCATCACGTGGATTCGAATTTTAAACTTATCCAAGAGGTTAACATCACGGAGAAAACGCCGACGATTAGTTCGCATATAGGAAGACCTCGGCTCTTCAAACACTCGGGAAGTTATTTTCTAATCGGACGTAATCACCGTGCTCCTGATTACGAGCTCCCCATGGAACTTGACTTGATTCGCTTTGATCCCACGAACCTTGAAATCGAAGAGCAATACGTTCTCGACAATATCGAGCGAGGCGATGTCACCGACGGCTATTACCCATCTCCCATAATCGTCGATACCGGCAAGCGTAAGCTCCTAAACGTAATCGACTACAAAGCGATACTCGGAAATTCACCCGACATCATACGCTTCCAATTCGACATGGAATCCTTCCTCCCCTGAGACTCTGTTAAACGTTCCCGTAATGCAGGGGCAGAGCTTGTTCCGCGACACGAAGGAAGATCATCCCCCCACGCGGCATGGCTCCACGCCCTACATTTTAAAAACTCATTAACAGTCTCTAAGGATGCATTCTCTCACTCCAGCCACTCTAAAGGGGACCTGGTCTACCCTACTTCTTCCCCTAGGCGAAAACGAGGAAATTCAATGGGAGGGCATCGATCGTCAACTAACGGCTCTCGCAAAAGCGCAAGTATCTGGTATCTATTTTAATGGTACAGCCGGTGAATTCTTCAATCAATCAAATGAAGAATTCATCCGACTAGCCAAAACGACTGCGACTTTCTGTGAAGCCAAACAAATTCCTTTTCAAATCGGAGCCTCTCATGCTCATCCAAACGAAACGCTTAACCGCATCGAACAAACCCGCGAACTTAAGCCCGGAGCCTTCCAAGTAATCCTTCCCGAATGGAATCCCCTAAACTGGGAGGAAATAGTGAATTATCTGCGGCGCCTAATCGCCTTAGCTGATCCCATTCCCCTCGTGATTTACAATCCGCCAAACGCGCGAAAAGTCCTCCACCCCTCAGAATGGCAACGCCTTGTTTCTGAGGTAGATGGAATCATCGGAATCAAAGTAGCCGGTGGCGATGCCGTTTGGCACGCTGAGATGAAACCTCTCAATGAGCGACTATCAGTATTCGTCGCTGGAATACGTTTGGCTTCGGGAATGATTCGAGGAGTTGCCAGCGGCAGCTACTCAAACCTCGCCTGCCTCGCCCCGAGCGGAGCGGTCCGATGGGGGCAAACCATTTTAAAGAATACCGACAAAGCGCTTGCCCAAGAAGACCAGATATTAGACGTTTTCAAAACCGCCCTCGACCCAGTTCGCGGTCGATACTCCAACACTGCAATTGACAAGGCCCTCGCCGCTGCTGGCGGATGGGCAGGTGGGAATTCTTCAGTTCGATGGCCGCTTGCGAGTATCCCTCCTGCCGACGTGCAGAGCCTTTCCAGGACCTTTCGAGAAGGACTTCCGTTTCTCTTCGACGAACCTGCTTCTGCAAATTATGCGATCGACCTTCATAGTAGCGATTAACGCTTCGATTGGTCTGTGCTGTCTCGAGTCCTCAGCCAACGATCCTTGGAAACCCCTTACGCCGATGCCCGATCTGAAATGATCGCCTTCGCCACATTCAATTCAGAGCCAGCCTAATATGGCGGTTCCTCGTGGGACAATGAACTAAAACGCACGCTCAAATCTGGATACGTTTTACGCGACAACGAATGGAAACCACTCAACCCGCTTCCGACTTCAATCGCTTACGCATCAGTTGCCAGTCACGGCGGTCAACTCTACGCAACCGGCGGAACGGATGGTAAAGGAATCCTTTCAATGATCCTCGATCTTAAGCGCATTCTTAAATACAAGCTGATCGAAACCAATCCCCTCCAAACCAGAATCTACGCAGGAGCCGCGATCATTAAAGGCGCATTCTATCAAGTCGGCGGGTCTACCGTGATACCTCCTATTAAACCAAGCCTCAGCGTCACTAAATTCGAACGCGGTAAATGGAGCAATGCCGGCCACCTGCCCAACGGCCCTTTAATCAATCCTGCCGTTGCTAACTGGAAAAATAGAATCGTCGTTTTCGAAGGAGGACGTCCCAGCGCTGATGGAATGAAAACGCCCAAGCCGTCTTCACCTACGACCCCCAAAAAAACACGTGGAAAAGAGAGACCGACCTGCCCGACCCCAAGCGAGGCATCGCGGCTCTCTCGATTTCGGACAGGGGCATTTCACTAGTAGGCGGCTACCTGGAATCTTCATTTTCAGACCAGGTCCAACTGTTCGTTCCTGAGCAAAACCAATACATTTCACTACATAGCCTTCCCGTTGGCCTCATGCTACCAGCTGTAGTCAAAATTGATAATTGGATTTACGTTTTCGGCGGTGAAGATGCTCCAAGGCATCGATCCAATCAAGTATACCGAGCCTCCTTGATAGACTTGCTGGAGAGTCAAACCGAATAATCAAATGCTCTCATCGCCTTTGAAATATAGGTTTATTTGCATGATAATTATACCGTTCGCGCTTTCAAGCCGTACAGGAAGCGCTCCCGATTATTCTCGACGACATCCAAAAGTTCTTCGCAAACCCGTAGGGCAATAGAACCAGCGAAAGGAAGCGACCGATCTCCGAGCGGCCGCCAAACCATGCAATTGTTCGGACAACGTGTACGACTTGAAATTGGAAATCTTAGCAATAGTTGAACTTGGCGCTTCAACCCTAGCGCATCAATATACTCCCCATGATTACCAAACCTGAAATCATCTATCACCTAGCTGTCAACATGGATGGATACATCGCTACGAAAGACGGCAAAGTCGACTGGCTCGACTCATTTCAAGGTGATGGAAATGACGCCGATTTTGGAAAGCTGTTCGCATCGTTCGATGGACTGCTTCTCGGCAGCGGTACTTACGAATTCGCTCTCGATTACGGTCAATGGATCAGCCCGGATAAACCAAGCTGGGTTTTCACGAAACGCCAATTGCCACTGCTAGACCCAAGCATCGAACTCACTTCGGAAACTCCGACCGAACTGCTAGACCGAATAAGCGATCGAGGGCTCAAACGTCTCTGGCTAATGGGCGGCGGAAAACTCGCCACGGCATTCCGAACCGAAGGCCTCATCTCCGAATACATCGTTGCCGTGATTCCCATCATTCTTGGCGAAGGCATTCCCATTTTTTCCGAAACCCCTGAAAGGACCTCCCTAGAGCTCATTGAATCCAAGAGCTATTCGAATGGCATTGTCCGCAATTCCTATCGGCCAAAGCCATAGTGGAGCGATCGATCCGACTTATCGCTTTTCCCTATAGGACGCGATCCCGGCTTCCTGAGCTTTGAGCGCAGCCTTTATGTATTCATCAGCTGAGCGGCCGGTCACTTCAGTAATTGAAGCTCTAATCAATTCCCGACTGTCTCCCTTTTTCTTCAAACTGGTAAGTTTCAGGCGCAGGTTATCTATAAAATCGTCACCATAACGCAAATACAGATCGAACAGAACAAATCGACCTCCAGCTGAATTCTCGAAGTTCAATCGAATACGTTTCCCCGAACTAATCCCCGACCCTTTTCGTTTTTCTCCGGCATTCCAATTCAAGGGATCGAATCCTTCTCCTAGAGTGTTTCGCGGATTTTCGATTCCGGCCACATAGAGATCGTAAACCTCCTTTAAACCATAACGATTTACCGTCACAACATCGTTCAGAAAATTGCAGATGACTGGATCGAACCAGTCGCGATCCTTGATCCGGTAGGTCCGGTTCCTAAAGTGTCCCAGCAAGGTCGATGAAAACACTTTGCGAAATCGCGTATTCCGTCGGCCAATCCAAGTGAATGGATCATACAAATGACTCATGTTCTTCACGATCAATCTCTGTAAATGCGCAATTTGCTCGTCCGTATTTTGCTTCCTAGAAACAATGATCGGATAGGAAACCGTAACTTCCCTGAAAAAGCTTGGATGCACGTTACCCGGAAGGCCGCGATCTTTGATAATATGGAAACCTTCATTTGTCTCCAGATTGAGCCCTTGATTTTTCGTAACCACCGTTAGGCCCTTGCGAGTGGGAACATTCACTTTCCACTCAGTCAACACGCGGCGCTCCCAGGTTTGAGTCTTCCGATCGTATCGCAGGTTTTTG
>JBNMOQ010000341.1:0-5408 GCA_051275055.1 Candidatus Pelagisphaera sp.
GACGGAGCGTACTTCGCCTGCATCATGGCAGGTAGTGTGAGGGTGCCGAGTAAAACGACGGAAGCACCGATGATGCCAGTCGATGCTGCAAGTAGTATGCCAATCAGAGTGACGCCTAGAGCGAGTCCGCCGGAGACGCGACCGAGCAATCGTTGTTGCGCGCGCATCATCTTTTCGGCGACTCCGGATTGGTCGAGAATGTTGCCCATGAGAATAAACATAGGCAATGCGACCAACACTTCGCTTTTCATGATGCCGAAAACGCGATCGACGGTGATCGAAAAACGGAGAAAATTCAGACCCGTGTAGATGTCGAAGACAAGATCGAGGAATACCGCGAGACCGGTGATCGCGAATGCCGACCCACCAAGAGCGAACCCGACTGGGACTCCGAGAAAGAGCAGGCCCATAAAGAGCCCCATGAGGCAAATGATGAGATATGTGCTAGGATCCATGAACGGAATCTGAAGATGCGCTCGGTCGATCCATGAGTATAAGACAGGCTCGAGCGACTGATTCTAGAAGCAGAAGTAGGCAACTTAGTGGCAGGAGGCCTTTGACTAGCCAGAGCCAGGGCATGCCGCCTGGATTAGGTGAACGCTCGTTGATCGCGAAGGATTTAGCGGCGTATTCCCAGCCGTGCCAGGCGAGAAAGGCGTAGAGGGGAACGAGAAAGAGCAGGATTCCGATCAAGTCTACGATCCGTTTCGTTTTAGGAGAATAGCCCTGGTAGAGAAAATCGACTCGGACGTGTCCATCGCTAGTCATGGTGTAGGAGAGACCAAGAACCAGAGTCATCGAGAACAGGTACCAAAGGGAATCTTCAAGCACGGTGAAGCTCTTGCCAAAAACGTACCTCAGGAGTACTTGAGCGACGATGGCGACTAGAAGAGCCGCGATAGACCAAGAGGATATGCGCCCGATTGCGGTAATGAATGATTCGATACGTCTCGCGAGCGATTTCATACGGTCGATGAAACGAGACTATTGGAGGTAGGCTCGCTCGCCCCAGGTTGCGTAATCAGCTCGGAATGATTTTAGATCGGACCAGACTTTATTGAAAAAAGGATTCTTGGCCGATTGTTCTTCGGCAACTTCTCTCCAGGTCTTTTGGAAAAGATCGAGCATCTCCGGGCTCCATTGTTTGACTTGAACGCCACGCTCTTGATTGCGGCGAATCGCGGCGGCTTGCGTGGCTTCGCTGTAGGCGATAGAGTGTACAATGCCTGCTTTGCAAACGGATTCGAATTGAGCTTGTTGAGCGGTTGATAGATTGTCCCAAACGCGTTGATTGATAATGATTTCGAAAGTTGTCGATTGTTGGTGCCAACCGGGGAAATAGTTGTATTTGACGAGTTTGTGGAAGCCTTGGTTTTCGTCGATCGATGGGAGGGCGTATTCCGTTGCATCGATGACGCCTTTTTCGAGAGCGGGAAATATTTCGGCTCCAGGTAGTACGGTTACGGATACGCCGAGTTTTTCCATGACAGTTCCGCCAAGCCCGAAGAATCTCATTTTGAGGCCCTTCAAGTCCTCGGCCGAATTAATTTCCTTTGCGAACCAGCCACTGGTCTCAGGGGGGATGATGCTGCAGACGAGCACTTTGACGTCGAAACCCGATTGGTCGTACATTTCCTGATACAACTTGAGGCCATTTCCATGGTAGAGCCAGGCCATAAATTCCGAGGAATTTGGACCGAATGGAATAGCGGAAAAGAGAGGAGCAGCGGGTATCTTGCCCGACCAAAATCCAGAAGCACCATAACCGGCGTCGACTTTTCCATCCGAAACGGCGTCGAGGATTTCCAGGGCTCCGACGAGAGCTCCAGGATCGTAGATCTCCATGGCGATGGAGCCGCCGCTGACTCGATCGAGTTGATCGGCGATGTGAACGATCTGTTCGCCCAAGACGGTTACGCTGGCAGGGATGAATGAAGCGAGCTCGATTCGAGCTTTGCGTTCTTTGGCTCGAGCAGGGCCGGCTTCGTTGGGGGAAGAATTATTGCAGGCGGTTGTTAGTCCGACAGCTAGGAAAATAAGGGTAGTGAGGAGTAAGCGCATGAGCATACTGAATCGGAATGGGTGAGATTCAGGGAAATCTCTTCCTTTGGTAAGACAGTATGCTCGCGGTCGGCACTTCCCTGCGCAACTCCTTTTTTGTTAGGGAGTTTACGCTAAGATGTAAGGATTTCTATTGTAGGTCGTCTCGCTGAGCATACGCGTCAACCGAAAGAAAGTGCCAAAGGCGCGGCCTCATCTTAGCCTGCGGCAGCGCCGTAGGATACCTATGAAAACATTTCTGTACGCTGTAAGCGTGCCTCAACGACTCTCCTGGTGATAGACGATCGGCTGAAGCAGGCCTACAGCCTGCGATTTTCTCACACAACCCATACCTAGGGCGGTGCCCCAGGCTAAGATGATAACAGGGCTTTGCCCTTAATTTGAGCCATATTTCAGTTCGGTTGACGCCTATGCTCGCTGAGGCGACATTCTTGTTTTTGACGGGTCAGCGACTCGTCCTACAATTGATCTGATCGAACGAAACGGACTTTTTAAACAGCCTCTAAGAGTTGGGCAGCTGCTCTTGTTCGCAGCCGAGAACTTCGGCGGCTAGTTCGAGGTCGCCGTGGCATGCTTGGAGCACGCGGCGTTTGTATTCCAGAGTGGCTTCTTCGATGTAGTCGGTGAGCTTAGACCACTCGGATAGATCGCGAATTCTTTCGGGTAAGCTTTCAGCTTGGATTGTCCCATCGGAACAGTTCGCAGCTGCGTGTTCGATTGCTTCTTGGAGTTCCTTAAAATTGCCCGGCCATCGGTAGCTTTGAAGGAGAGATTTGGCGTGATCGTCGATTTGGATTTCGTCTTTCCCGAGATTTCTCAAAATCGCTTTGGCAATCAGGGGAATGTCTTTAGAGCGTTCTTTCAGGCTCGGGACATCGATAGAGTGAGAGGAAATCCGGTAGTAGAGAGAGTCGTCGAACGCGTCTTTCTCGACGAGTCGTTCGAGATTCTCGCTGGTAGAAAAAATGAAGCGCGTTTGCGTTTTGTTTGCCTGTATCGTTTCGGCTACTTCGCTTTGAAATTCTTTGGGTAGATTTTCGATGTTTTCGATTAAAAGAGAACCGCCTTCGGCTTCTTTAATTAGCGTCCCTCCGAGCAGCTTTTCGCGAATGGAATTAGCATCGTTCTCGTTGCAGTCGAAAGCGACGAAGGGCGCATTGCTATCTTCGCGAGCTTGGTTTTGACCGATCTTAGCGGCGACGAGCGATTTTTGTGTATTCTTTTCGCCCTGCAATAGCACTGGCGAGGAAGATTTGGATACGTGCTCAATCGCTTCTTTGAGAGACTTAGCGGCTGCTGAGTCACCGACTAGAAAGTTTGAGGAGCCATCGCCTTGGTCGCTTTGTTTCGACTGGATTAATTTGGAGGCTCGCGAGATGGCGGCCATTAGCTGGTCGATTTTAAAGGGCTTGGTCAGGTAATCAAAAGCGCCCATCTTGAGTGATGTAAGCGCATTATTCATACTGGCGTAGCCAGACATCATGATGATGATGACTTCTGGGTCGATCTCCTTCAATTTCTTGGCAAATTCGAGCCCGTCCATCGGAGACATCTTGATGTCAGTCAAAACGATATCCGGTCGCTCTTCTTGGTATGCTTTTATGGCGTCGTTTCCATTGCTGGCGTAGCGAGTGGCGTAGCCAAGTGGTTGGACGAATGTATCCAGCATTTCATGGATAGACTCCATGTCGTCGACAATTAGGATGGATTGCATTACAGATCGGTTGGGCTTTGGAAAGCTATTGAAAAGGCGTGTGTATTAGCTCGCGATGGACGAGAGGTTGAAGATTGGGAGGAACATCGCCATGACGATGCCGCCGACTACAACTCCTAGGAATACGATGAGCATTGGTTCGATGAGGGAAGTCAGCGAGGAGATGATGGCGTCGGTTTCCGAATCATAGAAATCGGAGATCTTGTTCATCATGCCGTCGACATTGCCGGTTTGTTCGCCGGCCTTGCTCATGTGTTTCATCATCGGCGGGAAGAAAGGAATGCGTGCGATTGTCTCCGAAACCTGACCACCTTCTGAAATCGCTTTGGCGATGGCTTTGCAGGCGTCTTCAATTTGGGTTCTACCACTACTTGCTGCAACGATTTCAAGGCAACGAAGGATAGGAACACCACTTTGGAGCAATGTTGCGTAGGTGCGGCAAAAGCGCGAAAGGGTGATCTTCTTCAATAGGTTTCCGAAAACAGGTAGCCTGTAGAGTAGATTGTCTTGGAAGCGTCGTCCTTTGGGAGTTTTGACGAAACGCGTCCAGAGCTGGAAGGCGACGAAGCCGCCACCAATAACGTAGAGGATATTGCCTTTGAGCCAATCGGATAGGTCGATCAGCGCTTGGGTGGGTCCGGGTAGTTCTTTACCGAAATCGGCGAACATTTCAGCGAACACTGGGATTACGAAAATGAGCAGTACGTTTACGAGGATGACCGCGAGACCTATAACCGCGACGGGATAGGTCATTGCTGATTTAACTTTTTTGATCAACTTGCTGGTCGATTCGAAATACCCTGCGACTTTGCCTAGAATCTCGGAAAGGCCTCCGCTTGCTTCCCCGGCTTCGACCATAGAGACGAAGAGGTTATTGAATGCTTTCGGGTATTTGGCGCAGGCGGATGAAAATGCGTTGCCTTGGGAAACGTCTGTTCGAACTTCGCGGATGATTATTCTGAAAACGGGATCTTCGGTCTGGTCCTGGAGAGCCTCGAGCGCGGTTACGAGAGGCAGGCCGGCTTCGAGCATGGACGCCAGCTGCTGCGTGAATACTGCGAGCTGGTCTAGCTTGATGTTGTGTCGTTTCGCCTTCTTTTCATAGGATTTCTCCTTGGCAAGGCGTTGGGATTCCCAAAACCCCACGGAAGCGCTGTTGTTTTTGTGGCGAAGTCCATTTTTGGAGGACGACTGTTGTTTTGTTGATAATAGTGCCATCGCTTTCCCTTTAGTCGGCGCTTTTGAGCGAAACTTTTTCTCTTATATGCGATTAAGTGGCGCAAAATGAATGTGGATTCATCGTTATCGTAGATTGATTGAACCCCTAGGGCATGAAAAATAGGTATAGTAGGGTTTGCTCGGATACTGAAGCGAATGGAGAAATTCGAAATAAGGAGCGGGCGAATCGGCATTTTGTAGAGCTTCGTATTTTGACTCTTTTTTGATTAAACTTCGAGGCTTTTCCCTTGAACGACGGAACTTCAGAACGCTTGTTGGCCGGCAAGAGATGCCGAATTCAATGGAGATAATTGTCACAAAAAGTAGTCGATATTTTAACTCATTGAAACCGAGAGCACTAACTGGTCCTGCTTTCGTTGAGCACGTTCGTTGCTCCGATAAAATGGGATGAATA
>JBNMOQ010000342.1:0-5395 GCA_051275055.1 Candidatus Pelagisphaera sp.
GGTTGTGATCGCCGGCGGCCAGCACGTGCAGCATGGCTATGGCATCCCTCGCCGGCTGTTTCGCATCTTGCCGGTCTCTTACTGTATCGTAGGGGCCGAGGAAGTCGTAGTCCCTGAAGAAAAAAAGATCAGATGATGGACGTCGACATGCCCCGCTTCCCCATGCCGGCCTACGACTATGTCCTTTACTGCGAATACGAGATTTTCGAAGGCGGAGTGGGTTTGGGCGTGTTGTTTGGCGACCTCGAGAATAAGCTAATCGTAGAAAAGGTCGTGGATGACTCCAATGCCCAACGGGCCGGCGTGCAGGCGGGCGATCAACTAAGGACCATCGATGGTCGGAGCGTGAAGGATCTCTATGACATCAAGCATCAGCTTAGCCAAAATCAAAGCGGCGACCGGGCAAGGCTTGTGGTGGAGCGTGAAGGAGAATTGATTGAATTGGAACTGGCGTTCCAGTAGGGTTCTCTGGGTTAGGTAAAGTTATAGAGAAGCAGCCGCATTATCAGCATCATGGATAAGCCTAGTAATCGCATTATTATTATATCTCTTCTCATTGCCATTGTTTTGTGCGTGGCAGCTCGGATTACAGAGCTGAATATTGAAAAACACTTACGCGATGAACTCGGAGAATCGCTTAGCGCCGTTTTAGACACGACCAGACAGGCGATTGAATCCTGGGCGCTTGAAGAGCAAAGGGATGCCATGATTTGGGGCAATCGAGGAAGAATCAAGGAGGAGGCTGGAAACCTGCTCGATCTGCCACGCGATCGTCAGGCCCTACTGGACTCTCCCTCTCAGGCTGAACTGCGAACCAGGTTTGAACTCATAATGGAGGCTCTCGGCTATCAAGGATATTTTTTTATCGCCCCCGACAACATCAGTGTTGCGTCATCTCGTGACGAAAATGTAGGCACGAGAAACCTGCTGGCTGGACAAGGCGATTTTCTGAATAGGATATGGGCTGGAAAAACAGCTCTGAGTATGCCCTTGGCTTCCGATGTTCAATTGGTAGATGAACGTGGCGTTTTGGTCGATGAAGCGCCCACGATGTTTGCAGGGGCTCCGGTATTCGATGAAAACAGGAAAGTCATTGCCGCCTTTGCATTCAGGGTAGATCCGAGTTTATCCTTTACGTCGATTTTGCAACAAGGAAGAATTGGAGATTCAGGCGAGACTTACGCCTTTAATAGCGAGGGGCTTATGATCAGTTTGAGCCGATATGATGATCAATTGCGCGATATCGGTTTGCTAGAGGAATCCCAACAGGGAATCATGAATGTTCGCTTGCTCGATCCTGGGCTCAATCTCTTGAATGGGGAAAGGAGCAATACCCCGATTGTCGAGCAGCCTTTGACGTATTCGGTTAATCAGGCACTGGAGGGTAGGGCGGGCGTTAATGTCGATGGGTATCGGAATTATAGGGGGGTGCCGGTTGTCGGCGCATGGGTGTGGGATAGCTCTCTTGATATCGGAATCACGACAGAGGTTGATATTGATGAAGCGTACGAGTCGCTTTTTTATATTCGACGCACGGTAATTGTATTAACTGCCGTTTCGATCCTGCTGTTGGCTGCCTTGACGGTTGTATTTATAATTGATCGCAAGCGGATCGCGAAGAGCGAAAAAGAGCGTGCGGTTCTGCAAAAGCAACTGTTTCATTCCCAGAAAATGGAAGCAGTGAACCTGTTGGTTGGTGGAGTTGCGCATAATTTTAATAATATGCTCGCATCGGTAGTTGGGTATACGGAATTAGCGACAATGGAAGCAGCCAGCTTAAATAATGACGAGTTGATTTCACACCTTGATGAGGTGATGATTGGCAGTAATCGAGCGATTGCTTTGATCAAGAAAATGTCAGCTTTCATTGGAAAAAAAAGCTTGGGGTTAAGTCCGAAATTGCTGCATGAGTTTCTTATCGAATCAATTGATATGCTGAATTCAGTAACGCCGCCTGGCATCGACATTAGAAAACAGATTGAAGAGACTGAAGCAGTGGTAATGATTGATACTGTCGAGCTGTATATAGCGTTAATTAATTTATGTATAAATGCCAGCGATGCTCTGAATGGACAGGGTAGGATCGATATTAGATTATATAGGGAAATCGTTGAAAATAAAGAATGCCATTCCTGCTTCGAAAAGATTTCAGGTGAATATGCAGTGCTAGCAATAGCAGACAGGGGCCATGGAATAGAGGAAAGCAATCTCTCTCGGGTTTTCGATCCCTTCTACACGACCAAGGACCTTTCCGAAGGCGCTGGCATGGGCCTGCCGATGGCGCATGGGATCATGCATGAACACAATGGTCACGTTCAGATTCAGAGCGAACTGAACCATGGCACCACGGTACGCCTATATTTTCCGATAGGTTGAATGGGCCTTGCTCCATCTCGCTTGACGATCGTTCCATTACGGGAGGCGATGGTGTTGATGTCTTTCCCCTTGTCTGCGTGTGTCTCCCACGATGATAGCAGGAAGAGCGAGCAACAAAACCAGGCAGCAAATCGGGATTTGAGGGAATTCATACAAGCGGGAACGCTGGATTGACGATATATCTGAAAGCCTAAGGGATAATACTGTTCGAGGCTGCAGACGTACCTATGTTTATACGCGCTATTTCCAGGAATAGATTCAAGCGTCTAAAATAACATGGCAGTAAAGTAAGGGATATACGGTCGCGTATAAAGGAGCGGTGAGCAAAACGTTTTCCGACAAAGTGTAGAAGTTCTTCGACTAGATCGACTTCGGTAGGGAGGTCCGGTCCGCTCCCCTCTTCCTACAGTGATTCCCGCCTACCCCGGGGCTTCTTTTTGCGGACCCGAGACGATCGTCGCTCGACTTTTCGAAGCGGGTTTATATAAGTGGATATTACCCCGTGTCCGTGCCGATGCCTTGGACTTAATTGGTTGTCTTTTGACGGCCTTAGTTTTCTTCATAAAGACCCATCATGCCAGTTGCTAAGCTCAAGAACTATCTCAATCGCAATGACGTGGAGTATCGTTTGATCCCGCATACCCGGGCGATTACTGCGCAGGAGGTTGCTGCTAGTTCCCATATCACGGGTCACGAGATCGCGAAAACGGTGATCGTCAAAATTGACGGTGAGTTCGCGATGGCGGTGTTGCCAGCATCGGAGGTAATCGACTTGGAACAGTTCGCGGCGATAGTGGGGGCGACTTTGGTGGAGCTCGCATACGAAAAAGAATTCGAGCGTTTTTTTAACGAATGCGAAGTGGGAGCTATGCCTCCATTTGGGAATCTATTTGGAATGAAGGTTTACGTGGATTCCGAGTTGGCGCTGGACGAACAAATCGCGTTCAATGCCGGTAACCACGCGGAATTGATCCAGCTGAACTATACGGATTTTGAAGAATTAGTGCAGCCGATAATGCTGGAATTCGGCGTTTATGCATAAGGCTGTTTTTTCTCCTTCTTAATTCCGCGTTCTTGCGTCTTACTGAGGAGGATGTTCGAAGTAAAAGCAAAGTTGACTCGGGAGGAATTCGAGATTGTTGAAAATCTGATTTTCGAATCGGAAGGAATGGAGCATTGGAATTTGTATGAAAATTTCGATGACAAAGGCTTTTGGGCTCAGGGTGTTTATGAAACTGAGGCGGAAGCAGTTGCTGGTAAGGCTGGGTTCCAAGGTTTGATTCAGATTGCCGAGGAATTGATTGTCGCCGAGTTGGAAGACAAGGATTGGAAAGAAAGCTATAAGGAGCATTTTAAACCTTGGGCGATCGGCGAATTGCACTGGGCTCCATTGTGGCTAAAAGATGAATACGAGCTTCCTGCTGGGCATGAGGCCGTATGGTTGGATCCGGGGATGGCGTTTGGAACGGGCAATCATGGAACGACGCGATTGTGCGTGGAGCAATTGATAGCGTTTAAAGAAACGGGTCGCGATGCGAAGACATCTCGGGTTGCGGATGCGGGTTGCGGGTCGGGGATCTTGGCGATCTCTGCTGCGAAGCTTGGATTCGAGCAAATCGGGGGATTCGATATTGATGGAGATGCGGTTCGCATTGCCGAGGAGAACGCTGAGATTAATGGCGTTTCGAGAATTCGTTTTTCGGTGGGCGAGCTTGAAGATGGATTGAGTCCAGAGGGGTCGGATTGTTTGATGGCAAATATTTTGGCGAATATTCTCATGCAGAATTCCAAGCTCTTGATCGATTCGGTAGCGCCAGGAGGTTGGTTGATTCTGAGTGGTATCCTCGGGACAGAAGTCGAGGAGGTCGCTGATCATTTTCGCCAGGCCGAATGTTGGACGAATGTGCAAATCGATAAACTCGACGAATGGGCGAGCGTGAGATTGGAAAAGGCGGAGTAACGACTGTAGGGGTTGGGGTGCGTAAGGCTTATGGGAGTTAGTCGAGTTTTGGTTGTCGAAGATGAACCGTCCATTGCGGATTCGGTCGTCTACGCGTTGGAGAGTGATGGGTATGAGGCGACTGTAGCGGGTACTGGAGAGGCTGCGCGGTTGTTGTTGGCGGATCGAGTTTTCGATTTGGTGTTGTTGGATATTGGCCTGCCAGATGTAACGGGCTGGGAGCTAGGTCGGGAATTTATCGGAGCGGGCATTCCAGTAGTTTTCTTGAGTTCGCGGCATTCGGAAATTGATCGAGTGGCTGGCTTGGAAATGGGTGGGGACGATTATGTCGTAAAGCCGTTCAGTCTTCGAGAGTTGGTGGCGCGGGTTAGGGCGGTCTTGCGTAGGAATGACCGAAAGGAGCGTGATTGTGGGAGTGAAATCTCGGGGATAGCTTTCGATTCTATAAGATATCGGGCTTCTATGCGGGGGACGGATTTGAACCTGACGCGTAACGAATATCGATTGCTCGAAGTGTTGGCGGCGAATCCGGGACGCGTTTTCAATCGCGATGAATTGCTAGATTTGGCCTGGCAGGATGCCGGGGCGAGCCAGGATCGAACGGTCGATGCGCATGTGAAGCAGTTGCGGGCTAAGTTTCGCGAGATTGATCCGGATTTGGATCCGATTGAGACGAGACGTGGATTTGGTTATTCGTTGAGGCGAGAGGGATGAGGCTTCGCGTCATCATATTCGGACTTTTCGTTGGGCTGGGCGGTTTGGGGTTTGCTGCTTTGATGCTCTATGTCGTTTGGGAAACGCGGCCGGCAGTAGTGGCGAGCATGCATGTGACGATGACGGACCTGGCCCGGACGATTGCGGCCAGCGTGGAGCTTGAGCTAGAGGAATCGGATGCGGTGGAGGATCCGCTGAGCTTTGCTCGAAGAGAGGTCGATCGGCTGAGTAGCGGCACTTTAGGGCTTCGTTTGTTGTTCGTTTCCGATGAAGCATTTGAAGAACGGTTTGTGAACGCGAAGCTTCTGTACGATCGAAAGCTGCTTCGAAGTAAGCGATATGGTG
>JBNMOQ010000343.1:0-5313 GCA_051275055.1 Candidatus Pelagisphaera sp.
TGCACTCGCTTACCATCGCTCGGAAACCCGACTTTCATCGTGGACCGCAGTATCGTAGTAGTAATGCGAACAGGGGATGAAAATGCGTTTTTCGACTGTTTCTCCTTCGAGATGCTGAATAAAAGACCGCACCGTCCCAACAGCCATTTTTCGCGGATACTGCTGCGGTGTATCGTAAAGCTTCCTATCGAATACCCCCTGCTTCCCGGCAGGCGAGGCATCGAAAGCGACGATCGTGATCTGGTCCGTCTTATTCGCTTTGGCTACTGCTGCGAAAGCTCCCAAAGCGGAAGGGTCGTTGATCGCAAAAATGCCTACAATGTCTGAATGAGCCTGTAAAATATCGGTCGTCACCGCAAAACCTTCGTTTCGATTTCCCTTACCATTAAGCTCCGTCACGATTTCTAGTTTGCTTCCGTTTTTCGAGAGATGATCCTTGAAACCTTCCACCCGAAGGATACACGACGACACCTCAGGCAATCCGACAATCGCGATCTTTCCTTGATTGCCCGTGGCCTTCATCATGCTTTCTCCCGCAAGCTGGCCGCCTTGAAAATTGTCGCTTCCAATATGCGAAACGACCATTTCCCTAACCTCTGCATCATCAATCTGTATATCGAACGTAAATACAGGAATACCCGCCGCGTGCGCTTTCCGAACGCCTTCCGCCGCCGCTTTCGAATCAGCAGGATTCAAGAAAATCGCATCATAACCCTGCGCGACGAAATCCGCCAACTGTGAATTTTGGGCAGCTCCATCATTAGCTCCATCCAAGGCTACCAATTTGTATCCATGTTTTCCCGCTTCCTCCTCCATCACATTCGCGATGAGTTTGAAAAAGGGATTCGTCAAAGACATGCAGGTCATTCCGATTTTGCCACGTACTTCGACATTGGAAGAGTCTTCCCCACCGGAGGTTCGAGAATCCGAACACGACGTAATGAAAAAAACGAAAAAGGATAATAGGAAGGGTAGGATTAATCGAATGGCCATAGTAGCGAAAGAAAGACGAGATTGTAGAAGCACGCAACTGCCGAAATTATTTTTCGCTGGAACAGACCAGAAAGCGAGTAATCGCTAAGAGACTGTTGAATTAGTCCAGAACCGTAGGGCCGGCGCTCGCGCCATGCCCTACATCGAACAATCCAATTAATACTTACTTATCTGACAGTCTCTTAGGAAGTCTTTCATCTAATCGAACGATTAACTCCCCGAAAAAAACTGCCGTATGCCCCCGCTCTGTCGCGCTTTATCCAGAAGCACCGCTATCACAATCACCCCCCCAAGCGTGAACATTTGCGTGTAGCTCTGGATACCGATCAGGTTCATGCCATTCTGTATCACTGCTATTATAAACGCTCCGATCAAGGTGCCGAGCACCTTTCCCGATCCTCCAGAAAGGCTGGTGCCTCCAACCACGACTGCAGCGATGACATAGAGCTCGTACATATTGGCCATATTCGGAGCGGCCGCTCGCACAAGCGACGCTTGCAAGCACCCGCCAAGACCTGCAGCCAATCCGCTTACGGTATACACGAACGCGATCACCAAACCTACGGGCACTCCCGTTAATCGGGCAGCTTCTGCATTGCCACCCACTGCATATATATAACGCCCATAACGTGTGCGCGTCATGAATACATGAGCAACTCCATAGATCAGAACCAACAATATTACAGTATTGGGAACTCCCGCCAATCGTCCCTGAGCCAGCCAGACAAACGAGTCTGGAACTTGGTCGATAGAAAAACCGCCCGTAGTCATGAAAGCTAAACCCCGAGCCATCATCATAATTCCTAAGGTCACGATAAACGCCGCCACCTTGAATCGCGACACCAATCCACCGGCCATCAATCCAATGAGTCCGCAGCAAACGATGCCGACTAGAAAACCCAAGACCACTGCCCAACCCGATGCGTCCGGACCTCCGAGAAACTTGACTACGGAGGCGCTAATGACAGCCGAGAGAGCGATAAGGCTACCCACGGAAAGATCGATTCCTCCTGTGATAATCACCAATGTCATTCCAATGGCGATTATCGCGATAACGACAATACGCTCTACAATCGCGAGGAGATTCGAAGCCTTAAGGAAATCCGGCCAGAGCCTTTCGCTTGGAGTCGCGATCTGAAAATCGGCGAATGCTGGATAGTTTTCGCCGATCTGGTCCAATACGAGCCACTTGGCAGCATCTCCCCCCGTCGCCACTCCCCCCAACTGACCGCCCTCAGCCGATAAGGCGTCCAACGCCAACCGCAAGTCACGCGGGCTGCCCACTACCAAACGAGCATTTTCGAAACCTTCAGCCAAGGCTTTGGCATACGTGTCTTCAGCCAAGGCAGCCGACTCGGTATTAATCGCACCAACTATCAGCGTCGTTTGAGTTGATGGTATTCGATGTTTAATGACATCCAACAACTCCGCTACCGCCTGAGGACCTTCCCCAGGCTGTCGTTTCAATGTAAGTACGCTAAACAATGCGCAGAGAGCGACCAGGGCAACGACCATGCCGTAGTCGCCCAATCGAATTTCGCGAAAGCCAAAAAACTTCATACTCACTCTACTGTCCCCAATGCCATGCTTAAAAGCTGTTCCTGCGTGGCCTTCTGGCCGTCTTTAATTTCTCCTTGGACTTGCCCCGATCGCATCACGAGAATCCGATCGCACATGCCGATCACTTCTGGGAGCTCGCTGCTAATCAACAGGACGGATTTACCCTGAGCCACTAGCTGATTTATCAGCAAATAGATTTCGTACTTCGCCCCCACATCAATCCCGCGGGTTGGTTCATCGAATATGAAGATGTCCGCATTCCGTTGAAGCCATTTTGCGAGAACGACCTTTTGTTGATTGCCGCCCGACAAGTTTCCTGCCCTTTGCGAGGGTCCTGATACTTTAATCTTCAAACTGCCTACATACACTTCAAACGCCCCTTGCTCCTGACCTTGATCCAATAGGAGTTTCCGTACGAAGGCCTTCAAATTCGGAAGACCGAAGTTCTCGCGCGCCGAGTGAATCAAAATCAGTCCCTGTTCCTTCCGATCCTCGGTCAACAAGCATATCCCACGCTCAATCGCTTCGCGCGGCTTCCCGATTTCAACCGCTTCGCCATTCAGAAAAATGCTCCCCGCATCCGCTTTGTCGGCCCCAAACAAAAGCCTCGCGGTCTCCGTTCTGCCCGAACCGACCAATCCCGCCATTCCCAGTACTTCACCAGCTCTCAATTCGAAGCTCACATTCTTAACGGTCTGGCCTCGCGTAAGTCCCTCTACTTTTAAGCGAATCGGACCATGCGCCGATTCCCTTTTCGGAAACTCTTCATCCAAGGCCCTTCCAACCATCCACTCAATCAACTGATTCTTGGATACGCCTGAAATGTCCACTTTCTCGGCAACCGTTTCGCCATCGCGCAACACCATAATGCGATCCGCCAGAGCCAACACTTCTTCAAGTCGGTGGCTAATGTAAACGATCGCGATTCCTTCCCGCTTAAGATCTCCAATGATTGCGATAAGCTTGTCTACCTCCTGCAGACTCAGCGCCGCAGTCGGCTCGTCCATCACGATGATCCGCGCATCTGATGCGAGAGCCCGGGCAATCTCCACCGTCTGTTGCTCGGCAACGGTCAAATCGCGACATCGGACCTTCAAATCTATATCCATGCCGAGGCGATCGAACAACGCTCGCGCCTGCAACTCTTCGCTTCTATGATCAATGAATCCGCGACGCGTCTTTTCTTTTCCCAGAAAGAGATTCTCCCTCGCGTTAAGATTAGGCGCCAAACTGAATTCCTGATGGATAATCGCTATTCGTTCCGACTGGGAATTTGCTGGAGAACGAAGCGATACAATTCGCCCTCCGATGCGAACCTCGCCCGAGTCAGGCAAATGGACGCCACCAAGCACCTTGATTAAGGTACTCTTGCCCGCCCCATTTTCGCCAATCAGCCCCAGAGCCTCTCCCGCCCGCAAGACCAACGACACCCCTTTCAAGGCTTTCACTCCAGGAAACGTCTTCACGATATCCTTCATCTCGAGGATGGGAATTTCGGAGTCAGCAGGGGAAGCGATCATAGAGGGGAAATCGATAGCGCAAATTGTATCGACGATAAACCAAACTGGAGCAAGCACCGAGACATACGTAAAGTTACAATTCGTAACGGAAACCCAATACGTTTTGCCTCGCGCGCTGTCCAAAGGGACCGATTAAAAGTGTCGCCTCGTCGAAGACCCATTCTCGGAAGCGCTCGAAAGCTGGAAAATCAATGTAGGGGTATCCTACAAGCTACGTCGAGAACTCGGCGTGGAATCTGCAATATCAGCAACCGTTTAGGCTTAAGTTGACGCGTATGCACTCTACAGGATTTATTCTAGGTCGCCGATCCTGAGCGAAGCCGAGGGCTGAGGCGACACGTTAAAACGCTCCCAATAAAAGCAATTGCCTCAGCCCTAATCGTAGGGTGGAATTAAGCATCCGAAATCTCTACCCCTATTACTTCATAGGCCTGACTGCTGCGTGTAGTCTCGTCTCGCTTTGGGCGGCGCCAGCCGAGCCGGGCTCCGGCTGGATAGCTTCGAGTTTGCTTGTAGACAAACTGGAGGCGCGCGATTCAGCACGCGGTTGGATCACCAACTTTCGCGAAGAAGATATCCCGCCCTACGCACTACCGGAATTGCTGACTCTGGCAAACGGGTGCAAAGTCATCGATGCTGAAACGTGGGAAACTCAACGCCGACCGGAAATCCTCGAGCTCTTTAAAGCGCATTCGTACGGACGCGCCCCAATCGCTCGCCCCGAAGGCATTACCTTCAACCTACACGACCTGGATCGCAAGACTATGAGCGGCGCAGCGACCCGCAAGCAAATCGAAATTCGATTCACACAAGCAAAGGATAGCCGCTCGATGAATCTGGTCCTCTTTTTGCCAAACAATGTCGATGATCCCGTGCCTACCTTTCTATTAATCTCTCACCGCGACACGAGCAACCTGGACCCGACCCGCGAAAAGAAAACCGGATTCTGGCCAGCGGAAGCGTTAGTAGAACGTGGATACGGAGTGGCGGCTTTCTATGCAGGCGATTTGGACGAAGACGAGTTCGATGAATTTAAGGACGGCGTACACGCCCAATTCGACGCCCCCGGTTCGCGACCCGCCGATGCCTGGGCCAGAAAGGATTGGAAACCGAACAAATGCCCGCAGTCGACAGTCCCGTACACATCGGACGCATCGGCTACCACATCCGAAGCGGTGGTCACGACCTCACCGAATACGACTGGATCCAGTATTTGAATTTTGCAGACAAGCACTGGGGG
>JBNMOQ010000344.1:0-5309 GCA_051275055.1 Candidatus Pelagisphaera sp.
CACGATAAAGGTGACCGGTATTCGAACACTCTGTCCCTCCCACCATTCGCAGACTGTTATTTCTACAAGCTTTTGTCGAAGCGAGGGGTTGCCCGGAACCGGTCTCCAATCGACCAACACATTCGTCTCAAGAGTGCTAGCGTCTCCAATGGTCTCAGCATCAAACAGTCCATCCAACGAAAACGCTTCTCCCAAAACCTCGATCTTCCAGATCGAGGTAATTAGAATTATGCATATGAGATATTTTCGAATCAACATTATGACTTTGGTATGCGTGCAGCCAATTGATCTGGTAGTGAATCAGCAGTATCGGCTTCGTGGTTTTTAATCATTTTAAGCAAACGCTGAACGATCTCGGGATGGACATCCGCAACATCGTAAGCTTCCGAAATATCTGTCTCCAAATTATAAAGCTCCGGTTTATCAAGATTCACCACTTTTCCATAATTAACCGCTTCGCGTTGTTGCACGTGTAACTTCCACGGCCCCGAACGTACCGCATGCAGCTTAGCCCGCGTCCAATAATGAAATTCCTCTCGAGGACTTTTGGCTTTTAACGTCAGCGTTTTCGAAAGATCGAATCCATCCATCTTTCGATCCGACGGCCCCTTCACTCCAGCAAATGATGCAAAAGTAGGAAGTAGATCCAGCGTGGACCCCAATTCCGAAACCGTTCCCGGCGGAAATCTACCCGGTCCCCAGAAAATAGTCGGCACGCGTTGCCCGCCTTCGAAAGTAGTCCCCTTGCCCGCACGGAGTGGTCCAGCAGAACCGCCGTGCGTTTTAAAGGCGAGCCAAGGACCATTGTCCGTAGTGAATACGACAATTGTCTTTTCATCTAAGTCCAGGTCGCGAAGCGTTTGAAGCACCCGTCCTACACCCCAATCGATTTCCTCCAACACATCGCCGTACAAACCTCGAATGCTTTTGCCGCGAAACTGCTCCGAAGCGAACAGAGGAATGTGCGGTAGCGAATGAGCGAGATAGAGAAAGAATGGATGCTCCTGATTGTCTTTGATGTATTCGATCGCCTTTTCCGTATAGCGTCGAGTAATCGTATCCTGATTTACAGGACGTTCAATTACTTTGTCGTCTTGCATCAGCGGCACATTATAGTCTTTCGTATCGGGATAGAAAAACGGATCCTCGGCTCCTTTTCTGTAGTTCTCCGTTCCTTGAATTTTGTCCATATCATTCGAATACGGAATCCCGTAATACGAATCAAAGCCTTGAGCGATCGGCAAATATTGCGGCAGATGTCCCAAATGCCATTTCCCAACAGCCCCCGTCGCGTAGTTCTTTTGCTTCAATACTTCGGCTATAGTAACTTCCCCCTGCGGCAAACCTCCTGCTGAATCAGGAAACAAAACGACACGTTTTGCCGAACTCATGCCATTACGAATAGGATAGCGACCAGTCAACAGCCCCGCTCGACTCGGCGTGCAGACTGGATCCGCCACATAGAACTGAGTCCATTTCTGACCTTCCTGAGCCATTCGGTCCAAATTCGGCGTCTTAATCGTCGGATTGCCGAAACATCCCAGATCGCCGTAACCGAGATCATCGCAAAATATAACGACGAAATTCGGTTGATTCTCAGCAGCGCGAGCTAGTGAAAGAAGCGCAAGAAACAAGATGAGGAAACGCATAGGGAAATAAGGGGGTCATTTGCGAAAACCACGAACGGCTCGCTACTCGAAACTGTCGTACCCGACGAAAAATTCGAGACAAAAATAACCCCATATTCCGCAAGCAACGGCCTAGCCCATCGCCAATCCTGCTGATTAGACTTAGCGAATCAATTCTCGCAGTAGTTGATTAACTGTCTGCGGGTTGGCTTTACCACGACTTTTCTTCATCACGGGGCCAAGCAGCGCGTTGAGCGCTTTATCGTTTCCAGCTTTGAAATTTTCAACGGGTTTCGGATTCTCGTCGATCGCTTCTTGGCACCAAGTTTTCACCTGATCTTCATCGAAGTCCGGCTTCAATCCCTTCCGCTCGATAACAGCATCAGCAAGCTCTCCGCTTTTGAACATTTCCAGGAAAACGTCTTTTCCAATCTGCTTGGTAATCGTTCCTTTCTCGACTGCGTTCACTAATGAAAGCAAATGCTCCGCCGTCACTTTACATTCCGCCAGCGATTGCCCAGCTTCCGAAAGCTCCCGCAATACATCGTTCGTCACGTAATTCCCAATGGCCTGAGCCATTTTTGGCGATTGTTTTGCAGCCGCTTCGAAGTATTCGCTCAATTCCCGATCAGGCACCAAAACCGAGGTAATTGTATAAGGCAGATCATACTCTTCAATAAATCGACGCTGCTTTTCGAATGGCAATTCTGGGATTTCCGCACGTATCCGGTTTTTCCATTCGTCATCGACTCGCACTGGCATCAAATCAGGGTCCGGTAAATAGCGATAATCGTGAGCGTCCTCTTTCTCGCGCATCGACTCGGTGCGCCCCTGATCAGCATCCCAGCGCCAGGTTGCTTGAGTGATCGTGTTGCCTTTTTTCAACTCGCGAGTCTGGCGTTTTATCTCGTACTCGATACCATTTTTAACGCCAGTGATGCTATTTAGATTCTTCAGTTCGATTTTCGAACCGAGTTCTTTTTGTCCAACAGGACGGACCGATATATTCGCATCCGCACGCATCTGCCCCTTCTCCATATCGCAATCGGAAATACCGCAGTACACCATGATCTGCCGAACGGCTGTAAGAAACGCAAAAGCCTCGTCACCAGAATGCATATCAGGCTCAGTCACAATCTCCATCAGCGAAGTACCGGCTCGATTGTAATCAACCAAGCTATCTTCAGTAAAATGATTTAGCTTCCCCACATCGTTTTCCAAATGGATACGCGTCAATTGAATCTTTTTGTGTTCGCCCATCGCAGCACGTGAATCGCCCGAAAGCTCGATCTCGACAAGACCGCCTTCGCAAATTGGTTGATCGTATTGCGTTATCTGATAATTGTTTGGGCTGTCTGGGTAAAAATAGTTTTTCCGATCCCATTTGCACACATCTGGAATTGTACAGTTTAGAGCCAGACCCGCCTTAATGACACCATCAAGCGCTTTCTTATTCATCACCGGTAATGCGCCAGGCAACCCCATAACGACTGGGTCTACTAGAGTGTTCGGCTCGAACCCAAATCCAGCTTTGCATCGAGTGAAAATCTTAGATTCCGCCTTTATCTGAACGTGAACCTCTAAACCAATAACTGCTTCGTATTCCATCTTATGTCTTCCGTGAATATCGCTAATCCAATGCGTCTTAGACTATAGCTCCGGATGTTGGTTTTTAAAATCGTGAGAGCTCTCGAACGCTTGTCCGATCGCTAACATTTCATCTTCTTGAAAAGGTTTGCCAAGAATCTGCAACCCAACCGGCATCCCATTGCTGTACCCGCAAGGCAACGACAACCCAGGAATACCTGCGAGGTTTGCGGATATCGTATAGATATCGCTCAAGTACATCGATAAAGGATCTTCCATCTTGGCTCCCTTTTCGAAGGCAGGTGACGGCGATGTCGGAGTCAGCAAAGCATCGACCTCCTCATAAGCTTTTTCGAAATCCTGACGAATCAAGGTCCGGGCTTTCTGAGCCTTCAAATAGTAGGCATCATAGTAACCGCTACTAAGAACGTAAGTGCCCAAAATAATGCGACGCTTAACCTCTTCGCCAAATCCTTCGGCACGCGACTGATTGTAAACATCTACCGAATCCTTCGGGTCGAAGTTCTCCGCCCGATGCGTGTAGCGAATCCCATCATAACGAGCCAAATTCGAAGACGCTTCGGCTGTCGCGATGATGTAGTAAGTGGCAACGGCATACTCGGTATGAGGCAACGACACTTCTTTTATCTCGCATCCCAGATCCCGATAAAAATCGATGGCTTTTTGGACCGGCTCCATCGCGGCTGAATCCGAAGCCTTTTCGAAATATTCCTTCGGAAGTCCGAGTTTCCATTTCTTGCCTTTTAGTGATTCAAGAGATTTTGAGAAGTCGGGAACTTCCTTGCGGAAGGACGTAGAATCCCGTAAATCATGACCGGAAATTGCCTGAAGCAACAAAGACGCATCTTCGACCGATCGAGCCATCGGTCCTACCTGATCCAGAGAAGATGCAAAAGCCGCTAGCCCAAAACGAGAAACGCGGCCATAGGTTGGCTTCAAGCCAACCACTCCGCAATACGATGCCGGCTGACGTATAGAACCACCCGTATCGCTTCCCAGAGTCAAAACCGCCTCGCCCGCTGCGACAGCAGCAGCTGATCCGCCAGAGCTTCCACCGGGTACGCAATTGAGATTCCAAGGATTCGAAGTAGAATGAGTCGCTGAATTTTCCGTCGATGAACCCATTGCAAACTCATCCATATTCAAACGGCCCCACAAAACGGCGCCCGATTGCTTAAGCTTTTGGATACAGGTAGCATCGTAAGGAGAAATAAAGTTCTCCAACATCTTACTCGAACAGGTCAAAGGCTGATCCTTGACGGCCAAGATGTCCTTTATCCCAACAGGAATACCATCGAGCGGACCACTGATATTACCTGTCGAACGACGCTGATCCGACGCTTCCGCCTGAGTGATCGCATCCGTCTCATCATAAGAATTAAACGCCCCCACGCGATCCTCGACTGCTTTGGTACGATCGATAATCGACCGAGTAAGCTCAACCGATGAAATCTCGCCCGTCTCCAAAAGCCCGCTCAACTCGCTAGCCGATTTGTAATAAAGTTCTTCTGACATCTTTTTTTTAACCACGAAGGACACGGAGGTACGGAGTTCTTAAACGACAATTCTCCGAAGCCCATTCTTCAGTAATGTTACATTGAAATTTATTAGGAGCCCAGCTCGGCAATTCGTCAGTTTTAGATAAGTCATCAATTGAGCATCGTGCAATGGCAACAGCTCTTTCACGTGTTTCGCTTCAATAACCACTTTGTTTTCTACGATAATATCCAAACGAAGATCTTCACCGACCTTTTCATCTTTGTAAATCAGCGGCACAACCAACTGCCTCTTCCAGGCCAACCCACGAATCGATAGTTCCCTACACAAACTACGCTCATAGATTTCCTCGTACAAACCAGGGCCCCAATGCTTGTGCACCTCTATCGCAGCTCCAATAATCTTATTTGTAAGTTCTTCCTCCAGCATGGCCTCCGTACCTCCGTGTCCTTCGTGGTAAAATTTCTATTCTACAACCTTAGGAACCACGATCATGTTTTGACGTTGTTTCGGCGCGTTCTGCAATGCGGCCTCGACAGACAATTCGCTAGATACCACGTCCTCTTGCCAGACGTT
>JBNMOQ010000345.1:0-5276 GCA_051275055.1 Candidatus Pelagisphaera sp.
CGTGAGGCGAGTCGGTCGATGTTGGGCGAATGGATATGCTCGGCTCCGTAACAGTTCAGCTCCGGCCGCAAATCATCGATGCCTATGATGAGAATGTTGGGGCTGCTTTCAGGCTGAAGAAGAGAGTTCTTGGACTTCGCCGCCTGTGGCTGCTGAGCGATCAGATGGTAGGCGAATAGGGTACACGCTGAGAGTAGGATTGTTCGAAAGAAAGTACTCTCTTCAAGCGTGAATTGTTTGATGAACTGAGTGTTGAGCAAGTGTTTTGGAGTTCCGAGTACCGATAGGGTTACTGTTTTCTTAATCTAGATGAAGCCTCTTGTATTCCGTAAGGTGGAAAGGAAAGGCGTAGGAGTCGATTCAAGATGTCGCCGTACGAATGATACTCCTTAAAAAAAAGGGGGGGGTAAATAGCGATGACGACAAAGGTTGCAATTAACTAAGTTGATGGTTACTATTAGCTAGTAGCTTAACTAAATATCCTTTTCCCTGCAAGCATTGTTATGTGGCTCAGTCGCAAAAAAAATCCTGAAAAACTAGATTTGAGAATGTTGTTCGTTGCATTTTTGTTGTTGGCGTTTTGCCTGAAGATCAGTGCTCAATCGTACGATCTGAAACTTCGGGAACCCGTAAGTGCGGAGGGCTATAAAATCCGTGAATCCAAAGCCCTCTATCAGGATGAAACGGGGTTCATGTATATCGGAACCAATTTGGGTCTCTTCGTATTTGATGGGTATAGCTATAAGGTCTATAAACATGATTATGATCGTTTGAACAGCCTTTCTCACAATAGAATCAATTGCATTTTCAAGGATGACGAAGGAATGCTTTGGGTAGGCACGAGGCTAGGGCTGGATCAATTCGATCGAAATTCGGAAACGTTCTCTCGAAAACGGGATGAAAGTTCGATTGGGAACGGTTCGGGTTTTTCCGAAGTTCGTTCGATTGCTCAGAGCGATCCAGGTAATCTGTGGCTTGGGACGGAGCGAGGATTGATTCGCTACGAAAAAGCGAGTGGCGAGTTTAAAAACTACTCATTGGGTAGAGAGGTTGGCATTTCGAGTCTGTATCTGGATCGCTTGGGTATTGTATGGGGTGGGACTGATGGAAATGGGCTCTTTGCCTACGATCCTGTAGAGGATCGTTTCGATTGGTACGTTTACGATGAAAATGATCCGCAAAGTTTACCAAGTAACTCGGTCGGACCGATACTTGAGGATGCTGCTGGCAGACTTTGGGTGGGAACTCAGGCAAGCCTAATGTCGAACCTTGATCAAGGCGCGGGAGGTTTATGCAGCTTTGATCGCGAGACGAAGTCATTTAGGCGATTTACTGGATCGGTAAACTCCTTAGACGGATTGCGCGAGAATGCGGTCACCGCTATGGTACAGGATTTTTCCGGTAATTTATGGATCGGCATGCGGTCTGGCGACCTATACCAATTCGACTCGGAAACTGCCGCGGTTTCCTATTTCCCGGAGCGAGACCCGAAGGCGACCCATGTTAGTTCATTATTGATAGACTATTCAGGCGCGCTTTGGGTTGCGCGCCAATACAGTACGGTGTTGGTGTCAACGGTTAGAAGTGAATATTTTCAACATTGGAGCAATGACCAAAACGAAGCTGGCAGTCTCAGTCCAGGACCTGTGGGCACTCTTTTCGAAGATAGCCAAAGAGTGCTATGGGTTGGAACAGTAGACCATGGCCTAAATCGTCACGACTCGGCGACGGACACTTTCGAAAAATTCCTGCCAAATACTCGTATATCGGCTTTGCACGAAGATCGTCAGGGGGATTTTTGGGTGGCGAGCTATGAAAATGGGCTGACTCGATTCAATCGTGAAACGAATAAGGTAGAAAAAACTTATACCTATAACGACAAAGGCGAGAGGGATTTGGCGTTCGAGCGGATTCGCTCGATATGGGAGGATACCCAAGGTGCGCTTTGGGTCGGGCATATGAATGGTTTGGCCTTCCTGGATCGGACTGCGGATGTTTGGCGATCTTTCGAATACGATGAAGAGATTCGGGGTGATCATATGGTGAAATGCTCGTATGTGGATAACGAAGGACGGCAATGGATCGGGACGAACGGCGGCGCCCTTGTTGTCGATACAAAGAGCGGAGAATTGCAGCGACTCGCTCATAAGCCGAACGACGAGGAGAGCTTGAGCTCTGATGAAATTCGTTTCTTTCACGAAGACTCTCGAGGCAATCTATGGATAGGCACTGAAAAAGGGTTGAATCGTCGAGGGCGGGAGGACCAAGGCTTTCGTCGTTATTACGTAGAGGATGGCTTGCCGAACGATATGCTCTTCGGGATCCTCGAGGATGCGTCTGGGGTCTTATGGGTTATGGCGCTCGATGCGATTTCCAGATATGATCCGGATCGGGATACCTTTACGAATTTCGATGAGAGCTCCGGTCTCTTGAATCATCATTTCGAAGTTAACGCTTATTTTCAAAACCAAGACGGACTACTCTATTTTGGAGGGACTGAAGGGATCGATGCATTTTATCCAGTGGATGCTCGTTTAGATACGAAACCGCCGAAAGTAGCCTTTACGTCAATCAATACACCCCATGATAGCATCACCTCCTGGAATGAATTGAAAGGTATGAGGAGCTTCGAGCTGGTGCCAGGCGAGAATGATGTTGGGCTTCAATTTTCGGTCCTCGATTTTGTGAATCCAAGTAAGAACGTCTACCGTTATAGGCTGCGAGGACTGGAAGACGCGTGGAGCGAATGGACGACGTTCCATTTCGCTAGCTACACGCTTCTGCCGATAGGAGATTATGCTTTCGAAGTTCAAGGCTCGAATGGCAGAGGGAACTGGAACGAATTGGGGGCCAATATTGGCTTCTCGGTCTTGCCGCTCTTTTGGCAAACCGTTTGGTTCAAGTTAGTAGCGATTGGATTACTCTTAGCGACGATCATTGGTATTCATAAATTAATTACGGAAAATATTAGGAAACGGAACGCCGCATTGAATATAGCCGTCAGCGAGGCTGTATCGGCTAACGAGCAATTGGTTCTTTTGGCTAAGGAGGCGGAATCCGCGAATATTGCCAAAAGCCAGTTCCTCGCAAATATGAGTCATGAAATTCGCACTCCTCTTAATGGAATAATGGGAATGTTGAGCCTTGTTACTACCTCAGAGCTAAGCGAAAACAATAGAGAGTATTGTGATGTCGCTAGCTCTTCAGCCGAGACCTTACTGATTCTGCTAAACGATATTCTGGATGTTTCTCGAATTGAAACTGGTTGCGTGGAGCTGGATTCTTGCGAATTCTCGTTGAAGGAATTGACGTCTGAGGCGATTGAGCTGGCGAAGATCAAAGCGATGGGCAAGCGCCTGGAATTTAATCTTGATTACGATCCTAATTTACCTGCTTGCTTTATGGGCGATTCGGAAAGGTTGAGGCAGGTGCTTCTCAACCTATTGGTGAACGCAATCAAGTTTACTTCGGAAGGATCAATATGGCTACGACTGATTGGGACCGATCTTAGAGAAGAGTCAGCGGAAGTACGTATTGAGGTAGGGGATACGGGAATTGGAATCCCGAACGATAAGCGGTCGCAGATATTCGAAGCCTTTTCCCAGGTCGATGGTTCGAGTACCCGCAATTACGGTGGCGCGGGATTGGGATTGTCTATTTGCAAGGAAATTATCGAATTGATGGACGGTGAAATTGGCGTGGAGAGCCAGGAAGGTTTAGGCTCGACGTTTTGGTTTTCCGTATGTTTGGCTTTTCCTGAGAAGCGAGTTGGAGAGGTCTTGAGCGGGTTTCATGTGGAAGGTTCTTTAGCATTGGACGAGGGTCTAGCTTCAGGTAGCGTTTTAATAGCGGAAGACATTATAGTAAATCAACTCGTACTGGTGAATATTCTCGAGAAGTTGGGGTTCGAAACGGTTTGCTCGGAAGACGGCGAGAGTTGCTTAAGCACCTACAACGCTGGATCGTTCGATATGATTTTCATGGATTGCGAGATGCCTGGCATCGATGGTTACGAGGCCACGCGTCGCTTGCGAGAGCAGGGAGAGGATGTGCCGATTATCGCAGTGACTGCTCGGGCAATGCTGGGAGATCGCGAGAAATGCTTGTCTGCAGGAATGGATGATTACGTTTCCAAGCCCCTCGTTGTTACTGATATCGAGCGGATCGTGAAGCGGTGGGGCAAGAGTGGAAAAACGTAATAATCGGAAGCTCGATCTAGTGTTGCGAACAGCGTTGATTTGGTTGCTTCTGACGGTGTATGGGGTTTCTGGTAGCCGATAAATAGAAGGAATGGCGTCTCTTCTTTCGCTGCGCTTTTGAGTTTCGAGATTGCTGCAATGTTGGTGAGTCCATCGCGATAGGCATCATCCCCGACGTCAGGTCCTTCGAAAAGAGGAATCAGTTTATTGGATGCGTGGTAGCCGTCAATGCCTGCCTTTTTGTTTTCGTATCCAGGTGACGCGTACTGATGGCTAGTAAGGTAGTGCTGAGGTTCGCTCCAGGATTGCGGGTCGCTGTGAGTATTGTGGAGGATTTTACCGAAACCGTAAGTTCTGTAACCGTTGTTCTTAAAATGTTCTGGCAGCGAGGTTATGTGCGGAAGCGTGTTTCGAAAATGCGTTTTATTGTTGTAGGCTTTGGTCGTATCCGGGCGGCGACCCGTGAACATGCTGGAGCGGGAGGGCCCGCAAACTGCGTATTGAGCATAAGCGTGTTCGAAGAGCGTGCCGCGTGAGGCGAGTCGGTCGATGTTGGGCGAATGGATATGCTCGGCTCCGTAACAGTTCAGCTCCGGCCGCAAATCATCGATGCCGATTATGAGGATGTTGGGTTTCGACAGACTCTCAGCAAAAATGGTGGAGAAGCATAGCGAAAATAGAAATAGCTGCCCGCGGATGATCACGGATAAATTCATCAGTCGTTGAATAATAGATGCTAGAATCGACCTAAATGAAATAAATGCAATTCAAAGAATCTCTTGATCAGTTGTTTTTACGTGTGGTTTGCTGCGATTTTGGGGTTGATTTGGAGTTAACCTATCTAGGGTTGGTTATCTGTGTTATTTGGATACATGAATTCATTGAGGTTAAGCGGCTTGCTTGTAGGGCCGGAGCTTGCTCCGCGCCGCGTTGTTAGAGAATAGCATACTTGGCACAGCGCAAGCGCTGGCCTTACGTGCTAGAGTGTTTAAAACACTCTCCCCGAATAGAGAGTTCGGTAAAAGAGTTGCTCTGCCATTGGTTCAAGCAATGCTCTTCTTAAAAGACTGTTAAATA
>JBNMOQ010000346.1:0-5238 GCA_051275055.1 Candidatus Pelagisphaera sp.
GGGCGGCGCAGTCGGACTTTCCCTGGTATTGCTAGGCATTCCCTTGCTGATTCCCTACAACGTGGTCGGTATCGTTTGGCGCCTCTTCACTCAATCGGACATCGGCGTGATCCCCCGAGCCCTCGCAGTGCTTGGATATGACTACAATGTCTCTTTGAATGCTACCGACGCCTTTATGACGATTCTCTTGGTCGACGTCTGGCATTGGACCCCGCTGGTGGTCCTGCTAGCCTACGCCGGACTGCAGGCAATCCCGCAAACCTTTTACCAAGCCGCCGAAGTGGACGGCGCCTCGGTTTGGAAAACATTCCGATACGTCACGCTTCCGAAACTACGCCCGGTTTTGACCCTTGGACTCCTGATCCGGTTCATGGATTCGTTCAAGATATACTCGGAACCTTTGCTTTTAACCGGAGGAGGTCCTGGGAATTCAACTACCTTCATGAGCCTGTTTGTAGCTCGTAAGGCCGAAGCGTATGAGCTCGGCTACGCAGGAGCATCGTCCATCATATACCTTTATGTGGTCATCGTCATGAGCTACATCCTATTTCAGTTTATAAACCGCTCATCGGAGGAAAGGCGTGCATGAAAAAACGTTCCATCACCCTTACTATTTACTTCTTCCTTTTGTTCATTCCGATCTACTGGATGATCATCACTTCGCTAAAGACTGATGTTGAGATTCTTCAAAAGTTTACGCTGTTCCCCCAACAAATAACATTCGAAAATTATCGAGAAATTTTCAACTCAGAGGTTTGGCGAAATAGTTTTTTCAACTCCATTATCTACGTCCTGCTGAATGTAGTCATGACACTGATGGCAGCAATCCCCGCTGCGTATGCCTTTTCGCGATGGAAGTTCAGAGGAGATCATCACTTGTTCTTTTGGCTACTTACCAATCGCATGGCACCGGCTGCTGTATTCATGGTTCCCTTCACCGAACTGTACTACATGCTTAATATCTATGATACCCACTTCGCGGTGGCGCTAGCTCATTGTTTGTTCAACCTGCCGCTCACGATCTGGATTCTAGAAGGATTCATGAGCGGAATCCCCAAGGAAATTGATGAAACCGCCTTCGTTGACGGCTATGGGTTTTCTAGATTCTTTCGCTCTATTTTCCTGCCTCTGATCGCGCCCGGGATTGGCGTGGGAGCCTTCTTTTGTTTTACCTTTTCCTGGGTGGAATTGATACTGGCAAAAGCGTTGACGCTGACCGAAGCGAAACCGGTAGTCGTAACACTAACTGTCGGAATCGGCGCCGAAGGCGTGAAGTGGGGCCTCCTCGCGAGCGCAGGAGTTCTGACGATCATCCCGGGTATACTGGTCGTCTACTTCGTTCGCAACTATATGGCGAAAGGATTCGCCCTAGGAAGGGTTTGAACAATGGAATGGCTAGTCGACGAATTTAGATGGATGCAATGGAACTGGGCCGGAACGCTGTTCTTTTCCTTTCTCTTTCTTTCCATTGCCGGCCTAACTATTTGGGACGCGTTTGCTCCGGGGAACCGTAGAAAGGGGATCCTACCCATGCCGACTACGCGCGGAGATCGCTTGTTCATCGGAATAATGGGTTCGATCGGACTTTCCCTGCTTTGGCTTGCGATCATAGGAAATCAAGCTCTCTGGTTGGCCTTGATCGTCGTCGGTTTTTTTAACCTCGTCCTTGCTTTGCGTGGATAAAACAAGGAACGGCTTAACGATTGAATAAATCTTCAGACACTAGCATAAACAAAACGGAAAATAACTATGCGCTTCACTATCCCATCCCCAAACCCCAATAAAAACCTCGGACGCTTCGCGGCTATTCTGCTTCTGGCGCTATCGACTATTATCGCCGGATGCGGCGGAAACAAAGACAGTGCTGCCAAACCGACCGCGTCCCTCGACGACTGGATCGAACAGTTCCAACCTTCAGCGCTAAGCAAGGAGGAACAACGCGCGGAACTAGAATGGTTCGCCAACGCGGCAGCTCCATACAAAGGGATGGAGATCAAATCAGTCGCAGAGGGCATCAAAACGCACCAATGGGAATCTGAGGTTCTAGCCAAGGCCTTCTACGATATTACCGGAATCAAGGTTACTCACGACATCATCGGGGAAGGAGAGATCGTCGACCGAATCCAGCGCCAAATCCAAACGAACCGGAAGCTCTACGACATCTACGTCAACGATGCCGACCTAATCGGAACCCACCTGAGACTAGACAGCGCTTTGAACTTCACAGAGTTCATCAAAGGCGATGGCAAAGCAGTCACCAATCCCAAACTTGATCTCGATGATTTCCTAAACCTTGAGTTTGGCCAGGATTACGAGGGAAACCAATTGCAACTGCCCGACCAACAGTTCGCGAATCTCTACTGGTTTCGCTACGACTGGTTCACACGCGAAGACCTAAAAGGCGAATTCAAATCCAAATACGGATACGAACTGGGAGTGCCGATTAACTGGCAGGCCTACGAGGATATCGCGGAATTCTTCACGGGACGCGAAATTGACGGACAAACAGTGTACGGCCATATGGACTACGGTAAAAAGTCGCCATCCTTAGGCTGGCGATTCACCGATGCATGGTTGTCAATGGCAGGCGTCGGAGACAAAGGACTTCCGAATGGCCTACCAGTGGACGAGTGGGGGATTCGAGTTGAGAACAGCATTCCCGTCGGATCCTCTGTAACTCGAGGTGGAGCCGCCAATGGCCCAGCAGCAGTGTACGCGCTTACCAAATACGTGGACTGGATGAAAAATTACGCCCCTCCATTTGCAGCATCGATGACTTGGTCCGAAGCGGGCTCGGTTCCCTCAAGAGGCAATATCGCTCAACGCGTTTTCCAATACATCACCTGGTTATCGGACGATGCCTTCACTGCGCCAGAAAGCCCCGTCACGGACAAGGACGGAAAACCTCTCTGGAGAGTAGCGCCGTCCCCACACGGCAAATACTGGGACGAAGGCATGAAAGTTGGCTACCAGGATGCCGGTAGCTGGACTATATTGAAGAACAGCGTCAAAGGAAAGGACCGAGAAGCCGCCTGGCTGTGGGCCCAGTTTTGCGTTTCAAAATCGGTCTGCCTGAAAAAGTTTATGGTGGGGAAGACCCCTATTCGAAAGTCGACAGTCAACTCGGAATATCTAGCCACTAGAGAAGGAGATTTTGGCGGACTAATCACGTTCTATAAATCCTCAGTCGAAAACCAATGGACTGATTCAGGACCCAACGTACCGCACTACCCGCTTCTCGCCGAACAATGGTGGCAAAACATCGCTCCCGCCGTAACCGGTGAAGCAACGCCCCAACAAGCCATGGACAACATCGCCCAAGCGATGGACGAACGCATGGGAAAACTCGAGGGTAAGATGAAACGATTTTCGCCAAAACTAAACCCAGAGACCTCCGCGCAAGAATGGCTAAATAAACCCGGAGCCCCCAAGGCAGAACGTCCCGATCAAGCTGGTGAAACCATGGCATACGACGAACTAATCAACACCTGGCGAAGTCAGTAGCTCGTCAACCGGAATACGTTGACGAGCTCCGCGATCAAGTGACGGAGAGAGGCAACGGATTACTCGTCGATACTGATTTTCTGAGTACCCACTCCCCTAGGCAAGCGAGGTATTTCTGGAGGTAGGGAGGACCTTCGGAGCTCTCAGCGTTTTCGACACGCTTCAAGGCCTTCAAAAGGTAGCGGCCGATCTCCGAGCGGCCATTATCGCAAGGTGCCATCGACAAGTCGGGGACAACGCCTGAGCGATTATATCGCTCAGTGGCCGCTCGGAGATCGGCCGCTACCCTTTAATACCTCGCTGCCGCTCCGGCACTCGACGAAATCGAGGGCTTCCCCCAGGGATGCTTTATTCTTTCACTTTCACGCCCACTTCATTGGCCATTTCATGCATGCGAGACAGCAGTGTTTGGGCTTTTTCTGGGTAGTCTGCGACGCGATTGATTCGTTCGAAGGGATCCGTTATCATATCGAAGAGCTCGAGTTCTCCAGTAGCGGTGCGGAGCTTCCAGTCACCCGAACGGAGAGCTTCCAAATCCCTTTTGAAATAGAAATATTCTTGCCGGGGAGCTGACTTGGTTTTTCCGGTGAGGAAACGTGTGAGGTCATATCCATCGAGTGCGTGATCGGGCAGTTTTGCGCCGGCTACTGAGAGGATGGTGCGGTAAATATCAGGCATGCCGATGAATCCGGCTGAGACCTGCCCTGCTGCGATCTTGCCTGGCCACCGGAGCATGGCGGGAACCCGAGGACCGCCCTCGTAGGTTTGTCCCTTGGAGCCGCGCAAAGGGCCGGCGGAACCAGCGTGCCAGAGTTCATTACCCGCTTGTTGCATCCGCAGTGGCATTTCGATCCAGGGGCCGTTATCGGATGCGAAGAAGACTAGGGTATTGTCCGCGATTCCCTTTTCCTCAAGCGCTTTGAGTACCTGGCCGATGCTCCAATCCAGCTCCTCGATTACATCTCCATAAAAACCGGCGTTCGATGATCCGCGTCGTTCGTCAGAGACAGCTAGCGGTAGGTGCGGCATGGCGTAGGCTAGATAAAGAAGAAAGGGGTTATCACCCCCGCTGCCCTCAATGAGTTCTACCGCTTCCTTCGTGTAGCGAGTAGTAAGCAAGTCTTGATCTAATGGATGTTCCACCATCGATTCACCTCGAAATAGGCCAAGCGGTTCGTCGGTCTGCACCCAGGGCTTCATATAGTCGTTCGAATAAGGAAGACCGAACCAAGTATCGAATCCCTGGTTCACCGGCAGGAACTTTTTCTGCTTATACCCCAGATGCCATTTGCCCACCATGTGAGTTTTGTAACCAGTATCATTGAGCGCTTCGGCTAGGGTCCATTCCGAATCGGGCAGCCCCCCTGTACCACCCGCACCGGTATTGCCGTTAAATCGTATGCGAGGCAGGTAGCGTCCGGTCATCAGTTGAGTCCGAGAGGGAACACACCAGGAACCTGTGACAAACGATGTGAGGCGTATACCGTCATCGGCCAATCGGTCGATGTTGGGAGTCTTGATGCTAGGGTGGCCGTAGCAGGCTAGATCGCCGTAACCCATGTCGTCCGCGAACAGGATAACGACATTCGGTCTGGGGAGATCAGCCCCGCTTGCCAAGCAAGCGCCATGGATAAGCGCAACGAGGATAGTCAACAATCCTGGATTAAGATAGGTAGCAAACCTAGGGGTATTCATGATGGCACTATGGCATCGTTTGGGTCTTGGGCGAATAAA
>JBNMOQ010000347.1:0-5236 GCA_051275055.1 Candidatus Pelagisphaera sp.
TTCTTGAACTCATCGAATCCGTCCATCTTATCGACGTACCCTTGAGCTCCAGCGGAGAGCAATTCGCGGATGTTTGCAGAGCTCGCTTTTCCGGAGAAAACGAGAACTTTAACACCCGGGACGTGCAATGTAAGTCCACGAAGGACCTCTGTGCCGCTGAGTTCTGGGAGGCCGACGTCTAGAATGACGGTTTCCGGTTTTAACTTAATGCATCCTTGCAATCCTTCTTCGCCGTTTCCAAACGAACCTACAATCTCGTAGCCTGGTAGCATGGAGATGAACTCGGAAACCATTTCCCGGACTGCAGTTTGATCTTCTATAATTACGACGCTTTTCATTATTTTTGAATTTTCTGTTGCTCCCTAGAATTACGGTTGCCTCGTATTTTTCTTAAGCGTCAATTGCGCAGGAACTTAATGGGGCGAGAGTATTTTTCGGCAAAGGGGAGCTACTTTGGTAAGCGCTTGGGAGGTCGATCGCTTGAGGGTGATCCTCAGAATTTTATCGGATTAGACATTTACACAGGGCGATTCTATGTGTTTTTGGCGTAAAAAAAGACGGGCCCCGGTTAAAACCAGAGCCCGCCATCCTATTCCTGCACCACAAAATGTGGTTATCAGTACGGTCTACCCCTAGACCGTTACTACCCTATCTCAAAAGTGTTTGCCATTGGCGGTCGCCAGCTTGACGAGCAGCTATCAAAGCTCCGGTGGCTACCCGAGTTTTGAAGGTTTCGCCTACGGAAGCTACCTCGCATCCTTCGAAACCTTCTCCGGAGAGAAGTTCCTGAAGAGCTTGGTCGATTCCGGAAATCATGCTGCCTCCACCTGTCATGATGATATTTTGGAGGAGAGTTGGAATGCTGTCTGGATCGGCTTTTACGATGAGCGATCGGACTGCTTGGTAAATTCGTTCTAGAAGAGCGTTGCAGGCTGCGTCGATTGCGTCGGCTACTTCGAGCTGCTTGACTTTTCCGCCTATCATTACTGGAGCGAGGACTGATTCCTGGGCTCCGTTGACGAATGAATGCTGCTCTTTGATCTCGCGGCACTTGGCGATGGAGATCCCGCAATCGGGATACTTAGCGAGAATTGCTTGCTGGATCATCTCGTCGATAGCGTCGCCAGCGAATGCAAAGCTGATTTGGTCTTCACTGGAAGGGTAGTACCCTTGGATTAGGCAAATATCTGAAGATCCGGCCCCGATATCGACGAAGATCGAATTGGAGATGGGATCGATGTAGCCTGTTTCGGAGGACTTGCTAACTTCGCGGCAGCCGAGAGCGGCTAGGAAAGGCTCTGGAATGAGAATGACTTTGTCGAAAAGGCCGGTGACGGCGACACGCACGTTTTCGCGGGCTTCGGGTCCAGTGTTGGCCGGGATGCCGATAACTGCGCGGATTTCCGTGTTTTCGTCGCTGTTAGTCTTCGCTTTCAGGTGAACGAGGTAGTCGCGCACGGCGTCCATGTCTTCGATTATTCCGTCTCTAAGCGGCTGGACGAGATCGAGGTGAAGCTTGTATTTAAGAGCGTCGGTTCCGAAGAGAGTGGTTTCGTTGTCTGGAATGACGTCTGGGAGAATACCGCTGCGGGCGTAACCGACGAGCGATGGGATGAGCTCGGATAGTTCGGTTTCCGTACTCGTGGAGTTGGAGTATTCGATGCAGGTGGTGTTGGTACCTAGATCGAGGCCGACGAGCAGCGTTTTAGTGATTTCTCTTGGGAGCGTTCCTAGAGCTGCTGAATTATCGAGTTCTGCGACTGCTGAGTTTGATTGGGATGTGGTCTTTGTTGTCATATGAATAGGATTTTGTTTTTTATCTTATTAGATTGTGATGGCTTCTTCTTGAGTGAGAAGCGGGGTGATATTGGCTTGATTTAGAGTGGCTACGATTTCGTCGAGAGATAGGATCGAGTCGGCGATTCCTTCGCTTTCGGATTCTTGCTCTTGAACGGCGTCGATCATGTTTTGCACGTCGTCGAGAGGAATGCGCTTGTGCGGTCGTTCGAACGTTTGCGGACGTGTTTGAAAAGTAGATGGATTCCAGGCCTGACGTGTTTCGTCGTCCCGGCGTTCTTTTCGTTCCTGTTGTTCTTGAAGATAGAGAGTGCGGTATTTTGCAGCCACTTGTTCTTCGACTTGAGGAATGATGCTCTTTATTAGAGTCTCTTTGAAAATGCTTTGGAGTTTGAGCCCTTGGTCGACGATTGATTGTTCGCGGGTGAACATATCGCGCAGATCGGCTTTCGCATCTTCTTTTAAAGCTGTTGGAAGCAGCATTATCCAGGCGCGAATCAACTCGGGAAGTTCGTCTTTTATGATGCGTCGCGATTCGATGTTGCAGCCTTCTCGATAGAGGACGCATGCGCTTCGAAAGCGTTCGACGATGAGAGTCCAACGGTTTTCGGCTTTTTCAGTAACTTTGCTAGATGCGATCATTTTTTAAAGACGCAGCATGCATAGCTGTTAGCGTGCCAATTTCATAAGTCGTTGGTTGTAAATAGGGAGATTCGGTAGCCTCACATTTGGTGTTCTACCACCGAAGCTGAAATTGCATGATTTGCCTAGGTGATGGGTCTATTTTGCCCCTTGATTTCGAAGGTATGTGAAAATCCAGTTTTATACTTCGAAAGGAGGGTAAAAATGAAACCCGAGGATTGCATCACGCGTCCAAGAGATAATAGGATTCGAGGGATTGACCCTCATCTCAGTAAAGTTACGATATTTAGAATGAAGACGGATACGTTAAGGAATCGGAAAATTAACTCTAATAAGCATGGTTTCACTTTGATCGAAATCATGCTCGTAATCGGTCTGATGGTGATGCTGGTCGGGCTTACAGTTTACAATATTGATAAGATACTTGGCGGAAATAAGGATACGATAGCTGAAATGAAGGTGAAATCTTCGTTTAAGACGCCGCTCACTACTTATAAGATTCACATGGGTAGATATCCTACCACAGCTCAGGGTTTAAAGGCTTTGCTAACGCCTCCTGAGGGCGGTGAAAAACGTTGGAGAGGGCCTTACATTAATGAGGCAGGTGATCTGTTGGATCCATGGTTTCAAGATCTTCAGTATCGATCGCCAGGGACGAATAATAAGTCCGGTTACGATCTATTCTCGTTGGGGGAGGATGGAACTGAATCTGCCGACGACATCACGAATTGGTAAGATTCGTAATCCGTTTTAGTTTTGTGGGAGGAAGTGGTTCGCGTTGGAGGATAGCGAAGCGCTATCACAACTCTAATGAATCGTATGTTTAGGGGAATGACAGGAGGCGATGCCCGAAAGGCATTCACGTTGATCGAGATGATGTTGACCATCGCCTTGATCACTTTGCTGTCCTCGTTGTTTGTTTGGAATATCACTTCGCTGCTTAAGCAAGGGGAGCTGGAGTCTCTTCAAAACGAGCTTTGGAGCGCGGTCGAAAAAGCGAAGCAGAGCGCTGTTTTTAATCGTCAGGCTCATGTCGTTAGATTCGACCAAGAAGCTCAGGCGTTTCTGGTTTCGGCTGGAGGCGAGCAATTTTCTTTTGAAGTGGAAACGGATGGATTTGATGATGGCGTGGAAATTGAAGTGATCTTCAATGAGCAATTACCCAAGGATGGCTATCGTTTGGTTCGCGGAGAATTGGTGACCCAGCGGGAGATCGAATCGGTTACGTTTTATCCAGATGGAACATGTACTCCATTTTCAGTGAATTTGAAGATCGGCGAGTATCAAAGCGCTTTTCAAATCGATCCGTGGACAGGATCGCAGCTTACGGCGCCGGAGGAAAATTCATGATTCGGGGAGCGAAAAGGCGTGTTTCGGGAGGCTTCACTCTCGTTGAAGTGATGATGGCGATGGCGCTGTTTGGAATCGCGGTTGTCGCGTTTTCGGGAGCCTATATCAATGTGATCAACGCGTTTTCGGCGATCCAAGTCGACCAGCCTTTCGAGCAAGATTTGAGTTTGATTCGTCAACAGGTCCTGATTTTGCCGGAGATCGAAGATTTGGAAGAGGGAGGAGAGGTTTTCACAGGAAGCCATGGCCAGGCGACTTGGCGAGTGGAGTATGAGCCGACTCTAGTGGCAGACTTGTTTAAGCTGACGCTTTTTATGGAGATTCTGGATCTTGAAAAGGATAAGATGCAAGAAGTCGAAGAGACACATTATTTGACGCGTCCGACTTGGTCGGATCCTGTTGAACGATCGGAACTCCAAGCGGATACGCGGGATCGGCTATTGGAAAAACAATCGGGGCTTGATTGACGGTATGCGGTTTGGCTTGAGAAATGGAACGGCTCGTTCGCGAAAGGGCTTCACTTTATTGGAAGTGATGGTGTCCGTGTTTATTGGGGCGATGTTGCTTGTGGCGACAACCACGTTTATTTTTTCAATGGGCGAACTTTGGGGAAGGGGGGCTAATGTGTGGCTCTTTCAGAAGCACGTTAGAGGAGTATCCAGATTTTTGGAACAATCGATTCAAACGACTAGCTGGAGATTGCCATCTGGCGAAGAGGCTGAAGCTCCTGTTTATTGGTTTGAGTGGAATAGCCGGGAATATCAGAATAATCCGTTGCTCACTTTCGAGTTGGATGTGAGTCCTGGTGTTTTGGTCTGGCCGGAATCGCGTTTGCCCTACGTCGTGTGCTCGTTGGAATTCGAAGAGGGCGAGGGATTGTTTATGCTTTGGCGATCGCGCCTCGAGGAGGATTTCGAAGAGGAGTCGCCGCGTAAGACGCTTATATCTCCTTTCGTTAAGAGCATCAATTATTACTATATAGATTTCGAGGAAGATGAGGAGGACGCAGAGTGGGACATCCAGGATTATCCCGAAAAAGAAGCGGATGGTTCGTATTTGTTGCCGCAGCGCATTGAATTAGTCTTCGAGTACGAGGGTCAGGAAGAAAAACGGCAGGTTATTCTGCCCATGATTTTTAACGGTGTACCGATGTTCTAGAAATGAGAATTGCTAGAAACAAATCTTCTGCTGAAAAGCGTGGCTCGATTCTTTTGATGGTCTTGGTCCTGATCATCGTCGTGAGCTTCGTCTTGACGAAGTTCATCGAACGCGCCCACGTCGAGGTACAAGGAGAGGGCTATTACGTCGAGCGGACGCGACTGCGTTTGCAAGCTTGGTCTATGCTCGAGGTGGCGGTGGCTGTGTTGGCGGATGTTAAAACGATCGACGGCTCATTGTATTCTCCGACTCAAGGATGGCGCGACCCGTTGGATTATGCGCAAATTGA
>JBNMOQ010000348.1:0-5206 GCA_051275055.1 Candidatus Pelagisphaera sp.
GGAGGACCGAGCCGGTCCTCCCTACCATCGAGAATGTGGGTCTTTGGGGCAGCAACATAAATAGGGGGGTAAATGAAAGTTCGCTATTCTAAGGTAAACCCAGGCAGATTCTTCAATGCCCCACCTTCCATCGCCGACTCGTGAGCGAGAATACCGACGCATGTAATATTTGCCGATTCGGCTGCATTTGGATACGGTGCTCGCTTGTCCGTCAGTGCACTAACTAATTCGTGTACGAGATGAGGATGCGATCCGCCGTGGCCCCCACCTTGAGTGAAAGAAAGGTGTTGATTGTCACCGGAATCATAAACTCCGCGTCCGGTGAAAGCTTGGATCTCTTCGGGTAAACGATGCGCGTAATCCGGCACTTCGACTCGCTCGGGGATTTCCGGCTCCGATTTACCGATCGTATGGATCACGGGATTCTCGTTTTCGATCAGCGGCCACTCATAGCTCTTCTTCGAACCGTATACGTCAAAGCTTTCTCGATACTGTCGCGCTGTATTATAAAGAGAGCGAATAATTCGTCCCGATACGTCAGAGTCCTTAAAAGTCACTTGGCAAGATTCGATCGCAAACGGAGAACCATGAATGCCAATCATCTCTTCCTGGATACGCCCCGAACCAAAACAGGACAACGTTTCGGCACGATTGCGTTGAAGCGCCAACACTGGCGCAACGCAATGCGTCGCATAATGCATAGGAGGCAACCCATCCCAGTAACTCGGCCAGCCTGCCATGTCTTGTTGGTGACTCGATTGCAAGTATTGGACCCGTCCTAGCTCGCCATTATCGAAGAGCTCCTTAACGAACAAAAACTCGCGACTGTAGACCACCGTTTCCATCATCATGTAGGTCAACCCCGTTACCTTGCACAAATCACAGATCGTCTTGCACTCTTCGACCGTGGTCGCCATCGGAACCGTACAAGCTACATGCTTGCCAGCTTTGAGCGCCTGGATCGAATGAGGACCATGGCTTCCGATCGGCGTATTGATATGGACCGCATCGACATCCGGATCTGCAAGTAACTCTTCATAAGACGTATATCGCTTCTCTATGCCATACTTCTCGCCAATCTCATTAAGCGAGTCTTCGTTCCGTTGACAAATCGCTACGATATTCGCGTTCGGGTGCTTCAAGTAGATTGGAATAAACTCAGCTCCAAAGCCAAGCCCAACCAGGGCGATATTCACTTTATCAGACATAAATTTCGATAATTGGGGTACAAGGGTTTCAATGCAACCAATGACTCATTTCCAGAATCCCCATAATGCCTATTATCTGCCTATTCCGATTGTACTAATTAGAAATATTTTAGTATTTTTTCGCCACATATCTCAGTGATACCAACTTAAACGCAGGGCTGGCACTCAGCCTCAGAGCAATCTCACCTCGCTGTCGTCGCAAGCGACGCCCTGACCGATCTTTCGACTTATAAAACAGTCCCTAACTCTACTTAGTTAAATGAGAAGGGTTCGTGAAAAGTAGCACAGGCTTCCAGCCTGTTTATTCACAGGCAAGATGCCTGTACTACCCTTAATTTAACTAAGTAGAGCTAAGGAAGCCTTTTCAAACGAATGCGGCGGTATTCTACCTGTCCACGATCTCCCTCGAGACCTATGGGACCGGTTGCTGGTATTTCGAAGTTATCGTCAAGCAACTCGCCGTTGCAAGTGGCGTGGGCGATACCACCTTTTACTGTAACTACAATTTCGTTCCAATCCTGCGGACGGTATTCCTTCAAATCTTCGAAAGGACCAGCCGTGACGTAATCGCGGACTTGTAATTGTTTTTTGCGGAGAAATAACCCGCTATCTCCATAAGGAGCCGCTCGGAATTCGAGCTTCAAAACAAAATCGTAATCAAAAGATTCCGTCGTCCAAAGTTGTTGAATACGGCGTCCTCCAGGTGGGGTAGTAACGACTAAGCGTCCATTAATTGCGGCATAGCGTCCATCATCGCTCTTCGTCTTTCCATCGAAGGAAACATCTTTTTTGTGTTCAACGAAAATGAGCTTTGGTCTCTTAGCGTTCTTTTTGGGCGGAGTAACGAGAACGCCCCAACCCGTTAGGTCCTTCCCATTAAAAAGCCTCCTATAACCCTTTTCGAGCTCAAACGGTTCGGGTTCAGTTTCGGTATAGCCAAGCGTCGCAAAGATAAGGGACAAAGACGTTCCCCATTTCTGGTAACCCTCCGCGTTAAGGTGAAGCAAATCGCGAAACCATAAAGGATTAGCATCGCCAGACTCATTTGCGAAGAGCGTCCACGTATCCAAAACCGTTACTTGAGAATCGCCCTTCATAGCCGCCTCGAAAAGGGTATTTTCATAGCGAGCATTGACCTGTTGAATAATACTGGATGGACGTTTCTTCTCCGCCGAGCTTGGAAACACGCGACACAAGACGATCGGGATCTCTGTGCTGTGTTCCTGGATAGCAGCCAAAATCTTGTCGAAATTGCGCCCGATCGCAGCTGGTTCGACACCAACCTCAATATCATTCGTCCCCATCAAAATGACAATCGCTCTAGGATTGAGCGAAAGAACGTCTTTCTTCAACCGAATCAGCATACCGCGGGTCGTATCTCCTCCAATACCTCTGTTAGCGGTTTTGATATCAGGAAACATCCCTTTGAAATCCTTGCCCCAACCCTGAGTAATCGAATCACCCAAGAACACTACTGCGTTTTGATCCGCTTCGATTCGCTGAGACCATTCGCTACGTAAGCTCTGCCACTTATTAACGTAACCATCGTAACGACGCAACGCGCCTTCTCCTGGCAAATCCGCCTCGTCTTCCACCGAAGGCAACTCGAACGATTCTTCAGCAGCCAGTGCATTGACCAGGAAAATAGAACACAGAGCGAAAAGTATAACAGGGATTCGAAAGACCGTTTTCATAGTACCAGATTCAGGGATTTTCAATGAGGGATTCAACTCGATAAAAGCGTATTCAACGTTATCAGCGAGCACAATATTCGACCGCTAGCCGAAGACACATCCCCGAACTGCCCCGATTCACGTCACATGTGTTTCAATACAAAATCGACTATCGGTTTCGGATCTACTAGGCTATGTGGGTGATGCCCAATGCCCGGCTTTCGAATCACTTCGATACTCCCACCCAGAGCCTTGTACCTTTTCTCGATCACAGCGGTGTTGTCCGCTACCGGTACAACTTCATCCGCTTCGCCAATAACATGAAGCAACGCGATTCCTGCTTCCGCCAAAGGCTTAAGGTTATCAATCGGGTTACCGCGAAATTGCAAGGCCTCCGCCTCTGTCATTTCATAGGCATCCAAGCATTTCTGCCAGGTCGCTTTCGAACTCTTTTTCATCGGCCAACTCTTGAAGTCGCACACCGGAGCATCCGCATAGATGCAATGAACCTTATCAGGATTAATCGCCGCCCAATTGTAGATAATAAGTCCCCCGCGTGACAGCCCTTCCAATACCGTTTTCTTCGAAAAGCCATGCGACTCAGTCAAATATTCATAGAACCGATCCCAACGATCAATCGCCTTGGGCGAACCAAAAAGATCGGCAACATCAACGTAGGCCACATGAAACCCCTTTTCCAACAATGCGATTTCCGTTTGCGGTTCATGTCCGAAAAACCGAGCTCGCCAAATCCAAGGCCTTCCCTTTGCAGCTTCCTTCGGCACGACAATTTTGCAGTCGAGATCATCAACTTCAAAATCGAATTGATCGAACGAATGAAAATCCGTCTGAGTCCCAGACCATTCTCCAGCAAAAGCGACGGACCAACTAAAGAGAATCAAAACACATAGCCACGAGCGACGCGTACTTCGAAACAAACACTTTAAGACAAGGGGCTCAGAAAACACGCTAAAGTGAATTCCATTGGTTTTCAAAAGTCAAAAACGATTCCGACCCACGCTTAGCCCCAGGAATGCGCTATAAAGCTGCAGCGGAGCCTAAGAGACTGTTAAATAAGTCAGTGTAGGAGCGGGTTTATCCCGCGATTTTTAATTTTCATGGTATAGATACGTATTATCGCGGGGTAAACCCGCTCCTACAATTAGTCAGCAGAGCAATCTTCGACTTATTTAACAGTCTCTAAGACAAAACCAGGGCTCTACTGCAGCCTCGGCGATGCTGCCCTACCTTACTCCAAAATCGTTTTCCAGCGAGCCTCCAATAAATCAACCATTCGCGGATCCGAGCCGAGAAGCTCCGTTCGAACAACCCGTCCACCAGCCTTCACCCAAGGAGATGCTTGGCATATCCGTTCGATATCCCCGTCGACTCCAGCATGCCTTCCTGGAAAAAGGAAAAGCTGACTCAGAACAACCGCCCCATCACCCGAATTTGGCAATTCCTCGAGCGCTCTTTCCAATAAAGGCTCATTGAAGTCGTACCGATCTCCCTCGCGACGCTCCATCGAACAAGCGATAACCTCTCCCACTCGTCCACTTAGACGATCCTTCATGGCCTTCGCCATGAAATCTCGACATTCAGTGACTTCCGGAAACGGACTCCCATGATCCACCAACAGAACCGACGGCAATGATCCCATCTCACTTCTCGCTGATTCAAACACCTCCGTATCCAAAACCCGGATAGTCGATTTCACCATTGCTTCGGTCAAGATCTCGCACGACTCGGAAACTAAACACGGCGCCCACTCGATTCGCAAAGGAGCAAGGCCAACCGTCCGTTCCTTTACCATTTTTCGAGCCTTCCTCAAACCATAGCTTGGCCCAAAGAATAGTGGCAGAACCGCAAGAGAACGAATCCCGCTTTCCTCGCAATTTTCAAGATAGTCCTTCCACACGACGGCAGGAGTCCCGCCAATCTGCTCAGCGGGTATTCGATCGCTATGCGAAACGGACGCCAAATCCACTTGGCGACCAATTCGAATCGACAATGCCGATCCAAGTTCACGCGCTTGAATAACGGAATCGGGACTTACCGAGCCGTTATCCAGTAAAACAACGCGAAATTCTGCATCCAAAGACTTGTCTTCCATAAGAAATATCCTACAACCGCTTATAGTTCTTGCCGATTAAGAACAATACCGAATAGTCGATTATATTTTAAGCTCTCACATTCATGATTTCCAAAAAGTCCATCCTTTACTTCCTCATTATCGCAGTTGCAATCGGATTCTCCGGTTGTAAGAAAAAGCCCCGTCGCCCAAGCCCCATTGATACAGCACATCTTGGCGGAGGAGCAAACGGT
>JBNMOQ010000349.1:0-5179 GCA_051275055.1 Candidatus Pelagisphaera sp.
CCATCGCTGCGCGGAGCACCATGTGGCGCACATCGCGACTTCTGGGGATCCGTTTGAAATGGGATCGGTTCGGCCCTTGGACTTTGGGCATTGGGCGGCGCATAAGCTTGAGCAGCTTTCGGAATTTGCGCTTTCTCACGGCGAGGCGGTAGCGATTGGGATCGCGATCGATACATTGTATTCGGAAGAAATGGGCTACTTGGAAAAGAGCTGTTCGGATCGAATACTCAGCTTGCTCAAACGATTGAATTTCGAAACTTACTCAGACCAGCTCGAACGCCGCAATGAAAGGGGTTATCCTTATGTGCTGGAAGGCCTGGAGGAGTTTCGCGAGCATTTGGGTGGATTGCTGACGATCACATTATTGAAGAAAATTGGATCGCGATTCGAAGTTCATGAAATGGATACGGATGTAGTCCTTAAATCGATGAATCGGCTTAAAGAGCTTATCTAATTTTGCGATGCAACGGACAGCCGTCATCAATATTGTAGGACTAACTTCTTCGCTAATCGGGGAGTCCACGCCGAATATCAAAGCATTCGCCGATCGGAATCGTCAGAAGAGCATCAAGCCTGCTTTCCCAGCGGTTACGTGTACGGCCCAATCGAATATAGTCACCGGAAGTCCTGCTTCGAAGCACGGGGCAGTTGGCAATGGTTGGTACAACCGTGATTACAGCGAAGTTCACTTTTGGAAGCAGTCTAATCCGATCGTCAAGGAACCGAAAATCTGGGACGAGTTAAAGAGTCTCGATCCTTCCTTCACCTGCGCGAAGTTGTTTTGGTGGTACAATATGTATTCGTCTGTCGATTACTCAATTACTCCGCGTCCGATGTATCCAGCGGATGGACGCAAGTTTTTCGACGTATATACCCATCCCATGGAAATGGGGTCGGAGATGAAAAAGGACATAGGAGGTTTTCCCTTTCACACTTTTTGGGGACCGAAAGCGGGGATTGGTTCTTCCCTGTGGATTGCTGAATCGGCGAAATGGGTAGAGGAGAAAAATGAGCCAACGTTGAATCTGATCTACCTGCCGCATCTCGACTATAATCTCCAGCGCTTAGGGCCATCGCACCCCGATATCGGTGCGGATCTCGAAGAGATCGATCAAGTCGTTGGCGATCTGATTTCTTTTTTCGAAGCACGCGCGGTTAAGGTAGTTTTACTTTCGGAATATGGGATCAGCGATGTGGACCGACCGATTCACATCAATCGTGTTTTGCGAGAAAAGGGCTGGATCACAATTAAGGACGAACTGGGTCTCGAGCAATTAGATTGCGGGGCTAGTCAGGCTTTCGCGGTTGCCGATCACCAAGTGGCGCATGTTTACGTGAACGATGAGAGCATTCGCGACGAAGTTCGAAAAACCTTAGAAGCTATCCCGGGCGTCGAGTCCGTACTCGATGAAGCGGGTAAGCAAGCGATGGGAATCGACCATGAACGTTCGGGCGATTTCGTCGTCATATCCGATCAGCGAAGTTGGTTTACTTACTACTATTGGCTCGATGATGCTGTGGCGCCGGATTTCGCTCGCTGCGTGGATATTCACCGAAAAGTTGGATACGATCCAGTCGAGTTGTTTATCGATCCGAAATTAAAATTTCCAATTCTGAAAATCGCAAAATTTCTTCTTAAAAAGAAGCTCGGATTCCGTGGCTTGCTGGATGTCATTCCATTGGATGCTTCACTCGTGAAGGGCTCCCATGGGCGAACACCCGAGAGCGAGGACGAGTGGCCTGTGGTGATCTCTCCGGATTCGTTAGACGGAGTATCCGATTCGACCGACCTTTACGGAGTCATTCGTAAAGCGGTGATTGGGTAGGACTTTGGCTTTTTTGTGGCAAAATCATCTTCATACGTCCTTCGCTTTACGATAGAGCTAGAGTTTGGTTTGCCTTAATCGGGATGGGTTTTCTGAATGGTCGAAGTGAAAGCTATTCAAATTACTGGACCCCGCAGAGCTGAAATCATCGAGGTAGAAATGCCGAAACTCGCCCCGGGCGACGTACGTGTCAAGTTGCAGAAAACCTGTTTGTGTGGATCGGATATTCCCTTTTTCGCTTATGACCAGCAGGCTTTGGCCGACCAGGGGAAGCGGAACTTTTCTGGGCACATCGATTATTCGAATGAATCGGTGTATCCCCTCGCTCCTGGGCTTTCGTTGCACGAATGCGTTGGCATTGTCACTGAGTCTCGATCGGATCGACTCAAGGAGGGTGATTTCGTGTTGGCCTTGCCGTTCGACCAGTATGGTTTTTTCGAATACCTAACCTTACCTGACTCTCGGATTTTCAAATTACCCGAGTCGTCCGTTAGTAAAGAGGAAATGCTTTTGTGCCAACCACTCGGGACTTTGCTGTATGGGTTTCGGATGATGCCGAAACTGGAGGGTAAGACCGTGGCCGTTGTTGGACAGGGACCAATCGGCCTTTTGTTCAATGCTCTGTTGAAACGAGAAGGTGCTTCGACTGTAATCGGTGTTGATCGTTTTCGCAATCGACTTAAGGTAGGCGCAGCGCTTGGAGCCGATGAAAGCATTTGCCTGGAAGATGGACCTTCGGTGGATGCGATGTCGAAGCTAACAAATGGGGCGATGGCGGATATTGTGATTGAGGCGGTGGGCCATGGAGAACTGGCTCTTGATACTTCGATTGATCTGGTGCGGCAAGAAGGGACGATACTTGCGTTTGGCGTAGTTGATACTGAATACGTAGATCGGTTTCCACTAGGAAAAGCATTCTACAAAAATTTAACGATTAAGAATACTGTCGGAGCGAAGGACGAAGGCGATTTTCTTGCTGCGGCGAATATGATCGCCAATCGAGAAGTCGATTTGAAACCGTTGATCACGCACACGCTTCCATTTGAGGAAGCCCAACGTGCCTACGAACTTTTTGTAGATCGTGAAGACGGGGCAATTAAAGTAGTGATTGATTTTGAGTAGCGGTCAATCTGAGGCATTCGAAAGGTAGTGACTGATTTCCGAGCAGCCATTATCGTTGAAGAGGCTAAACGACTTCGTCGTTCAGTGGCCGCTCGGAGATCGGCCGCTACCAAATAAGCAACGAAGTAAGTCACAAGGTTTCTACCCGAAGGGAATGACGTCACTGCCTTAATTTCGAGTACTAGCTCGAATGATCGTGTTTAGTTGCTTCAGTGTTTTCTTGAAGAAAGAGGTATCGACTTGAGGGCCGTAACGTAGGCCTAGGGCTAGAGATCGCGCTTGGAGTAGATCATCTGTGGGTTCCACGTTCGTTTGGGCGGTAAGCGTGTCTAGTTGAACGAGTATTCTATCGATCTTGGACTGGGCTCTTAGGGCTAGCTTAGACCTTCCTATTGTTGCGCGGGATTTTGTTCGGTTCGTCTTTAGGTGAAAGGTAAGTCGAATCGATGAAATTAAAAGGATCAAAATGGGCGCACTGTATTCCAGAAACCATGACATGGGTTTGAAATTGAAATTAGAGAGATTCGCTGTCTTTTCAATTGGTGACGGCGTTTCAGTTTGCTCTAAGGCTAATTCCGAAACTGTTTTAGCTGTTGCCTCGTTTGGTAATAGCTCGATGGTAGTTTTCGTTGGCGAACTTTGAACGACCGTAGCTTTTTGTTGAACATTGGAAGTCTCTACATTCAATTCTGGGAATACACCTGAGATCGTATTTGGAGTATTCAAGATTGAAACGACGGTTGGTTCGTAGATAGGCGGCCCTGAATAGCTTGAAGCTAGAGCGGGTGTCGAGTCGGGTTGAGGGATGGATTCGGCTTTCGCCGTTCGTGGTTCAATGGGGTCAGCAAATTGGAATTGAGCCAGTAGCGACTCAATTTTTGGAGAGTAGCCTGTGGTGGTTTGCTTTGAGCTAGTGTATCTCGGGCTTTCTTTGGCTGAAGGTGTTGGATCGACTCGGACCCATTTGTTATTTTCGTCTTGGTATTCTACCCACGCGTGGGCATCGCGTCGCCTTACGGTGAATGAATGCTTGTTAGGATTGTACTCGCTAGTGTGCAGTCCCGTTACGACGCGAGCGGGTATGCCTTGCGAACGGGCAAGCAGTACGAATGCTCCTGCATAGTACCCGCATATGCCAGGAGACTTTGTTTTAAGCCAACGAATGAGAACATGTTCTTGACCGTTGCGAACGGAAAAATCGAATTGATAGGGATGGTTTTGAGAGAGGTAATTTTCGACCTCACTTGCGAATGCCATTCGTGATTTGGCACGACTGCCTATTTTGCGAGATAGCGTTTCTAGGTAGTCGATTTCTCTTTTTGCGAGTGGCGCAGTGAGATTGTCTATGTGACTGTATTTTGTGGAATCTTCAACGGGTTGAATGTCGCTAACTCCTCGTAGTCGGTAAGCAAATGGAGCAGTTGGTTGGGCGGTTCGTAGTGAACGATGTTGTGTATTGACAAGAAGCGATGCTGTATTTGAAACCTGGATTTTTTCGAAATAATTTGGAATCGGTAATTCGCCTGACCAATCTTTAATTATTGCGAAGGTCCAGGTTTTTTCGTGGGGAACATTCGATCGAAAATGGACTGGAGCCTCCATCCAATTCGGGCCGGTAATCGAGACATCGAATTGGTTGTTGTAGTTGCCGTTTCCGAACTTATCGGAACCCAACTGCTCCAGGGTTTTGAGCCGTAAGTAGAGTGATTTCGGTGCGGTTTCGGTTTCTGACAAAAACACTTCCATTAAGGCACTCAGGTCGAAGGTGAGAGAAACGTTGTTTGCGTATTTGATGGTTCCCGAAGGCCCTATAGTTGATCGAATCGAATCAGAGTTTGCGGAAGCGATTGTCTTAGGATTATTCGAAATCGAATTCGAACCGCCTAGTCGATACTCAGGTCGGCTGTTGATTGAATCGAAATTGCCCGTTCTGTCACTCGATTGCGTTTCACCTGAGGCACTTGTGGTTTCTCCGGGTTTTTGTGAACTGACTGAGAATTCGTCCAACGAGAAATCAAGAAGATCTAGCGAATTTGCAGGTGCGGTCATTTTCTCGGAATTCGTAGTGTCTTCACCAGGATCAAAAATACTGGACTGTGAGATAGATGGAATTGGCGTTTGGCGTATGACTGGACTACTAGTCGTATCGAATGATGTTGCGGGGGTGGTTTCAAGGTCGAAGCCGTTGAACTCTGTGTATCCTTTGGAAGAAGTGTCTTTGATTTTGACGA
>JBNMOQ010000350.1:0-5154 GCA_051275055.1 Candidatus Pelagisphaera sp.
GCGATTTCAAGGAAACGCGAATTCCGGAAGATCCTGGAGTGATGGTCTTCAATCCCGAGTACGGCGATAGAATGGGCGAGGAACAAGAACTCGTCTCCACGTATCAAGAAATTGGAGATCTGTTTAAGCAGAAATGTCCAGGATATTGGGGATACATCTTTACGGGAAATCCGAGCCTTGGAAAACGGGTCGGTTTAAAGACTAAGCGCAAAATCGAATTCTACAACGGCCCAATCGAGTGTCGTCTTCTTGAATACGAACTCTACTCCGGCACGCGTATTCCAAAGTATGTAAACCAGGAAAAGGAGTAGGTCAGTGCTTTAGCCTGACTTATCTTATTTCATCCCGCTTAAACCAGCCCGCTGGATCCCACTGCTTGGCCTGGTAGGCTCAGGCTGAAGTTTGTTTGTCCGCTAAATACGCCAAAGGATTGGACCTAATCGAATTCGCTCCAATCAAATCGAACCTATTGTCTCGAAGAGACACCTATTTGCCTAACAGAGGCAAAAAGCGAGGAACGAACGTTGTTAGAAATTGTGTTTTTCACGACCTTGTTCGATTCGTTGTCGAGACTCGGGGCAGGGTTTAAACGGGCTGGTGTTTGAGAGAAGATGCTAACCTCAATTAAGGTGAGTTTACGATGGCTTTGAGCAAGCTGGCCAGCAGACGGAATAGTCAGGGTCGCCAAAGAGCGACATAGGTGTCGCTGCCGCGACAGCAGGTTTCGCTATTTCCGGGCCAGTTCGACCCTCTTAAAACCTAAACCCCATGCCTACGCTTGCTTGACGTGGCGCATTGGGACGAGGTCCATCGGTTAGGCGACCCACCAGTTTCTGCTCATCAAACACGTTCGTAACATTGATGAACGCTTCCGCTTGTTCATTGATGTAATAGGTAGCGGAGAGATCTACGATGAAAAGGCTGTCGATTAATCCGAAGCGGGCGTCAGGGATACCTGCGGGATTCTCTTCCAGTTCGGTATTGGAACCACTGCCGTAAACGCTATCGGTGTAGTTTAGATTCGCTGACAAGCGAAATGCCTCGAATTCGAGATCGCCTGCTAGGTTGTACTGAAATTCAGGTATGTAGGGGAATGCATTTCCGATGACCGCTCCAGAGAAGATGGACTCGGCGTTGGAATCAGTCGAGTTGGTTTTGAATTCCGCGTCCGTGTAGGTAGCGCTGAATGAAATAGGAGCTTTGAAGTTGGCGTTGGCATTGGCTGTTGGGTCCCAGCCGAGAATCATTTCAATGCCGCGAGACCGTGCTTTTCCGATGTTTTGCGGGTTGCTCGAACCGGTTGCAATATTGTCGATGGTTATGAGGTCGTCGAAGTCCGTATTAAAGACGATGAATTCGGCGAACACACCTTTGCGATTGTCGTAACGAACACCGCTTTCGATGCTCAGGCTTGTTTCTTCGTCTAGCTCTCTCCCTGGACGGGCAGCCGAACGAGGACCTGGTACAGAGAACCCGCGATAAGCGCCGGCGAAAAATGATGTGTTTTCGTTCGACTGGTAGTTGACTCCGATCCCTGGAGCGAAAACGTCGATTCCACGCGAAGCGGAGTCGCTCGGGATATTGCCCCCGTTGCTTTCGTAGGTGATGTAGTTGTAGTCGATGTGCTCGAAGCGCAGGCCAGGTACGATCGAGAGTTGGCCTAGGCGAATTGTGTCTTCTACGAAAATAGCAGTAGCTTCAGATTCTTGCAGGCGATTGCCGCCCGATCCAGGGCCATCCGAAACGGTCGATTCGATCGATCCATCTGAATTCTGAAAGTACTGAACATCTTCCTGGAAGCGACGTACGTGGTCTTGGTGAAAGCGTGTTCCGATGCGGAGTTCGTGAGTGGCCTGGCCTGCTTCAATGCTCCAATCGAGAGTCGCTTGCAGCCCTTTGGCGATGTAGTCGCGGTTGTTGTTGCGATACTCGTATTGGCCAGCTCGGGTTCCTTGCAGGACTTCAAGGGGTTTGTTGTCGTCGACACCAGCCAAAGCTTGGTAGAGCGGAACCGTAGGAGTGCTGTCTATTACGCCGTCGCCATCAGAATCGATGTCCTTGATTTCCTTCAACTTGAACCAGTTACGGTTGAAAGCGTTGTAGTAGGCAGCCGCTGAAAAAGTGGCCTGAGAGTTTATGTCAACCGAGTAGCGCAAGTAGTTGCGGAAGTGTTGAGTATCGATGTTGTCGTCGCGAGAAGCTGCGTATCGACGATTAGGATTTACGGCAAAGTCGGAACTCGAAAGACCGAGATAGGTCTCGTCGGCATCCTTGTCCGTGTATCCGGTTTTTAGTTCAAAATACTGTCGGTTCTCTGTGTCTGGCGACCAGCTTAGCTTGATCATCGAGTCGCTGTTTTGAATGCCGGTATCGCGGCCTGATCCATCGAATGCCTCGGTGGAATCGATCGTCTTGAAACCGTCGTTTTCGCGATTGTAAGTTTCGACTAGGTAACCGAATTCTCCGGCGTCAGTTTTGATGCGATCGCCAGTCCATAGATGCAGTTTGGTCTCATTGTCGGTTCCGTAGGAAAAGCGGATGTAGTTGCTTTTTTGATGAGGAATTGGCGTTGAGATGTAATTGATAACACCGCCGGTTGTGTGTGGGCCGTGTTCGATTTGGCTCGATCCTTTGAGGACTTCCAAAGCGCTCATGCGACCCATGGTAGGAGTATAGTAGGCGGATGGGGCGGAGTAGGACGCGGGAGCAGCGAGAATGCCGTCTTCCATGTAGGTCAACTTTGACATGCGGCCGGGATCGACGCCGCGCAGACTAATATTGGGAAACAGTCCGTAACCGTCTTCGGCACGAAGATAGACGCCGGGAACTTGTTTGAGCGCTTGGTTGATATCAGCGTAGCCGTGCGTTTGAATGAGGTCCAGTTCGATCAGATACCCGGAACCCGTTTGCGTGAAGAGCTCTTCCTGGGATCCGAAAATAGTAAGCGGCTCCAAGATCGCAGTGTTGACTGAGTTGGTGTCTTGGGCGGATGCTAGGAGGTTGAAAATGCTAATTCCGGCTATTGCAGCCAGTCTCGTTGAATTGAGTTTTGTCTTCATGTCAATTTGCAGGAAAAGTTGAAACTGAATCTCAATAAGCAAGTCAAGGGTCTTTTTGAGAAAGTGTCTCATTATCAATAATGAGACTAAATAAGCGATTTATGGCTCAAATTTGAAGATCATTGAATTTTCCGTAAAATCGGCTGGTCGCACCCTTAAATCCCTTTCATAGTGCGCATCCAAATCCTCAATCGGGCGTTCTCGCCTGGGAACCAATATCTAAGCTAAAATCTTTATGAAGTTAGAAACCCAATGTCTTCACGCTGGATACTCTCCAGATCCAACAACCAATGCCTGCGCAGTTCCGCTATATCGGACCTCTTCGTTCGTTTTCGATAATACGGAGCATGCAGCGAATCTCTTCGCTCTAAAGGAGCTCGGGAATATCTATTCCCGTATTATGAACCCGACTCAAGACGTGCTTGAGCAGCGGGTAGCGCAGCTTGAAGGTGGCGCGGCGGCTTTGGCTGTAGCTTCCGGTACGATGGGGGTTTTCTTTTCCGTCATCAATGTTGCAAAAGCCGGCGACAATATAGTCTCTGCCAATAATCTCTACGGAGGCACGTATACGCAATTCAATGACATCCTGCCGAACTTGGGTATTACGACGAAATTCGTAGACCCGAATGTGCCAGCGAATTTCGCAGCTGCGATCGATGAGAATACCAAGGCGCTGTTTTGCGAGAGCGTGAGTAATCCTGGTCTGGATATATCGGATATTGAAGCGATAGCCAAAATTGCTCATGATCACGGCATTCCCCTTATCGTTGATTCTACATTTTCGACTCCATACCTAGAACGCCCAATCGAACATGGAGCGGATATCGTAGTGCATTCGCTGACTAAGTGGATGGGCGGTCATGGAACAGGAATTGGCGGCATCGTGGTTGATTCCGGAAAATTCAATTGGGCCAATGGAAAGTTCGCATTGTATGATGAACCGGATACGTCCTATCACGGATTGCGTTGGGGGCATGACTTGCCGGAGCCGTTGGCTGCGCTGGCGTTTATTCTTCGCATGCGTACAGTGCCTTTGAGAAATCTTGGAGGATGTATTTCGCCAGACAACGCGTGGATGTTCCTGCAGGGTATTGAAACGCTTCCATTGCGAATGGAGCGTCATTGTTCGAACTCTCGTGCGGTCGCCAAACATTTAGATGGCAAGGCAGGCGTTGATTGGGTTCGGTATCCAGGTCTAAAGGACGATGGAACGAGAGGACTTGTTGATAAGTATTTAAGCGGAAAGGGTGGTTCCATGGTCATCTTCGGAATCGAAGGTGGAGCGGCTGCAGGCTCGAAGTTTATCGATTCGCTAGAATTGTTTAGCCACTTGGCGAATGTGGGCGATGCGAAGAGTCTCGCTATTCATCCTGCAACGACGACGCACAGTCAGTTGTCGGAAGAAGCTCAGATCGCGGGAGGTATCGCTCCAGAATTGGTACGCCTGTCCGTTGGCATCGAACATATTGACGATATCATCGCTGATATCGATCAAGCGCTTGAGAAGGCCTTGGCTTAGTCGATTCGGAATCGTTTAACTTTCAGCGCGACTGCGGATTCTCCTGAATTCGAAGTCGCGCTTTTTTAATCCTTCGTTGCCCATAATGGTAGCGGTCGATCTCCGAGCGGCCACTGAACGATGTAATCGTTCAGATACTTCAACAATAATGGCCGCTCGGAGATCGGCCGCTACCTATTGAATACCTCGGGGGCTCTTGACTCGGCGTAGTTCGAAGAACGAAGACAGTTGCCCCGGAGATGTTTTAATTCTTGGTTTTCAATTTCCTAATTCTCAAGCCCATTGATCAAATGAAACGCACCGTCTTCTTTTTTATCATTTTTTGTTCCTGCGCATGTTTATGGAGCGCGGAGCGAAGTATTCCGAAGCGTGTGTTATTTGTAGGAAATAGTTATACGCACTACGAAAACATGCCGCAGACTGTAGCATCATTTGCAACAAACCGGGGACTTTCGTTGGAGACGCGAAAGTCGACTCCCGGAGGCGCTACTTTGGAACAGCATTGGATTGGGAAGAAGGGCAACGCTACAATCAATACTCGTGGTCAAATCGAGAACGGCGAATTCGATGCAATTG
>JBNMOQ010000351.1:0-5151 GCA_051275055.1 Candidatus Pelagisphaera sp.
CGTAATACCAGGCGGAAAATGGACCCAGTCCTTTCCGATACGTTTCGCCATCAGTCTTGTCACTTATGTAGCCGTTTGCCTTGCGTGGGTCTTTTTTCGAGCCTCGGACTTCGAAACCGCCTTACGATTGCTTAGCGCGATGGGTGGTCTGCTTTCCGTAGGAGACGCCCTTCTTACAACACGCGAAATCCTTCAAGTCTCGATTCTAACAACAGTTCTAATATCCGCCCATTGGCTTCTCCGGGAAACCAGCATAGAAACCGTCGCGGCCAAAACGCCTATCCCCATTATCGTATCCGCTTGGGCAGCGATGATCTTCATTCTAATCCTCAACCAAGGTAGCGGCAATGCATTCATCTACTTCCAATTTTGAACGAACCATACCGGCTATTGCTTGGAAAACAGTTTTCATTGCAACAGTCATCACCGCAGGGCTGATCACTCTGGCTTGGGAGCTCTATGCCCGCAGCCAAGGCTACCGCCCAACCCTCAACGATTCCTTCGCCCTTTGGGCAGACGAGCGCGACAAACTTCAGGACGACTCGCTGGTTCTTTTAGGCGCTTCGCGCATGCTCTTCGATCTAGACCTAGATATCCTAGAAGAAGGGCTTGGTCAAAAACCGCTTCAGCTCGCATTCACCGGTTCATCCTTCTATCCTATGCTTGAGGATCTCGCGAACGAAGAAAGTTTCAAAGGAACGATAATTATAGGAGTCGTTCCACCAATGCTTCCAGTGCCCGGCGGTCCCTTGATCGAACGTCCTCAAGAGGCGCTTCGCGTTTGGCAGAAAAGCTCTATCGCCGAATCAATGGGCCAGGACATTGCCCTGTTTCTCGAAGAGCATATTGCCTTTCTTAAGCAAGAAGATCTCACACTAAGCGTCTTACTTGGCAAACTCCCCATTCCCAACCGACCTAATGCCGCTCTCATGCCTCCGATGCCTCCCTACTTCGGTGTTGTCGAACGAAACCGACGCTATCGAATGACCGAAGCCGCAGCCACTCCAGGAGAATTGCAATCCCACATCCAGCAAGTATGGATTCCCTGGTTTTCGCCGCCTCCGCCACCCTCATTCGTCGATCCCGAAGTATTCATGCAGAAAATGATGAAAGACGGCGAAGCTCATTTCAAGAACATCGTCAACCTGGTCCGGGGCCTAAAAAACAAGGGCTGTAAAGTCGTCTTCCTACGCCTCCCGTCCACAGGTGGAGTCCGTGAACTCGAACGGCTAGGCGCTCCACGAGAACGCGTGTGGGATCCCTTGCTTCAACTCACCCAATCGCCCGGCATCCACTTTGAAGATCACGCCGAACTCGCCAGTTTCGATTGTCCGGAATGGTCGCATCTATCGAACGAAGATTCGATAGATTTCACTCGGCGATTGATCCCATATCTTAAAAATGCGTTGAAATAGAAACCGAATTAGGCAGGCGACCTCTACCCTTACCCCAATAACCATGAAACGATTTGTATCCAAATTAATACTTTCTATCTTCCTCCCATTCTTAGCGAATGCGAACGAAAGACCAAATATTTTGTTTATCTCAATCGACGATTTGAACGACTGGGTGGGCCCGCTCTCCGGTCACCCACAGGCCAAAACCCCTAATATGGATCGACTCGCGAAGATGGGAATGCTCTTCACGAATGCACACTCGCCAGGCATGACTTGTAACGTTTCACGTACTGCCCTGCTAACGGGTCTTCGGCCTTCAACCACCGGAGTATACGGAAACCCCACCGACTGGAGAAAAGTAGAAAAGCTCAAAGGGGTCACTTCCCTGCCCCGGCATTTCAAAGAATCCGGGTATCAAACGTTTGGAGCGGGAAAGCTATTTCACGCATCGACCTGGAATATGTGGGCCTATTTCGGATATAACGATACCACAGCCTGGAATGCATACTTTCCTTCCCTCAATCGCCAAGTTCCCGATGAGGTTTGGCCGCATGATGTCCCTGTCAATGGCCCAATCGTCAAAACCTTCGACTGGTCACCCGTAGCGACAACCGAAATGGCCATGGGGGATGGGCAAGTGACTACATGGTCCGTCGAACAGATACTGGCGAATGGAACCGAGCCGCGATTCAACGCAGTGGGTATCTACCGACCTCACCTGCCCTGGTATCTCCCTCGCAAGTATTTCGAAATGCACCCGCTGGAAGGGATCACGCTCCCTCCAGTCAGGGCAAACGACTTATCCGATCTACCTGAAAGCGTTAGCAAGCAATACGAAAATCCTCGAGCAACCTCGACAGCAGGACGCTTCAAGTGGGTTAGCGAAGACCCTGAAAACAATCGCTGGAAACAGATTGTACAGGCCTATCTAGCGAGCGTCAGTTTTGCCGATGCAATGCTCGGCCATGTTTTGGATGCGCTGGATCAAAGCGGGAGAGCCCAAAACACAATTATTGTACTTTGGTCTGATCATGGATTTCATGTGGGAGAGAAAAAGCGTGTTGGCAAAGGCACCTTATGGCGGGAATCAACACGTGTACCTCTGATCGTGGTGGCGCCAGGCGTTACCCAACCTGGTAGTCGGTCGTCCACCGCTGTCTCGCTTATGGATCTTTATCCAACCTTAGTAGACCTAGCAGACCTCGAAACTCCAAGCCATCTAGAAGGAACAAGCTTGGTTCCCATCCTGAAAGATGCATCCAAACGATCGAACCGCGCCGCCCTCTCGACCAGCAGCTTCGGAAATCACGCTGTCTCAGGAAACAACTACCGGTATCTAAAATACCAGGACGGCTCATAGTAACTGTATGATATCGTAAACGATCCACACGAATGGACAAACCTGGCAGGCAATCCGAGGCATACGGAGACAATAGCCGAGCTTGCCCGTTGGTTACCGAAACATGACGAACCCGACATCGGTTCCAATCGCTCTGCCGACGAGATGGTCAAACAGATTTCCGACATCACGCTTCCTTAAGCGATCCGAACGCCCGCCATGATTCAACTATTCAGATCCATCCGCCAAAAGCTACGTCGACACGCGAAAACGCAAACTTGATGGATCCTCGCCCTTTCATCGTGATATGAATAGCCCGGTAACAGAATAATATTAATCCGTTCGCATAAAAATCTTTGAATATTTCCCCATCAGAAAAGCCATGACTCAAGAAAACGAAGAACCTACCGAACCTGAAAAGAAAGAGGCTCCGATAACCAAATCGACCAAGATTTTGGCTCTCACCGAGATCTTTTCCGCCGTGGCAGTAGATTACTACCTTGATTTTCTTGGTCATCGAAATTCGGCAGAACACAGAGCAGACCGCCCTTCATGGCAGTGCGGTTCAGTTAGCGGCTTATCAAGATTTGATCTCTCAAATTTATAGAATAAATGAAATAAGTATCAATAACCCATCTTTTGCGAAAATCTCTATAAAACATGCAGACGGCGAGACCTTATCGGGTCTTGAACGCGAACAAATGGCCGGGTTCTCATGGAACCTGTTTCGACACGGTGACATGGCCTACTATCAATACGAAAAAGGCATTATCGACGAAGAACGGCTAAGAACGGCGTTAAACATTTTGTCCTTAGAAAATAACGTAAGACGAGACGCATGGAAAGATAGACGAAACGGTTTCACCGAAAGCTATCGCAACTATATCGACGCGATCGTAGCCAAAGAAGAACAAGCAGCCAAAACCCAAGCCGCCCCTGCAACCGAATCAAACAAGTAAATCCAATCCAATCGCTCAGCCTTCTGCCCTACCTTTTAGAAAAGGTGCTCTTCCTTCGTCAATCCAATCGAAAATTGCTCTTGCCACGCTAGATTTTGTTCGCCCGCACGTCTTGACGTAGTGAAACAAAGATGAATGGCGATATATATACTCGACCCCAATGCCCCATGAAAAACACTAAACTCATACTCGCAGTTTTTGGTTCACTAATTGGATACATCACGCTACCGGCCGAAACGCTACAGGAATCCATCGACCGGGACTATAAAGAGAATCTCCACGAACTCTTCATACACTTTCACAAAAACCCGGAACTCTCCTTTCGCGAGTTCGAAACCGCGAAGCGCATGGCTAAGGAGCTTCGAGCTCTGGGCTACGAAGTCACAGAAAAAGTCGGCCAGACCGGTGTCGTAGCTATTTTGAAAAATGGTGATGGTCCCACCGTCATGATTCGAGCAGATATGGATGGGCTTCCCGTTCGGGAGAAAACCGGACTGCCTTACGCCTCAACGGCTCGACAACGAGACATGTACGAGGTCGAGCAACATGTGATGCATGCTTGCGGACACGATGTTCATATTACCGCTCTTGTCGGGACCGCTCGTCAGTTGGTGAATCGCAAGGACAAGTGGTCCGGCACTCTGGTCCTTATTTGCCAACCCGCGGAAGAGCGCGTTGCTGGCGCGAAAGCGATGATTGAGGATGGACTCTACACCCGTTTTCCAAAACCTGAATACGCCCTCGCGCTTCACGTCGTTTCCGGCATCCCGCTTGGAAAAATTGTAGTGCATTCGAAAACTGATGCGCCCTGGAAAAAGTGGACACGAGATTCTCCAAAACGGAGAATAAAAACTTGAGTAAAAACGATACACAAACCAGAGGCAAAACCAAGCCATACAGCTCTAATCGCGGTACTAGGAGATCGATTTTTCGGGCACTTGTACATGCCAATGCGGTGCGGGATACGCGAGATTACCAAAGTGCTTCATACGCCTGAGCGGTCCCTCTTAGTAGAGAAGGTCAAGATCTATGGTCTCAACGAATCGTAGACCACATAGAAGCCGTTTACCTTGAAGCTTGTGGTAACAACGCTATACCAACTAATTGCTTGATCTTCACACCACTGCGGCGACGTAACTACGCGAGAAGCTAGCGTGGAATCCTTTTAAAACTCTCGAATTTCCTTTTTCAAGTTCCAAAAATCGAATACCCATGAATTTACTTTTCACGAATCACTTCTAATTGATGCTCTCCAATCTCCTCTCGCACCTCGTCAACTTCGCCTGGGGACTGCCTCTGGTTCTCCTACTGGTTGGTGGCGGACTAGGCTTGGCAATCCATTCACGTTTTCTTCCCCTTCGGGGATTCAATCATGCGTTCCGCCTCATTACAGGACGATTCAAACATGAAGGCGACGCCAAGGATGCAGGCCAGATCAGTTCCTTCCAAGCCCTGA
>JBNMOQ010000352.1:0-5096 GCA_051275055.1 Candidatus Pelagisphaera sp.
GAGCAACGAGACGTCGAACTGGGCAATACCCGCGGCACTCGAATCGAAGTTGTATCCGGTTTGAAAAAAACGGATCTTGTCGTAGTTCGAGGAAACGAATCGCTGCAGGAAGACCAACTCGTTACGGTAACGGGTTCCCCCAATGTCATAAAGGAGACCCGCTAATATGTTCGATTGGTGTATCAAACATGGTGTCCAAGTAGCGGTAATCGCGCTCCTTATCTTTGTGCTGGGAATTGTAGCCGCAATGCGGATACCCGTCCAAATGATTCCAGACTTGGATGTCCGTACCATTTCCGTGGTAACCAGTTGGCCAGGAGCAACACCTCAAGACGTTGAAAAGGAAATCCTAATCCAACAAGAGGATTACTTGCAGAACGTCGCCGGTCTGCAGCGTATGATCGCTTCGTCATCCACTGGATCCGCATCGATCGAACTCGAATTTCCTGCAACCGTCGATACTAACGATGCCTTAATCCGAGTACTCAACGCTCTCAGTCAAGTTCCTACGTATCCCGAAAATGTAGACGAACCGCGCATCCTCGCGACCTCTTTCTCATCCAATGCGTTTATGTTCTATTCCATACAGGACACCTCAGGAGAAAGAACGCCTGAAGAAGTCCTGCGAATGTTCGACTTCATAGAGGAACGCGTTAAACCCCGTATGGAACGAGTTCCCGGCGTCTCCCAAGTCCGAATGCAGGGAGCTCCAGAACAGCAAATTCGCCTCACCGTCGACCTCGCTCGTCTCGCCTCAGTTGGTCTTACGATTCAAGAATTACGAAACGCTATTCGCGATCGCAATCGAGATATCTCAGCAGGCGACATCAGCAGCGGGAAGCGATCCTATTTGGTTCGAACAATTGGCCGACTCGATACTCCCGATGAGCTTTCATCAATAATCCTCAAGCGTAGTGGGGATTCAGTGACAACTCTCGGAGATGTAGCTGAGATTGAACTGGGTCTCTACGAAGCACGGACTTTGAGCTATCAGGAAGGGCGTCCCAGCATCTTCGCAACCGTATCAAGAGAGATTGGCACCAACGTCATTGAAATCCGAGATGCCATGGAAATTGCGGTCGCGGAAATTAATCGCGATGTCCTAGCTCCCGAGGGGCTTCTGATCTACAAAACCAGCGACGATGTTCGCTACGTCGAAGCATCGATAGACAACGTCTGGAGGAACCTGATCGCAGGAGCCATAGCGGCAACCCTCGTTTTATGGCTGTTCCTCCGATCCGTTCCTGGAACACTCTTATGCGTGTTGGGCATTCCAGTTTGCACGATTTCCGCATTCATCGGTCTGCTCGCCGCGGATCGTACCATCAATGTCATTTCCCTGGCAGGAGTCGCTTTCGCAATCGGGATGACAGTAGACAACGCCATCGTCGTCCTTGAGAGCATCGAAAAACTGCGACGTAAGGGCATGGGCCGTGTCGAGGCTGCCCTAAAAGGGGTAAGGGAAGTCTGGACCTCAATTCTAGCTTCTACGCTTACGACCATAATCGTGTTCGCTCCTGTCTGGCTAATTGAAGAGGAAGCAGGCCAGTTGTTTTCCGATATTTCGATTGCCATATCAGGGGCCATTTTTGCGTCAATGCTGGTAGCGATCGCGATCATCCCCACTGCCTCCACCCATTTCGCACGTTTAGGGCGGAACACCGCTACTGAAAAATCACCTTCAAAGATATTCACATTCTTCGATCGGTCGGTCAAAAAAATCGCCTACTCATGGAAACGGGCTTTAGTTGGGGCTTTGGCGACTGCTGGGGTGAGCATAGCAATCATCTTTACGCTCACCCCTTCCGCCGAGTATTTGCCTGAAGGCGAAGAAGCCAAAATATTCGCCCGGCTTATAATGCCGCCTGGATACAATCTCGAGACGATGGACGAGATTGCGAAGGAGGTAAACGAGCACTTCATGCCCTATATGACTCGGCTCAATCCGGACAAGGAGGCCCTCAGCAAGGGAGATGTACCACCCATTGCCCGGATGCTGATGATATTGAGGACCGGGATGATTCTAATCGTCGCCGAAACGGAAGACCCCGGACGGATCGACGAACTCAGCGATGTGTTTTCGGAATATTTCAAGAAATTTCCCGGCATAAGAAATTTCAACAGCCGTGGATCGATCATCTCGAGTAATGACGGTGGATCCCGTAGTGTAAATTTGGACATCAGCGGCGCAGATCTTTCCGAAATCTATACAGTAGCGGATGCAGCCTACCGACGGGCATACGAGGTATTCGACTCGCCTCAGGTGAATTCCGAACCGTCTGCCTTAAGCTTGCAACAGCCTATGGTAGAGATCCGTCCCAATTGGGACCGAGCCGCCGAACTAGGATTCACCAATCAATCATTCGGCTTCGCCATTTCAGCACTCACAGACGGGGCTTATGTAGATGAATTCCTCCTAGACGGTCAACGTATCGATGTTTTCATTTATAGCCGTGTAGGCGAGATTGGAAGCCTAGATGCGTTGGCAAACTTGCCGCTCTATGCCCCCGCAGGAGGAATCGTTTCTGTAGACTCAGTTGCTGATCTTGTTGAAAAAGTGGATACGTCTTCGATTCGGCGCCTCAATGGAGAACGAACCGTTACGCTCAATATCATTCCTCCGAAATCGGTCGCGCTGGAAGATGCCGTAGAGATTGTCCGAAATGACATCATCAATCACCTGAGAGACCAAGGCCAGATTGACTCAAGTGTCATAGTCGATGTTACCGGAGCCGGCGACCAATTACTCAAAACCCGAGAAGCCCTGATCGGAAATTTTCTCATCGCCGTTGTACTTTCCTATCTATTGCTCGCAGCCGTCTTTTCTCACTGGGGATTCCCCCTTATCATCCTCGCCACAGTACCCATCGGGATCGCAGGAGGAATCGGTGGATTATGGCTTTTAAACGCCTCCGGATTTATATTCAGCGCTTTTGGCCTCAAGCCGATCCAACAGCCCTTCGACATGATTACAATGCTCGGTTTTCTAATTCTCCTAGGAACTGTAGTTAATAATCCGATACTTATCGTTAGTCGAACCATCGACAGCCTGAGGGAAGGGAAAGCCATTTCAGAATCGATACACGAGGCAACGCTTTCGAGAATTCGGCCTATATTGATGTCAACCACAACGACCGTTTTTGGGATTGCTCCCTTGGTAGTGTTTCCCGGCGCTGGAACGGAGCTTTATCGAGGGGTCGGGGCAATCGTACTTTTCGGGCTGATGTTCTCCACATTCGTCACCCTAATATTCCTTCCCTCCTTTCTCACATTGTCACTCACGGCGATTGAGAAATGCTTTCCTAGGAAAGCTACAATCAAAGGCTAAGAAACAACTGTCGCAGATGGACCCGACAAGTCATCTCCCTTCGCTTACAGTCCGAATAGGTAAACCCATATTGAGAAAAGGAATTGCCGAGCCGACCAATCGCGACACGATAAACCCATGTCGAATACTAACACCCCCAAATCCCTCAACCGCAGAGAATCCATAAAGCATCTCGTTTGGGGAGCAAGCGCTCTCGCAATGCCTCAGCTACTTAAGGCAAAAGGCAGCCTTAAACGCAACGGACTCAAACTCGCGGTTCAACAATACAGCTTCAATCGTCAACTGAGGGACGGCTCACTAGACATCTTCAACTACCCCAAGACCGTCGTTGATGGCACCGGCATCAAAGCGCTCGAATACTTCAACGGCCACTTCATGGACAAAGCTGGCGATAGGAAATTCTTCAAAGAACTCCGCAAGCGCTGCGACGATCTTGGAGTAACGAATACAATGATGCTCTGTAAGTCGACCTTCGCCCTCGATTCATCGAAAGCCAAAACGCGCTCGAAATCCGTAGACGAATTCAAACCTTGGCTTGAAGGCGTCAAAACTCTCGGAGGCACGACGATTCGTGTAGATTGCAAATCCACGGGTGACTACGAAGAACAAAAAAAACACGCAGCCGATGGACTCAATACGCTTTGCAACGTCGCTGCGAAAATGAGCTTGGACATCGTCGTCGAAAACCACGGAGGTTATTCTAGCAACGGCAAGTGGCTCGCCGAACTCATGGCCCTCGTCAACCGTTCGAATTGCGGCAGCCTTCCCGATTTTCAGAATTTCAAAGACTACGACGCCTATCAAGGCGTCAAAGACCTCATGCCTTCTGCAAAAATCGTCTGCGCTAAATCAAAGGAGTTCGACGCGAAAGGCAACGAAGTCAACGTGGACTACTATCGCCTAATGAAGATAGTCATGGACTCCGGTTTCAAAGGCTACGTCGGCATCGAATTCGAAGGACACGGAATCGACCCCGTAAAAGGCATCCTAGCGACCAAAACGCTCATCGAACGCGCAGTAGCAGACGCATAAGTCGATTGAGAGATGGCAAAGCCCACATCGAATCCTCGATGTAGCTACGCATTTCTTCCTTCCGTAGCTACGCGAGGGACTCGCGTGATTTTCTTACAAACCTGCTAGCGCAACTGCACAACGCCACCGTCAATGTCATAAGCGGCGCCGGTAATAAACGACGCTTCGTCACTGCACAAGAACGCGGCCAAGGCCGCGATCTCTTCAGGCTTACCCATCCGACCCATCGGTTGGTACTCCGAAAGTTTTTCGAACATTTCCGCTTTTGTATCGGGATAGTTCTTATCTAAATAATTATCCACAAACGGCGTGTGAACGCGAGCGGGACACAAGCAGTTGCAGCGAATTCCCTTGTCCACATAGTCCCGAGCTACCGACAACGTCATAGCAAACGCAGCTCCTTTACTCATAGAGTAAGCGAAACGATCTTGGATACCCAGTTTGCTAGCGATGGATGCTAGGTTCAAGACAACCCCACCGCCTTGCTCCCTCATACCAGGAATCGCAGCATGTAAACAGTGATACAGACCCTTGACGTTAACCGCATAGATCTTGTCCATCTCTTCCGGCGTGGCGACTTCCACATTCCCGATCGCAGCAATCCCAGCGTTGTTCACCAAAATATCAATACGCCCGACAGCGGCCACCGCTTCGCGAACGCTTTCAAGCGAAGCAACGTCCACCTCGAAACATTCCGCGGATCCACCAGCTTCCTTGATTTTGTCAACGACACCTC
>JBNMOQ010000353.1:0-5083 GCA_051275055.1 Candidatus Pelagisphaera sp.
TTGGTTTGTCTTTCAAGTACTGCGTTTTTCACTTCGATTTTGGAGCCTTTGTATTACCGGCGGAAGATGGCCTGGCATGAACCATTTTTTGGGCTTTGTATCATTGTGGGGCTCTATTTCGTTTTCAGCTTCGAATTTGAGTATCTCGAGGGTATGATTCTGGGTATTGTCTCAGCATTGTTTGCCGCTTGGTTCACCGTTCTAAATGCTCTGTTGGTACGCGAGACGGATGCGAGGACGATTACGCTATACGAATTGCTGGGAGCGTTGGGGTCGTTAACGCTTCTTCTTTTGGTGACAGGCGGATTCAATACCGAGCAGATGGAACTTTCTTGGAGCGATTTTGGTTGGTTGTTTATTCTGGGTACTGCGGGCACTGCCTTTTCGTTTTTCCTTAGCGTTCAATTGGTGAAGCGCCTGACGCCGTATACGTTTGTTATGGCGATAAACTTGGAGCCGATCTATGCGATGATTCTTGCGGTTTTGATTTGGCCGGAAAGCGAAACGATGTCAGGCGGGTTTTACGTAGGAGCGGCTATTGTGGTGGCGATGATCTTTCTGAATGCAGTGGTGTCGAAGCGTCGAGCGGTCGTGTAGTGGACTGACTATGAATCTCTGAGCTCGTGCGTTTTGTTGACACCTGAGGCGATGCAGATAGAGCTTGTCGAGATGGCGAGAGGCACTCATGACAGCGTTGCGGATGATCGGAATGAATCGATCTTGATAAATATTAACGGTGAATTGCTGCCGAGAGACGAAGCGAAGATTTCTGTCTTCGACAGCGGCTATCTGGTAGGCGATGGTATTTGGGAGGGCTTGCGAATGCACAAGGGAGTATTCGTTTTTTTGGATGATCACTTGGATCGCCTATTCGAAGGTGCGCGTATGATATTTTTGGATATAGGGAAGAGCCGCGAGGAATTGAAGGCAGCGTTGACCCAGACGGTTGAGGCGAATGGGATGAACGATGGGGCGCATGTTCGTTTGATGGTGACTCGCGGAAACAAGAAGACGCCGTCACAGGATCCCCGTTTGACGGTTACGCCGCCAAATATTGTCATTATAGCTGAATACAAAGAAGCAAACCCTGAGACGAAGAAAACCGGAGTTCGGTTGTTTACCTCGGCGATTCGGCGCGGTTCGCCTGACTACTTGGACCCGCGGTTAAATTGCCATAGTAAATTGCACGAGGTCATTGCTCTAACGCAGGCTTTTCATGCAGGGGCGGATGAAGCGTTGATGTTGGATATTAACGGATTCGTATCGACCTGTAACGCGACCAATTTCTTTATCGTTCGAAAAGGCGAGGTATGGACCTCTACGGGTAGTTATTGCATGAATGGGATCACGAGAGCGAAGGTGATCGAGGTGTGCGAAAAGAATGAGATTACCGTGCGGCAAAAGGACTTTTCGTTATTGGATGTTTACGGTGCGGACGAGTCATTCGTGACAGGGACATTTGGTGGATTGACTCCTGTGTCGGAGATCGATCATCGGAAGATGCCTGGCAATTCCTTGCCGGGACCAATGACGCAGCGACTCAGCGATTGGTATGATCTCGAGATCCGGAATTGCGTAGCTTGTAGTCGATAATGAGCGAGCAATCGATTAAGCGCATCTCCGTATGGTCGGGACCTAGGAATGTTTCAACGGCTTTGATGTATTCATTTTCTCAACGCACGGATACTCAGGTCTTTGACGAGCCTCTGTATGCTCACTATCTGTCTTCGGTTGCGGATCGACCGGATCACCCCGGTGAGCAAGAGATCCTCGATGCTCAAGATAATGACGGCCGCCGCGTAGTTGATAATATATTGATGGCGGATCATGGGAAGCCGGTTCTGTTTTTCAAGAATATGGCTCATCATCTAGTGGATCTGGATTGGAGTTTTCTGGATGGAATGACCAACGTTTTGTTGACTCGGCAGCCGCGAGATATGCTGCATTCCTATTCCAAGACAATCCCTGACTTTGGACTCGCGGATACGGGCTACGATAAGTTGAAGCAGCTTGCCGATGATCTTGTCGCCAAAGGCCAAGAGCCGGTTGTCATCGACTCGAAGCGTTTATTGGAATCGCCAGAGTCAATTTTACCCAAACTATGTGATCGGGTCGGCATCGAATTTGAGGATTCAATGCTATCATGGGAGGCAGGGCCCAAAAATGACGAAGGCGTCTGGGCTCCGCACTGGTACCACAACGCCCATCGCTCGACCGGATTTGTAGATTACAAGCCAAAGACCGAGGAATTTCCAAAAAGGCTGCAACCGCTCTTGGACGAATGTCAGGAATTGTATGACGACTTAATGCCGTTTGCGATTCAGTAAGCTTAGAACGTAAAAAAGCCCGTTTCGCGGTAGCGAAACGGGCTGGAAAATTGGGTGAAAGTCTAGCTGTTAGAAGCTCAGCCTTCCTTTTGCTTAACCGATGATGGGATGAGCATTAGTTTGCCGTCTTCTTTTTTGACGACGCCGGTGACGAGAAGGTTCTCTGTCTTGCCTTTACAGAAGAATTTACCGTGCTCCATGTTTTCGGTCATCAGGTAAGTACGCGTCTTGCCGCTCTTTTTGTTGGTAACCTGCAGAGCGTTGGTGCACTCCTCGGTTTCATGAAGCGAGCACTTGGCGCAGAGCCCAGTACCTGTTAGTTTAACGACTTTTTCTTCTGCAGCGTATAAAGACAATGAGAGAGCAATGCTCGCGACGATAATCAGTAGCTTTTTCATAACAACGTTTGGTTTAGGGGTGAAAGGACCGACTATCGGTCTATTGGAAAGAAGAAGCTAGGTGGTCGGTGCCCTGGTGGCAAGATCGGAATTTGATGATGGTTTTTGGGTTTACTTGGTTTTTGACGCGGCTTCTATTGCTGAGCATCTTGTAATCCGACTGTAATCCCAGGAATTAAAAAAACATGAACCATCTCAATCGAACTTCTTCTCGTCGCGATTTCGTGACCCGCGTGTCAGCCGGAATCGGCGCATTTTCTATCGCGAACGCCTTGCCTGGCCTTTCGGCCGCTTCGTCAGTCAATAAATCGGGAAAACTGGGCATCGCTTTCATTGGCCTCGGCAACTACGCGACCAAGCAATTAGCTCCGGCTATAGCGCAGGCGAAGGGCTGCTATTTGGCGGGTATCGTAACGGGGACGAAGGAAAAGGAAGGCGTATGGAGCGAGAAATACGGAATTAAGAAGACGAATATTTATAACTACCAAAATTTCGATTCGATCGCCTCGAACAAAGATATCGATATCGTTTACGTGGTGTTGCCGAATTCGATGCATGCGGAGTACACGATTCGCGCGGCAAAAGCGGGGAAACATGTTATTTGCGAGAAGCCGATGGCTCTTACTGCGAAAGAAGGCCAAACGATGGTCGATGCCTGCGAGAAGTACAATGTCTTGCTCTCGATTGGCTATCGATTGCATTTCGATCCAAATACGCGCGAGATTATGAAAGTCGCGGCTGAGAAGCCGTATGGAAAGGTTCAATACGTACATTCGGAGGCTGCTTTCATTATGGGCGGCAACAAGGGGTGGCGCTTGAATAAGGAGATGGCCGGAGGAGGAGCTATGATGGATATGGGAATATATAGTATCCAGGCGGCTCGTTACGCAACCGGGGAAGAGCCCATCGCCGTTCGGGCTCAGGAATACAAGACTGACCAGGATAAATTCAAGGAGGTTGATGAAACCGTGACTTGGCAGATGGAATTTCCAAGCGGAGCCTATTCGAATTCGATGACTTCATACAACGCTCGGGCCAATCGACTGTATGTAAGTTACCAGAAAGGCGCGGCATTGTTAGAGCCAGCGACTAAGTATACGGGAATAAAAGGCAATATTCAAAAGCGAATTCTCGATGTTCAACCTATTAATCAACAAGCCCGACAAATGGATGGTTTTGCCCAAAGCGTTAAGGGCGGGACGCCTTCGATCGTGCCTGGCGAAGAGGGAATGCGAGACCTGAGAGTGATCGATGCTATTTACCGTTCGCTGGCCAATGGCGGTCGGCGAGAGTTGATCTAGGGTCGTTTTCGGAGATGGGGGATAAAAATCTTCATTAGATGTTCTTATGAGAGAATTGGTAGGATGATTCTCGTTTCCTGGGGTGTTTCGGTTGGAAGAGTAGATGGGCTAATGAAATCTGTATTTGCCGAAAATGAATCTGAATAGAGTTCATTTTTACTTCGTCTGAACGCCTGCAAAGCGCTTATATTGCATCTGGATCAGGTCTTTATGCGTCGCAGCGCTTAAAATAAAATTGAAAGGGAACGCTATGAAAGATTCACCCCAAGGATATGAAACGAAGGGAATGCTGAGACTCGGGTCGATGTGTTTGGTTTATGTTTTTTCGATTTTGGGAGAACCTCTTTTATCGGCCGCCACGCGTAGCCGTTCTTCTGTGCCGAGTTCCACTACTAACGAATCTTCCTCCTCTTCGAGCACTCAATCGACATCGAGACAGAGAAGCAGCACTCCATCCGCATCTAGGCCGTCTACGCCAGCACCGAGTCGACCTTCGCGTTCGTCGCCAGCTCCCCGATCTTCTTCAGCCTCATCTTCGTCCCGCTCATCGCCAGCTCCGCGAGCTCCCTCAACTTCTTCGTCCCGCTCGTCGAGTCGCTCTTCCAATGTTGCGCCGACTCAACGTTCATCTTCATCGCGGAGCTCCGTTAGTTCGACGAGATCGCAGTCAGCTCCTTCGAGGGCTCCTAGCGTTTCACCTCAGTCGAGCCGTCCGTCGCGTTCTTCATCATCGGTTTCGCCTTCTTCGCGATCAGCTTCTTCGTCGAACAGTTCACGTAGTAGGTCGAGCGTTTCGCCAAGCTCAAGTTCAAACTCGAGTTCGCGGGCTCAACCCGCTCCTAGCTATTCGCGTTCACGCTCCTCAAGCCAACCTTCAACTCGGTCGAGTTCGACGAGGTCTTCGGTTTCGCCTGTTCGTCCGAGTAGTACTCCAAGAGCTGAAGCCGCCTCGCCGCAAAGTTCGTCTCAATCGAGCAATGTAACTCGCCCATCGAGTTCTCCTTCTAGGTCGAGGTCGTCTTCGACGATTCGCTCTACGGATAGTTCCTCGAGAACA
>JBNMOQ010000354.1:0-5075 GCA_051275055.1 Candidatus Pelagisphaera sp.
TTCTCGCGCTCTTATGCTTGGCGCTCGCTCAACCGCTCGCCGCTGAAAGCCCAGACGCGCTTATCAAGCGAGCGAAGCTGATATTGGAAGACGACTTCAATCGATCTGAAAAAGACGATAGCAAAGAGCAACTCGGCAGAGAATGGGTAACCAATAGCGAAAAGCGTGCTCACGGGGTAAAGCAAGCCGACTTGAAAGACGGCAATCTGGTAATCACAATGGCAGCAGGAGCCAATCACAGCGTCTCAGTCAGACACGACGCGCCGTTCGACGATGGCATCGTACAAGTTCGTTTCAAACTGCACGATGCTAAAGGGATCAAATTCAATTTCAACGACCCAAAAGCGAATAAGGTCTCATGGGCCGGCCATATCGCCAGAGTCGTCGTAACCCCGAAATCGGTATCGATAGGCGACGATAAAAAAGGCGTATTCGACCTTAAGATACGAGAACAACGTCAAAACAAAGAAATCTCCCAAAGCGACAAAGCAAAATTAGACGCCTTCCTTAAAACCAAGACCGCCGTATTCAAAAACCCTTTAAAAGAAGATCACTGGTACGAACTGACGATTGCCAACACCGGTCCCAAATTCGAAGTCTACATAGACAACCAAAAGGTCGGTGAATTCATATCCGAAGGCCTCGACCACAAGGTAAAGCAAAACCTAGCATTCGGTATATCCGGCACCGCCACTATCGACGATCTCAAGATCTGGTCGCTGGACAAGTAACCCAAACGTCTCATAAGCCACGGCGGCCAGTGAGACACTCCCCTGTAAACCTCGAACCTTTTGTCTCGCAGAGACACCTATTTGCCTCGACCTGTCTCGGCGTAGCAGCGCGAAGACGGAAGAGGCAACAAGCGAGGTACGAGCGTTGTTTGAATTTATTTTTTAAACATCGCTCTCTCCGTTCGCTAGTTCCTGCCTTCGTCAGGAAATAGGTGTCTCTTCGAGACAAAAGGTTCGAATTCAATGCCAATTTAAATTTTTGGCAAAAAACCCACGCGGCTACGCCACGTAGCTACTCGAGGGACTCGAGTGGATTCTGCATACCAAAGCAGTTTCCAATAAACCATAGTCAACTGTTGACTGATAATTAGAGTGATTAGCTCCAAACAATTTGCTAGTCATTCTTTAATTGATATCAATAAGACTATGAACCCGAGATCTAACCCCAACGGACTCCACACTCTAGGACGCCGCCAATTCTTGCGATCCGCCGCTGCGCTAATCGCTCTACCAGCCCTCGAATCCTTTCCCGTCCTAAGCGCGGCGACGCCAACCGTCTCTGCCAAAAAAGCACGCTGCTTAGTATCAGTAGGCTCTTATCTTGGCCTGCATCAAAATGCGTTCTTCCCCACAGAAGTCGGCCGAGGATACACGATGCCGGAAACGCTCAAACCGCTTTCAGACTATCGCGATGCATTTACCGTTTTCTCTGGGCTCGACCATCGCGCGGCCAACGGACACGGCGCTTGGACCAATTTCCTGTGCGGTAACTCGCCAAATTCCTACTCCCTCGACCAAATGGTCGCCGATCAAATTGGCCAGAAATCGCGCTTCCCATCGGTCCAGCTAACCGCTGGCACCGGCGAAGGCAATAAGGCGATGAGTTTCACCAAACAAGGAATCGGTCTTCCAATGGTGCAACGTCCCAGCGTTTTCTATAAAGAACTCTTCATGTCCGAAGCGGACAAGGCTCGTATGGAGTACATGTTGCGAAGCGGTAAAAGCTCCATCGACTACGTATTGGAAGACGCCCTACGTCTTCAAAAATCCGCTACGAAACGCGATAGCGACAAACTAGACGAGTACTTCGATTCGCTACGTTCCGTCGAAAAGCGCATGACTCAACAGATCGCCTCAATCGACGACCCCATTCCAACGACGGACTACAAGTTGCCCGACTCCGATCCCATTACCCCCAATCTACTCATGGAGGCGGAAACGCTCATGTACGATCTCATGGCGCTAGCGATAGAAACCGAATCAAGCCGCGTACTTTCCTTTTTCATCGATGGCCTGGGCCAAGTATTCTCCTTTGATGGCGAACCTCTCAAAGCAGGCTATCACGGTCTCTCTCATCACGGCAACGATCCTGCCATGATTCGAGATCTCATAAAGATCGAGCAATCTCATATTCACTGTCTCAGCGGATTCATCAAGCAACTGCAGGAGAAAAAGGATACCGAAGGAAAGTCGCTTTTAGATAGCACGATCGTACTGATGGGTACCGGAATGGGCGACGCAAGCCGTCACTCCAACGCAAATCTCCCAACCCTCGTCGCCGGCGGTGGCTTCAACCACGGTAGTCATATAGCAATCGATCATACGAAAGATGACGTGCCTTTATTAGGTGACCTCTACATCACCTTGATGCAACGCCTGGGCATGGAAACAGATTCCTTCTCTAACGCGTCGCGCAACATGAACCAGCTTTTTAGCTAAACCTATGAGCGAGAAGCTTCCCAAGGTAGCGGCCGATCTCCGAGCGGCCATGAGCGCAACTATGTTCGCAATCGGACTCGCAAGCATATCCGCATTTCCCCTACACGCGAATACCGATCTCCCCATCCCCGAGCAAGCGATTGAGATCCTTTCCGACTATTGCCTGGATTGTCACGACGAAGGCGAAATGAAAGGCGACCTCAACCTGGACTTCCTTTCCATCGATTGGAGCCTAGAGAAAAATCGAAAGGTCTGGGAAAACGTACATCTCATGGCAAACGGCGGCCACATGCCTCCCGCCAAGGAAAAGCAACCCAGTGACGAAGAACGGGAGACCATTCTCGCCTGGCTAGATTCGTCTTTACTGGAACACACGCCCATCGGGGGAACGCTACCGCGTCGCCTAAATCAAGCGGAATACGAGGCCACCGTTCGCGACCTTTTCAATCTAACCGATTTCACCCTACCAGTTGGATTTCCACGAGATACCGAGTTCCACGGTTTCAATAACGTTGGGGAAGGTCTGGTGCTCTCGCCGCCGCTCATGGAAGCCTACAGCAAAGTAGCCGCTAGAATCGCTGACGAAATTTTCCCTCCAAAGAAACCGACTCCAAAGTCCACCACACGCCACGCCGGACCAGAAGATATGGTGCTCAGCTTTTCCGCTGCAACCGTGCGCGGCGACGCTCTCCTGCTAGCTTCACGCGCCGAACAAATTATGCGCAGTTGTACTTGGCCCAGCAGGATCGAAATCATGGCTTCCGGTACCTATCGAGTAACCGTCAGCACCTCCCAGTTCCGACCAATATCGGACGAGCCAATGAAACTGGAATTCCGAGCGCGTGAACTCACCGCTAGCGATCGATCCTTTACTGACACGTTTCGCCTTCTCAAAGAAATCGAAGTTTCCTCCGAATCCCCCGAAAGCGTAACCTTCGAAGCTGATCTCTACGAAGGTCAAACACTCCTCTTGCGATGGAGCAACGCGGAGCTAGACCACGAATTCAATAATCTTGCAGACCAAATGGAAGTCTGGTTCAAACGGGATCCCCGTTTCTTGGCAGCCTGGCAAAAAGCCGTCTACCCGGACGGTCTTACTCCCAGGGGAAAATTCACCTATCTCCGCGGAAGAAATGGCTGGGACGTCGTAACAGAGAATCTAGCGAATCCTGAGCTAGATATGAGTCAGGCTAAAATGGATACGGAGATGACTCAACAGTTGCTCAAATCTATGCGAGGCCTTGGAGGAGGAACGTATTCAACGGCCGACGCAATGTGCCACTACTATTTCGAAAATGGCCCGGCGCTCGCGGTACACGGCCTCACCGTTGAAGGTCCATTGAAAACGGTTGAAAACCCAACAGACATTCGACGCAGAGAAACCCGCGCCCAGATGCTCGGCGAACGGAAACCCGGCCAATCTGACGAGGCCCTAGCGCGTCAGATGCTCAAACGGTTCCTTCCAAAAGCCTTTCGCCGGCCCGTAGACAAACAGACGATTGATACCTTTCTAAAAATCGCGAAACAACACTGGGCCAAAGGAACATCGTTCGAGGACGGCATCCATCTATTGCTTCGCAACATTCTCATTTCCCCACGCTTTCTCTACCGTGTAGTTGGTCCGAATGAAATGGACGACTACGACCTCGCCGCGCGGCTCTCCTACTTTCTGACTCAGTCCCCGCCTGATGCGAAGCTCAGGAAGCTCGCCAAAGCAGGTAAGCTATCGAATCCCGATGTCTTACGAAACCAAGCCCGCCGTTTGATGCCTGACAGTCCATCGCATCCCATGATCCAAAGCTTCACCGGCCAATGGTTGGATACGAAATTGCTGAACGATATCATGCCTGACCCGAAGCTCAAATTTTCCGAAGGAGATATCAATATCGCAAAGGCTGAAGTCGAATGGTTTTTCACGGAGATACTAAAAGAGAATCTCCCATTAACTGATTTCATAGATCCGGATTTCACGTATTCAACAGTCGGATTCGCCCAGAAAATCTACGAGTATCAAGACCCGAATCCCAAACCCAAGATGGACGATTATCGGGTAGACATACGCGGTTTACAACTCGAGCGAATACCTTTAGCACGCGGCGGGCGATACGGAGGCCTGATGGCCCAATCCGCCATTATGACTGCCACCGCGAATGGCGTGGATACTCAACCCGTTCTCCGAGGAGTTTGGATGCTGGAGAACATCCTTGGCACTCCCCCTCCTCCGCCTCCTAAAAGCGTCCCGGCCCTAACGCCCGACATACGAGGCACAACCAATCCTAAAGAAATGCTGGCCGCTCACATGGCAGACGGAGCCTGCGCAACATGCCACAAGCAAATAGACCCCATCGGTTTCATGCTTGAGAACTTCGACCCGGTAGGTCGCTGGCGCGAAAACTGGCCCAAGATTGATGTTCCTATTCAATCCTCAGGCACCTTGCCCGATGGCACAGTCATTCACGACGTTACGGATTTCAAGGCATGGCTGGTCGACAACATCGACCTCTTTTCCCAATGCCTCTCCGAAAAGCTCCTAACGTACGCAACCGGTCGCGTGCCGAACTACGCAGAGAAAAAAGAAATCGAAACCATCGTTCTTGAAAACCATAAAAACGGAAACGGCTTCCA
>JBNMOQ010000355.1:0-5014 GCA_051275055.1 Candidatus Pelagisphaera sp.
CTTTGCGGAGCGGGGCCATTTATGATGGCGTCCATCCAGGGAGTGGAAATGGCGTAGGGCAGGTTGGCGACGATTTTAAAAGGACCGGCGTCTTCCGGTAATCCGGCGAGTGGATGGTCCATCGCGTCGCCTTCTAGAAGGTGAAAACTTTCTTCGAATTCGGATTCGATTGATCGCATGTGTGCTGCGAGTCGTCTGTCTTTTTCGATCGCGTAGACGGTCGCTCCTGCATCGAGGAGCGCTCGGGTAAGAGTGCCGAGGCCTGGGCCGATTTCTACAACGGTGTCACCTGGCTGGATCTTTGCGAGTTCGAGTGACTTGCGTACTATATTGCCGTCGATCAGGAAATTCTGTCCCAACTTGCGAACCGGGTGATGGTCGATCCGTTCGAGCAAGGCTCGCGTTTCAGAAGGCGAAAGCGGCGAGGTCATTGCTAGGCTTGGTGAAAGTCGCGAATCAGGTCGCTGGTCGAGTCGGCTTTCATGAGAGCTTCTCCGACTAGGATTGCTTTTGCGCCTGCGGCTCGAACGCGACGAGCGTCTTCGCCGGTCCAAATCCCGCTTTCCGAAACAGCGATTATGTCTTTGGGAAAGAGGGGAATAAGGCGTTCGGAGAATGCCAAATCGGTTTTGAAAATGGCGAGGTCGCGATTGTTGACACCAATAATGCGGGCGCCGTGGGCGACTGCTCTTTCGAGTTCGGGTTCACTGTGAATTTCGTAAAGCGCATCTAGTCCCGCGAGGTCGGCTGCACCGCGAAGGGCTTTCATCTCTTCGTCGCTTAAAGCGCGGACGATGATGAGGATGGCCGATGCTCCAGCTTGGGCAGCTTCGACGACTTGGATGGGATGAAACATGAAGTCTTTTCGAAGGCAGGGAATCCCGCGTTGTTCTTGAGCAAATTTTTTGGTGACGCTTTCGAGGTCGGCAAGTTTTCCGCCGAAGTACTTTTCGTCGGTGAGGATCGAGAGACAGTCGGCGCCTGAGGACAGGTAGGTCTCGGCTTGTTCGGTGGATGCTCCGAGGGCTTTGATTTGTCCGGCGGAGGGAGAGCGGCGTTTGATTTCGGAAATTACGGCTAAGCCGGATGGCGATTGTAGAGCTTCGAGGAAACGGCCTTGGGGGCGAGTTGCGCCGAACTCCGCCAATTCGGAGTCTTCGACTACGCGAATGCGGTCCGCAATCTCGCGGCGTTTCCATTCCATTATTTCGCTTAATTTGTCCATTTCAGGCGATTTGAAGCGGCCACATTGGTAGGAAGCATTCGGGCTGTCGAGGATTGTATTTGCGCTTGAGGCGGGCGGTTTCGTACATGTATCGGCGTGAGCGCAATAGACGATTTACTGGCGACGATGGCTCGATTGAGAGCCCCTGACGGTTGCCCTTGGGACTTGGAGCAAGATCATCAATCGATCGCCGAATGTTTGGTGGACGAATGTAGCGAGCTATTGGAGACAATAGACAACCTCGATATGGATCATATGCGAGAGGAGTTGGGGGATGTGTTGCTTCAGGTTGTCTTTCATTCTCAGTTGGCGAAGGAGTCGGAGCATTTCGATTTCGAAGCGGTGGCGAAAGAGGTGAATGACAAATTGATCCGTCGCCATCCGCATGTGTTTGGGGACAAGGCACTCGATACTTCGGATCAGGTGCTGCATCAGTGGGACGAGATCAAGGCGCTGGAGAAGAAGAACAAGCCGGCTTCGAAGTCGGTCTTTAAAGACCTGCCACCTGCCTTGCCAGCGTTGATGTTCGCGGTGGATATTTTCAAGCAGATCGAAAAGAAGGATTTGCCGACAGGCGAATCGGTTGATCGGGATTCGATTGGAGAAATAGCCGAGACCTTGGACGAGGAAACCGCTGGCGCGTTATTGTTCGAAGTCGCGGCTGCGTGTCGCGTAAAAGGAATCGATCCAGAGTCGGCGGTGAGGCGGTATGCGCGTCGCGTTCAGGATGAAACGGAAGCCCTTGCATCCGAGTCGGTAAGTTGAGACGCTCGCTTTCAGTGGCTGCGACTGGCAAAGCGATAGATTCGGAAGAACCGGCAGAGGTTGCTCGCTGGAAAACGGAATGGTTGCCGCCGTTTCTCAAGTATTTGACGCATGAGCGTCAGTTATCGGAATATACGACGCGTAATTATTCGACAGCGATTGATCGGTTTTTTCGGCATTTGAAAACGAGCGATTCCTGGGATGGGGAGCTCACTTCGATCGCCTTGCGCGATGCGCGGGATTTCGTGATCGAGGAGCAGAGGCGCGTTGGTCGCGTGACATTGCGAAATTATGCGTCGGGTTTAAAAACGTTTTTCAAGTATTGGATCCGGCAGGGCGTGTTGGACAGAAATCCGCTTGATGGGCTGATCCTTCCAAAGCCAGCCAAGAAATTGCCGATTTTTCTGACGGAGAAGCAGGTTTTGAGCTTGCTGGACGGACCGATGAAATTGCTCGAAACCGAGGAGCTTGAGGCATTCGAAGCTTGGCGAGATCGCCTGATTCTGGAGTTGCTCTATGGAGCAGGGTTTCGGGTGTCCGAATTGGTAGGGCTTCGCTACGGGGATGTTAGTTTTGGCGAAGGCGTGGCTCGGATCGTGGGAAAAGGAGGGAAGTCTCGGACTTGTCCTCTTGGTCGGGTAGCTCTTGCGGTTCTTGAAAAATGGAAGGGGGAATTCGCTCCTTCCGCACGTTTTGAAGATTTTGTGGTTGTTGGAAAACAAGGCCGGAAGCGCTCGGCTCGGCAGGTTCAACTGATGTTGAAACGGTACTTGAGATTGGCGGAGCTTCCAATGGACATTACTCCCCATAAAATACGGCATTCTTATGCCACTCATCTTTTAGATAATGGCGCCGATCTAAGACTCGTGCAGGAACTCCTAGGACATTCTAAGCTTTCGACGACTCAGATCTACACTCACGTCAATTTAGGGCGTTTGAAAGCGGTTTACAATCAGGCTCATCCACGAGCTTAATAATCATAAGCTGCTGATTGTGAGCCCATTGAGAAATAAAGGTTTAAGAGCCCTTGGGTTCTTCGTTATGTGGTCGACTATGGCTATCGGGGCGGAGAAGTTTGCGACCGATCCCAATGGTAGCAAAGTTGTCGCGGGCGAATTGCTTATTAAGATGCGAGGCGATTTGATTTCGCCTCAGTCGGTCGGGGATCGATTTGCCCCGCTGAGCAAGACTCATAGGGAGGCGAGAGGCCGCATTAAGCGTACATATTCGACTTTGCCTCGCGTTGCGTTGGTCGAGATTGAGGAGGAGCAATCTCTCGAAGAAGCGATTGCGGCTTATAAGCGGTCTGGCTTGGTGGAGCGCGTTTCTTATAATTACATTAGAAAATCGTCCATTTTGCCGGATGATACTTTAGTGCAGGATGGCAAGCAGTGGGGAATCGAAAATTCTGGTCAACTGGGCGGAATCGCCGGATCAGATGTGAGCGCGAGCGAAGCGTGGGAGATTGTTAACGAGGCGCCGGATGTTGTGGTAGCGATTCTCGATTCGGGCATTCGCTACACGCACGAAGACTTGGCTGCTAACATGTGGGTCAATACTGGTGAGATTGCTGGCAATGGATTGGATGACGACGGGAATGGTTTCATCGATGACATTCATGGAATAAACACGGTTGGGTTAGAAGGCGATCCGATGGATGATTTGGGTCACGGTACGCACGTGGCGGGTATCGTCGGCGCGGTCGGCAATAATGGATTGGGGGTCACTGGAGTGGCCTGGAATGTTAAGTTGATGGCTCTGAAATTTCTAAATTCGAGCGGTGAAGGTACCGACGCGGATGCGATCGAGTGCATCAACTACGCTCGCGAACAAGGAGCCCATATAATTAATAGCAGTTGGGGCGGATTGGATTTTAATCCCTTCTTGGGCGATGCGATTGAGGAGGCGAGCAATGCCGGGATTTACTTTATAGCGTCAGCCGGAAACGGAAGCAGTAACAATGATGATCAGCCAAATTATCCGTCTTCTTATTCCTACCCAAATGTGGTTAGCGTTACGGCGACTGATAAACGGGATGGATTCGCGAGTTTCGCGAATTACGGCGAATCCGAGGTGGAGCTTGCTGCGCCCGGCGTAGGGATCAGTTCGACCTATTTTAATTCGGACAGCGATTACCGGGCCTTGAGCGGAACGTCGATGGCGACTCCATTCGTCAGTGGCGCGATTGCGTTGATGATAACGCGTTTTCCGGATGAGTCGATGGCTACAATTTTGAATCGTTTGTATTCATCGACGGATACATTGGAAAGCTTGGCGAGGCGTTGCCGCGTTGGGGGACGCCTGAATCTAGCTCGGGCACTTGCGTTGGACATGCCCAAACCGCTTAATGACAATTTTTCGAATGCAACGTCGGTTTTGAATTCGCCTTTGGTTGTTTCAGGTTTCAATGCGACCGCGACCTTCGAGCCTAGCGAAGGCGTTCACGACGCTGAAGGAACAGGCCAGACGGTTTGGTGGAGTTGGACTACGGATACAAATGGTTTTGCGGAGCTGACGTCGGCGGGAAGCGATTTCAATACGATACTTGCCGTATATCAGGGAGAGGCTATGGATGCTCTTCAATTGGTCGCCAAGGATCGTGACGTATCGCCAGCTCACAGTGGAGCTTCGCTAGGCTTTAATGCAGAGGCGGGAAGGGTCTATCGAATTGCGGTTGATGGATTGCTCGGAACATCGGGGAACATCAGCCTGAGTCTTGGGCAAAAGGTCGTTAATGATGATTTCGCAAGAGCTTTGGAAATCGAAGGTATCAATGTCGTGGCTAAGGGCGAGAATATCGCCGCCACGCACGAATCTGGCGAACCGGATCATGTAGCTATTACATTTGGGTCGAAGTCCGTTTGGTGGAGCTGGGAGGCTCCTTTGAGCGGCAATGTAACGATGTCAACTTCGGCTAGCAATAGTTTCGATACGATATTGGCGGTCTACACTGGTAGTAGTTTGGAAGAGCTTCAGTTGATCGAATCGAATGACGATGACGAGCGAACGGGGGTCTGGACAAGC
>JBNMOQ010000356.1:0-5006 GCA_051275055.1 Candidatus Pelagisphaera sp.
TCGCCAAATACTGATCGAGAGAAATCGAATTCTTAAACGTAGCATTCCGCGAATACGGAGCAGCGGAAAGGATACTGCCTTCAGCTTGATGCCCTCCGCTCACGCCAGGATGCGACGAACCAGTAACGACTGTTAAATCGCCCAACAAATCATCAATGCCAGATAGATAAGGTGACGGCGCGTAGTTACGTCCTGTTTCCTTTGGGTTGAGGTTGGGTCCGTGCAGGCCAAGTGCTAGGGTCACTGCAACAAAACGTCTTGGAGCCTGATATGCAGAACTGGCGGCAAACGCAGGCGTCATCGCTTCAAGCCAAGGAAGCGCCATAGCCGCCCCAGCTCCTTTTAGAAACGAGCGTCGAGATAACGAATTGGAAAAATTGAAATATACCTTTTTCATATCGGGTAATGACAGGGGTTTAGGATAGTTGTAATCCAGAAACTACATTCCGCCCAGTTTAGAATCAACGACTATATCCTAGCCGATAAATGCAAAACAACGCACCCATTGGTCGACAGTTGACTAGAAATGCTTTTTCGAGGCACCTGAGCAGGCAGATATTTGCCCACAGATTGCTCAGATGAACACAGATCGATCTATTGATGGCTTCGCAAACTTACAATGGTAGGGTATCGTTATCCCAACGAACCGTGGAGTCTAATTAGGCTGTGTGGGGACAAACAGCCCTACCATCGGGCTCTGACCTTAACTCTTACGTCTACGTAAGTGTCTCTCGGGGCGCCACCAAAAACGATTGAGCCAGGGCACGAACGGACTAACTTTCGTGAATCCGGATTCACAACATTGAAGAATTCCGCACAAGAAGAACAGACGCCTTTGTTTTCCGTCAACGAATACGGCACTGGTTCGTTGCAGCGCTTCCTTCGCTTCTTCGCTATGTCCCAATGAAGCCTGGCAGTAGCCACGCAGGGCGGTCTGACTCTCCGTCAAAGCCCGAATAAAGGCATCGCTAGGATTGTTCTGTATCGAATTCGGCATACGTCTCTTCGCACATTAACTCCACCCCAAGAGGCCTACGTTACAATTTATTACCGCTTAAATTATTCAAATAAAAATGGTAGATCGAACAGTTCATCTACGCGGATCGCCAGGCTTCCCCTATCGCCAACCGTTTTCAACGAGGTATTCCAACGTTTCGTCAGGAGTATTCGTATGAAACATTCGAACGCCCAATTTGGCGAGCTCCTCGATTTGCTTTTTATCTTTGAAAACATGCGTTTGCACCAATACTCCGCTCTTCACGGCAAAGCGAATAGCCTCGCTCATTGCGTCTGATACCGGCTCTTCCCTCCTGACATCCACATGAATGGTCTTTGGGTGAAACGTCTTAATAACCTGACTCAACTCCGAAAGGCCTCGAGTCTTGATCATCACTTCCACCTTAGGCGTTCCGCTTTCAAAACACTTTTGGATCTTTTCAGTATCCTTGAAAATAGTACGAAAGAAAACCTGATCATTCATTTCCAATTTTGAGACCAATCGCGCCAACTCATCGAAATGATCGATCATCCCCGGTTTCAAATCCGGTTTGAACAGAATCCTCCCTTTACCCGCCACTAACAGCTCTTCCAAAGTCGCTACTGGCTCGCTAGACATCGAGCCGTCACGATAGCGTTTTCTAAGGCCTTTCAATTCCGCAAGCGTCAGATCTTCGGCTTTTCCAGTCCCGTTAGTTTCCCGATCCAAAGTAGCATCATGAACTACAACGAAAACACCGTCTGAAGTACGCTGAATATCGGTCTCGTAAACATCATATCCTTTTCGAATGGCGACAGCTAAATTTGCGAGCGTATTCTCAGGGGCCTGATCGGATTTATCATTGGAATATCCGCCCCGATGCGCAGCGACAAGTACAACTCCATTCCGAGATACCTCCAATAATTCCGAGGCTCGTAACCCGCCTCCTCGGCAAAGTAACGAAAATACCAATACAAATGTCAGTAAAAGAGAATAACGCATCGTGAATCTTAGTAGTCCGCCCCGGTTAAGCTATTAAGAACAGACTCTTGCCACTGGCGAAGCTCCGCTCGAAGTTTTTTTGCCGCCGCGGTTTTCGTTTTGATAAGATTCTTAGTTTCGGCAGGATCCTTTTTCAGATTGAAGAGTTCTTGTTCGGTTTCGCCGCTTTTGCTTTCGCGTACGACTAGCTTGAAATGACCATCGATAATTGCTCGAGGACCCAGGTAGTCGGCGGCGCGAATGGTAGGATGTTTGAGATTCTTAAAGTTGCGAGTAGCTATACCGCCCATGAGCTTGACGAGCGGTGTGGTTCCCACTTGCAACTCGGGATCAAGGTAGTCTTCCGATTGAGCGCCATTTCCATTGCTGTTAGCAAACTTCCAAAAATAGAGCGGATTGGAACGAGACGTCATCGTTCCATCGATCAAGGGTGTGAGATCAATGCCATCAATCGGGCGCTCCGGAAGCGCCTGTCCAACGATGCCACAGAGCGTGGGAAGCAAATCACTGGTACTCGCGCGAATCTTTGTACTACGCGGTTTCGAAACTCGGGCAGGCCACTCAATCAGCCCTGGCACGAGAATGCCGCCGTCATAGACCTCGCCTTTGACGCCGCGATGCGGAGTGACGAGCGAGCCGTCGCGCGACGTGCCGTTGTCACCGCAATAAAAGAGAAGCGTATCATTCCTCAATCCTTCATCGGCAAGGTAGGCACGCAGCGTACCAATCGAGCGATCCATAGCGGTGATCTCAGCATATCGCTCGCGCAGAACATCGCCTTGCGGACGCGTAGTGGGACTACCGGTCTCATTGGATGTGAGCCTGACCTGCTTGTCTTTATATTTCCCAGGCAAATTATCGTAGAGCGCCAAGTCAGCGGGCAGTCCACTGTAAGGTTCGTGTGGAGACCCAAACCAAACAACCGTGAAGAACGGCTTATCGGGCCCGCTCGCACGACCAATGAAATCGATCAATTCGCGAACAAGGATTTCCGAACTTTCTCCCTGATATACTTTGGGCGGCCCACCGTTGCGGGAAAACGATGGATTCATCTCGAAGAAATTGTCGTGTGATAGCCATTCGTCGAACCCCATAGCGCCGGGATTCAATGGCGATCCTGCTTTGACCGTACCGACATGCCATTTTCCAAAGTGAGCACTCCGATAACCGGCTTTGCCCATGATGTGAGCGCTAGTAATCTCCTCAGGCCGAAAGGACCAACCAGGTGAAAATGTGCCCATGCGATTGGGGTGACGCCCCGTTAGAAAGCTCGCCCGCGTAGGCGAGCAAGTTGGATGACCCGAGTAGAAGTTTTCCAAGTGCAATCCCGTCGCCGCCATCTCGTCTAACACAGGAGTTTTAACATACGGGTGACCATTATAACCCGTCTCCTCCCATCCGTGATCATCCCCCATTAAGAGGATAATATTCGGCCTGTCCTGCATGTCTCGTCGAAGCTCTTGAGTGGAGTCGGAAGCCTGCCGAACGGGCTGCTCCGCAATCGATGACAGGCAAATGCCAAGCGTTGAGAGAATCAGGGTAAAAATCGTAATAGGTTTCATGATACTAAGGGGTTTCACAATCGAATGAAAATCTTTCGGTGAGAAAGAAATTAAGCCAACATAACTGGCAGGGTCAATCCGACAAAAAGAACATGCCTATCCCGCGGAGCGCTTCAACGGAAATCACCCAAGATGCACGCAATGCGGCCCTTTGAGTCGGAGTTTTCCAAAGTCCGGGATACCGAAGAGGCAACGCTTGCGAACAAGAGGCAAACCACTTAAAGCTGAGCTTCTTCTTCCTTTAAACCCAATCAAACTTACGTCGAAAATCGAAATCGGGGCGCTTGAACAGGGTTTTTGCTTTAAGAAAAGCTCGAATGTACAATCATGAAGAAACCTCATTCCCCGCATGCCTCTCCTACCCTAACCTCATGAAACCAATACTTAGGCTCTTATTCCTTTCTACCATTCTATTCGGATCAAATGCAGATATGCGATCGCAGACGACCGAGAGCACTTCTAATCCAATAGACTATTGGGCTATCGAAAATGCCGCCGAACGAGCAAAGCTTCCCCTTTACAAAACGATCCCCGCAGCCAAACCCCACGAACTAACGCCGTCCAATGAGCTGCCGCCTCGATCGGATTACCGGGATTGGTATCGTTCCCATGGAGATCATTCTGGAAGCCGCTACTCTGGGCTGACGCAGATCGATCGATCGAACGTAAAGAATCTCAAGCTAGCCTGGATTTATAGAAGCCAGGACATGCCTAAAAAATCAGCGGCCACTCAAACCAACCCCATCATTGTTAACGGCGTTATGTATTTACCGACCGTCGGCCACAAGGTGGTTGCCGTCGATGCAGCAAATGGGAAGGAAATCTGGCGTTTTGATCCAGGCAGTCCGCCTTCTCAGCGAGGTATTTTTTATTGGGACAATCCTCCCGGCGGGAATGGAGACCGGATCGTGTTCACGAGTGATCTTAAGCTGATGGCTCTGTTGGCAAGCTCCGGAGAACTGGATCCTAGCTTTGGCGATGGCGGGATTATTCCGATCGCAGATTCGTGCAAAGTTCCAGTTGTTGTATTCGGAAACACCGTGGTGATTGCTGGAGCTAAGCGTCACATCTATGGCTATGATGCTACCTCCGGCGAACAACTCTGGGTTTTTCACACCGTTCCTGAAGCAGGAGAATTTGGATCAGAGACTTGGTTGGATCCCGAACCGGGAGCCAGCGCAAACGCCTGGGCAGGCATTACGCTCGATGAGGAGCGGGGTATCGTATACGTTCCAACCGCATCGCCCAAACCGAACTTCATGGGCAACCTGAACTATGGAAGAAACCTGTTTGCCAATTGCATTATCGCAATAGATGTAAGAACCGGAGAACGCCTCTGGCACTTTCAGGAATTGCGTCACGATATTTGGGACAAGGATGTATCGGCCCCACCGGTACTGACAACGATTACACGCGATGGGAAACGGATTGATGTCGTGGCCCAGGTTACGAAGTCGGGCAACACG
>JBNMOQ010000357.1:0-4910 GCA_051275055.1 Candidatus Pelagisphaera sp.
AGTCCTCGTTCGAGAAACAATGAATCGCATACGAGCGATCCGCCGCCTGTCCTCCATTTCCATGGATCATAAGCCACACATTCTTCGGCGACTCAACCATCCGCGAAAAGCCAATAAGTCGATTATCTTTCACCCACGGCTGCAATCCATTGGCATCGGTCGCATGGCTTGGATAGAAAAGTAACTTACGCTCAATCGACGCGCACCCAAAACTCAGGAACACCACGACAACAACAGCCGCGATAAGCGTAAGTCTAATCAACATCTAACAAACCCGGCTTCTATTAATCGAAAAAGACAAAGCACGCTCCCTAGGCTCCCTTCTTCTCGTCTGGCTTTTTTCCAGCAGGCAAAAGTTTTATGATCGCTTGCTGCTTGAGGTACCAATCACGCAAAGACCGTGAGAGCATCGAATCTTCGAATTTCTTAAAATGCCCGATGTTCAATGATTCCTCGACCGACTTCTTTAAACTTTCGTGAAGCTTCTCCTTCGCCTCTTTCGACCAAGCCTGGAATGAACCTGTTTTGTCATTCAAGGCCTTGGCCGCAGCTAAACGTGTTTCCTGTTTGTATTTGAAATCAACTACTTCAACGAATGCCTTATCTACCTTTCCCCGAATTCGCACGGTCTTGTCCTTAGCTTCGAGCACGGTCTTCGCCAACTCCACGATCCGCGTCTCGAGTTTCGAAACGACATCCTCGTCAGTCAACCCACCGGTCGCCTTAACTGCTAAATCGCGCGGAGCTTTTTCCAGGATCTCGAATATCTTTAGCAAGACAGCCTCTTCGAGCTCAGCAAACAACGCCCTTCCCTGCTTTAGAATAATGGCCTTTTCTTCATCCGTCCATTCGTAGGTTTCTTCATCTAATCCTACGAAACTCGAATACGTGTCGGACTCGAGGAGTTTTTCGAGCTTCTCCGAAAGTTCATCCGCATTGATCTTCGGAGCAGCAACGACTCCCTCAGGCTCTTCTTTCAACTCCAATTTCAAATCAACTGGCAGGTAGGAGAATCCCACGCGGTCAATTCCTCCAAGGCTCTTGAGTTGCTCGTTTAGATAGTCCCAGTGCGCCTTCCAGCGTTCGTCCTCATTTAATTCTCCAATAAAATCGAAAGCATTCTCGACGCGACGCGATCGCGTCTTCGATTCAAACCAAGAAAGGATACCCTTAAACGAACCACCAATACGGTTAGCGTATCCCGAGACGCTCAAATTAACCGTTTCCAGCGGCCGGCGGTCACGTGGGTCCTGAGGCGCCCGCGCACGTATGAACGTTTCAATTACACTATTGGGAAGCATTCGAACCTGACTCGAAAGATCCTGGTAACGAGCCAACAAGGGATCCGCTCCGTAATCGAATCGAATAATATCTCCGAAGACATTCGCATCCGAATCCGTTCCGAACAGCATTTTATCCTCTACGACAGACTTATCATCAAAATAACCCCAGCGAATAGTCGCTTTGTCGTGAGCCAAAGCTTCATCCTGAGTTTTCATTTGCCAACCGACAAATACCGCAGCCTTAAACTCAGAGTACTCCATACTCGAACTCGACGTCGACTTATCCGCGTATTTTTCAAGATCTTCACCAGAGATATAATCTTTAATAAACTCATCCAACTCCTTTGGACTTAAAGTCGCATCCAAACTACCAGCGAAGTTATGACGCAGTCCAATGACATGCCCTACTTCGTGAGCGACAACTTCCCTCACATAATCCTGGGAAAGCTTTAGAACCGCCTCATCTGTTAGTTCAGGGTCCGCTAGCAATTCTTCCAAACCAGCTGATAATTGCTTAGCGAATTCTACCGGATCGATGCTGCAGGCGGAATGAAAACCAAAGAATAAATGATTCGATTCATCATCGTCGGAATCATCGTCCTCCGACTCTTCCGCTTCTTTCACGATATCAGTCATCGCGCGAATCAACGCTCGGGCCCGAGCCTTTCCTGAAATTCCGAATACACTCGTCATGAAAGCCTGACCGTGCATCGCCTCACCGGTACGAGGATCCAACAGGATATCCGCATAGGCGAACCCAGCATTATCCCAGGGGACCCACTGAACGACGTTGTATTGAGCATCTGGAGCCGTAACGCCATCCGGAGCTTTCTCAGCTTCCACGATGTCTTTTCCAAATGCTCGATTCCAATACAGGATACCTTCCTTCACAGCATCTTGGTACGCCTCTGGAGTATTTGCACTGTAATGAAATACGATGGGTTTCGAATCATCAAATCGACCCATCTTAACAGTCTGACGGCCACTGGATATTTCAAGCTGCGGCTGCGTCTCCCAGAAACGAGCATACCGGGTCTCAGCCGGATTCATTTCCTTCGCTTCGAAATCGCTTTCGACGTATGGAGAGATAAAATACCGAAGCTCAAGTCGCGTTTCACGATTTTGATCTCTCGCCCGGTTTCGCGCTTGAACCGTCTGCCGAACTACCAATCGCCCATCCTTTGATTCTACACCAAAGACACGCGCTTGCGGCAATTCTGCTGTACGCTCGAACACACCCGAGTCGAAACGCTTGCTAACCGAATACCATCCTTGAAAAAGCAATCGCCGCATTCCTTGATTAAAATCGATCACCGTTTCGTTGCCGCTTTTGGAAATAACGGGAAACGTAGCCAATAATCGACGGGCTGGAAGATCATCCGTCACTACCTGACCCCGAGTCGATTCATAGAGATCCACCTCATTCTCATAAGCTTCGAAGATCACGATCCGACCAGCCAATCCCGTTCCCGTCGCTGCTCCCGCTTGAGGGATAACAGAAGTCGACAACAAATATTCCTTACCAAAGGCCGAACTTGGGATGGCGATGTGCGTATCGCCCGAAGGCTTCAACGCCGGAGCTGCTTTTTGGGCACAGGCAAAGCTATTTAATAGCAAGAAAGCCAGGGTAAGAAATCGGAGTATTTTCATATGGCCGGATTGTTACTCCTATTCCAAAATAAATCACGTCCAAAATAGGGAATCCCCGGGGCAAGACCCGAGGTAATTTAAAGGTAGCGACCGATCTCCGAGCGGTCATTGTTCTAAAGGTTGCTGCACTACTTCGTCGTTCAGTGGCCGCTCGGAGGTCGGCCGCTACCAATTTCAGCAACGAAGCAAGCTTCTAGGCATTTATCCAAAGGAAATAATGTAACGTCTTCCGTATATCGCAGTTTAAGAGCCGAAAAAAAATACTCAAATCCAACAGCCGAATACAACTGATTGATCAATTACAAGAGTTAGCTCGCTTTCCCGAGAAGATGATCGATTTCGTGGCCAACTTCAACACAGCTAAATGGCTTATGGAAGAATGCAGAAAACCCGGCACGATAACTATCCCGAGACGAAATCCTCACGCTTCCGGTCATGAGTATTACCGGTGTGGATTTTTCATTACCCCTTACCGAATTTACAATATCCAATCCAGTACCGTCTTCCAAGTTGAAGTCAGTTACCAAAGCGCTAAATCGAAACGTATCTTTTTTGTAAATACTCAAAGCCTCTTCGACGGACTTTGCTCCAGTAACCACGTATCCCATTTCGGCTAACGCCATCTTCATCATAGATCGAATCATTGGCTCATCATCTATTACTAGGATCTCTTCCATCATTTCTCCCCTTTTTTTCAAGCCGACTTTACTTGCTCCCTCCCACAGGAAAACGTTCTAGATCGTCAACTAATTGATATTATGACCGCCAATCGAGAGAAAAGCTCCGTTTTCTAGGCAAATTCGTAAGTACTCCAGCTTCCGACGAACATTCCAGACACAAAAAAGCGACCCTCTCACGAGGGTCGCTTGAAATTTTCAAACGGTGTTTGAGAAACAGACTACATCATGCCGCCCATGCCGCCCATGCCACCACCGTGGTCATGTCCACCGCCAGCAGAAGCTGCTTCCTTTTCAGGAATATCGGTGATCATACACTCGGTAGTGAGAAGCAGACCGGCGATCGAAGCTGCATTCTGAAGAGCGGAACGCGTAACCTTAGTTGGGTCAACAACGCCTGCTTTGAGCAAGTCTTCATATACATCAGTCGCAACGTTGTATCCAATGTTTCCTTCGCTAGCGAGGATTTCCTTAACGACAACGGAACCTTCAACGCCTGCGTTTTGGCAGAGCTGACGAATTGGACCCGCAACGGCGATCTTGATGATCTGCGCTCCGATTGCTTCGTCGCCTTCGAGAGTGAGAGAATCGATCGCTTGAGCCGCGCGAATCAAAGCAACACCGCCACCAGGGACGATACCTTCTTCAACCGCAGCGCGAGTCGCATGCAATGCATCTTCAACACGAGCCTTCTTTTCCTTCATTTCCGGCTCAGTCGCCGCGCCAACGCTAATTACTGCAACGCCGCCAGCAAGCTTAGCGAGACGTTCTTGTAGCTTTTCGCGATCGTAGTCCGAAGATGTTTCTTCGATCTGACGGCGGATTTGCTTAACGCGACCTTGGATGTCGTTTGCAGATCCTCCGCCTTCGACAATAGTCGTGTTTTCCTTGTCGATCTTAATGCTCTTTGCTTGTCCGAGATCGCCGATTTCAACGTTCTCAAGCTTGATGCCGAGATCTTCAGTGATGCAACGAGCGCCAGTTAGGATCGCGATATCTTCGAGCATCGCTTTGCGACGATCGCCGAAACCAGGAGCCTTAACCGCGCAGACATTCAACGTGCCGCGGATCTTGTTAACTACTAAAGCAGCCAATGCTTCGCCTTCGATATCTTCAGCGATGATGAGGAATGGCTTTCCAGACTTCGCAACACCTTGGAGAAGAGGAAGCAGATCATTAAGAGCGCTGATCTTCTTTTCGTGAATGAGGATGTATGCATCTTCCAAAGACACTTCCATCGACTCGCTATCGGTCACGAAGTAAGGAGAAAGGTAACCCTTGTCGAACTGCATACCTTCGA
>JBNMOQ010000358.1:0-4898 GCA_051275055.1 Candidatus Pelagisphaera sp.
CCGAGCCTCGAAGATAGGTTAAGGTGTATGGATGCGTCCCTTTTTCTAAAAGCGCCTTTCCTTGGGTTGCGCGGATGCCATTTGCAACCGATTCATTGTCGACTACTACCGTATCGTGCAGACGAAGAATAGCCCCTCCATCCGACTCGACGTTGAATTGGTATTCTCCAGAAGCTTCAATGGTTACGAAGCCCTTGAACTCTGCTGCTCCTCCTTTTCCGATATTCAGTTTGGAAACATCTATATTGGGTGATGATCCACCTTTTGCACCTTCGAGGCCAAAGGTTTGAGGAACCCAGTTAAAGGGGCCTTGGTAGATTTTCCATCCTACACGCTCAATATTTCTATCTGTGTCGATTCCGGGGATGGGAGCACTGTCGTAAGGACGAGGAGCACTTTCACTTGGACGACGAATTCGTAGCACTCGATCCTTCATTCGCTGTTGGAGCCTGGTGAAGTACTCATTGCTTCCTGAAAGATCCATACTTTCACGCACGTCATTGTCGACATCGAAAATCATGAAATCATCCGCGTGGCTTTCAATGCCTGTACGGATTCCTTTGTATCCATCAACGAATACAACCTGCATTTGCTGGCGCACTCGATCCTGGTGATACGGGTCAAATTCAGCATAAGTGGGGGTGTTGCGGCTGTTCAGGTACTCCACGTATACAGTACTTTCACGAGCTGTGCCTTCGCCAGATAGAAAAGGGAGCAGGGAGACGCCATCTGAAATAGCAGGCGCAGCTAACCCCGATACATTGGCCAGAGTGGGTAGCCAGTCATGAAATTGGGAAGGGGTGGAGTTGATGGATTGCGCTGGAATGCTTCCGGGCCAACGAACAAGAGTTGGCATGCGTATTCCTCCTTCCAATACATCGCGTTTGATGCCGTGGAATGGGCCGAAAGAATCAAAGGAGCTGGCATTGTAGGAAAGGCCCTCGATGTAACTTTCGCGATGCGGACCATTGTCGCTCGTAAATACGACCAGTGTATCGTTATCGATACCGAGATCCTTCAGGGTTTGAATGACATCAGCGACCGAAGAGTCAATCCGGCGTACCATGGTGGCGAAGCGCTTCTCCTGCTCAGCCCAGTCCTGATTGGCATAGTCAGGGTGAATCCAGGAATCGATTGTATCCCCGATGGTATTGATCATTTTTCCGGCTTCGCCGATCCATTGCATTCCACCATTTATGCCTCCACCTTCTGGGTACGGTGTGGAAGGAACGTGCAAGGCAGCGTGAGGAGTGCTGTGCGCCAAATACATGAAGAAGGGTTGCTGAGGATTCGTCTCTCTGTGTTCTACGATCCATTTCTTGGCATATGCGGTGAACAAGTCCGTAGTGTAAGAACCAGCCAATTCCTTATCCAGGCGTTGGTCGTTGTGAAAGACGGGTTTACCTGTGCGGTGTAGCTCCGAGTCGCCCCGCGGGTAGTCGTCGCCCGGGTATTGGGTGTGGCCATCGCGGTGTTTAACGTAGCCGAAAAATTCGTCGAATCCACGAAGAGTGGGATAGGCTACCCATTGGTCCATATCGTACTTTTCACGATCCCCTCCAGGCAGGCCATATTTGCCGACCATGGCGGTGCGGTAACCCGCTTGTTTGAGAACGGTCCCCAAATTGTGGGAGTCGGCTAGGGCTTTATCAAATTGGTTATCCCGAATAGGCTCATGTCCCTGGTGTCGTCCTGAAAGAAGAGATGCGCGAGATGGAGCGCAGACCGGCGCTGGGCAATAGTGCTGGCGCAATTGCATACCCTCTGCGGCAAACTGATCAAGTTTCGGCGTAGCATGTTTGCGGCCCTGCTTGCGGTCGTTCTGATAAAAGACGCCAAGGTCTCCCCAGCCCAGGTCGTCAACCAGAATGAAAATAATATTGGGTTGATGATGCTCCGCTTGGGTCATTGTCGGGCAAAAGACTGAGACAATGAGGAGCAAGGAAACCCAAAGGGATCGGAAATGAGAGTAGTTCATAGAGTAATTTATTGAGATGCAGTGATTGAAGGTGGCATAGCCAGAATGCCAATCAAATAAGCCTATTATTCGGATCGTTGCCTCACAGCGCGCATTGTCTCGATTTGATACGGGGGGATCAGCCATGTTGAGAATTATATGGCCACTCGGAGATCGGCCGCTACCTTTTGAATACCTCGGGGATTGTCCCGGGGGAAGCATAGTCATATGAAATACCTCCCGATCTCGTTCCTCCTTTTTCTTTGGACGTCAGCTAATGCGGTATCAGCGGCTGAGCAGATCACCTGGAATCTCTGGCCCGGTGAGGCTCCTGGTGAAATTGAAACCCTGCCACCCGAATCGGATCGAACTAAAGACAGCGACAATTTGGTAGCGGGCAAACGACTGATCCGTTTGCAAAATGTCTCCGTTCCGACGCTTACGATCTACAGACCCGATTCGAAGATCGATACAGGATCTTCGGTCATTATCGCCCCGGGCGGCGGCCACACGATTCTTGCCTTAGATTTGGAAGGTACGGAAGTGGCCGATTGGGCGACCTCGATTGGAATGACAGCGATTGTACTCAAATACCGGGTACCAGGTAGGGCTCGCAATCCGGACAAGCCTTGGCTCGCTGCTGCTCAGGATGGTCAACGGGCCATGAGTCTCGTGAGGTCTCGAGCTGATGAATTGGGCATCGATCCGGATCGTATCGGCATCATGGGTTTTTCTGCCGGAGGAACGTCCGTCACGTATACGGCTTTGGTTTCCGAACGTTTATACGAATCAGTGGATAAACACGATGACCATGATTTTCGACCCGCCTTTGCGGCGCCGATTTACGCCGGTTGGATGCCGGAAGGGGCAGACCTGTCTGAAGCCTGTCCGCCGGTCTTCATGGTAATCGCGCACGATGATAAAGATCGTTCGATTAACATGGCTGAGCTTTATATCGCGCTTAAGAAGGCGAACGTATCAACCGAGATGCATATATACAGCGAAGGAGGACACGGATACGGACTCCGTCGCACGGAACAGCCCGTGACCTCCTGGACCGACCGGATGGAAGATTGGCTTAGATATAAAGGTTTTTTAGAGAAATAGAAGCGACCAATTTGTGCGACCCAATCAGCATTCAGCTAATCGCGGTTGAAAACAGATGGAGTTTTAGAATAGCCGCAGAACTCGCCGAGTCTTAACCTAAATATTTAGTAAATCGACTGAAATCTAATTGTCAGGATCCGCTTTGCGGATACAGGTCGGCTAATGCCGATAAGGTTTTAAGAGAGTCGAACTGGCCCGAAAATAGAGAAACCTGTTGTCGCGGCAGCGACACCTATGTCGCCCTTGGCGACCCTGACCATTCCATCTGCTGGAGGCGAATCTATAAAAGCTGGGTACTCGATGCTTATAGCTAGAAACAAGCAACTTGTAATAAGAACCAAGAAATCTAGTTTCTCGAATTCCTTATAGAGCGGCGTGCCCGAACCCCTGCTTCCTGGAGGAATGGCGGCGTTTGTTTGGGGATCCAATGGCTGAGTTCCTCGATAAGGCCGCGGTGTTCCGGGTTGGACGCTAGGTTATGTCGTTCGCATTGGTCTTTGCGGTGGTCATACAATTCCTCGGAGCCATCGTCGTAGCGGATGTAGCTGTATGCTGGGGAATTTCAGTCAGGTGTTGCTGATAGGAAATGAATGTGTCTCTTCGTTCGGTACAATGGTTCCGATGATCCATCCTTTGCTCATGCGAAGGAATGCCGCATCCTTCTTCGTTTGGTCGTCTTCGTTGAGCCAAGCTTCGCTTCAATTCGATTTCTCAAGTTTCCTCTTTTAATTTTTTTCGTAAACAAGTCGCCCGTTCAATATAACGCTTCTGACATTTCGCATATTACCGATGTCCTTGTCAGGCTCACCTTCGATCAATATCAGATCCGCCATTTTGCCGGCTTCGATGGTGCCAAGCCGGTCTTCGATGCCAAAGAACTCAGCGCCGTTTTTCGTAGCTGCTGTAATCACTTCGAGAGGAGTCATTCCAGCATCAACCAGTAACTCCATTTCACGTAGGTATGCATAGCCGCTATCGGCAAAGGGAGATCGCGTGTGTGATCCGACCACGATCAATTTCGGACGATCGGCTAGATGTGGACTGATCGGGCTCCTTCAAGGAAGTCGGGATCGATATCAACGCCGATTCCCGGTCCAATCGGGGCTGGCATGACACCCTTTTCGATCTTGAAATCGACGCCAGGGCTCTCCCAAGGAAAGCGGCGATTGACGCCCTTGTATTCCTGAAAGGGACCGGGATTGGGACAGCAGGATGCGTAGATCGCCATGTAGATGAATCCCAGACCGCCTCCTGAAATATGAGGCGTGCAATCCAGGCCGCGCTCCTCTGCCATTTTGGCAATTCGGAGGGATCGAATTAAACCGCCGTAGTAGATGATGTCGGGTTGCGGAATTTGGACCCCGCTATTTTCTATCATCCACTTGAAGCGCCACTGACTGCTTTCTTGCTCGCCCCAAGCAATCGGAATCTCCAGGGCATCGGCCACTCTTTTAGTTTCTTCTAAATAGTCGAAGGGGCAGGGCTCTTCGTAGAAGGAAAATCCGTTCTTCTGGAGAAGACGTCCGATGGCGATCGCTCTGTCGGTGCTGACGTAGGAACTATTGGCATCGGCGTACAAGGTGCAGCGGTCGCCGAGGGCGTCGGCTACCATAGGAATGAGGCGCTCGGTGCGGTGAGGCACTTCGTCGATCACTTTCATGCGCCCGCCTAGTTTGAACTTCACTGCTTTCGCATCGATGCTCTCGACGGATTCGACAATGCGTTTGAGAGATTCTTCGGGACCGTGGGTGCGGTGGTTGTTTGCTATATAGAGGGGAATCTGCTTGCGCCGAATCCCTCCTAGCAGCTCCCCTACGGGCTGATTCGCTATGCG
>JBNMOQ010000359.1:0-4898 GCA_051275055.1 Candidatus Pelagisphaera sp.
TACATCTGTGCGGATTCGACGACATCGAAGACGAGGATCGAGCCTCCATGCGCAAAGCAGAAACGATCGCAATGACCACTTTAAAGACCCACGACGCTCTTCCCGAATTCGAGCTAAAAGCCGAAGACGCATGATAGATTCATTCAAATCCACTCCATTACAAGCAAGCATGCTCCGACTGCTCTACAAGTCGCTCTACATATTGGCTTTCGTCTTCCTGCTATTCAAGGTCTACCAATACCATCATTCTAATTTCGGCTACAGCGCTCTGCCGATGTTCAGCCAACAAAATCACGAACAATCGCTGGAATCGCTCAAAGAAACTTCTCATTACATTTTTCCAGACGACACAGGAGATGACGGACAATATTATGCCCAGCTTGCTCTCCAGCCCAAGGCCAATAGTCCGGAAATCCAAAAGGCCCTCGACAATCACGGATACCACGCACGGCGTATCCTTTTTTCATGGACAGCCTGGGTATTAGGATTCGGCGAACCTTACTGGATCATCCAAGCTTACGGAGTTCAGAATGCGCTGTTCTGGCTATTTACCGCTATCCTTCTACTCCGATGGCTTCCGCCTCACAACTGGCAAAACACCCTGCGCTTTCTGTTTTGTTTCTTCACGGCTGGTCTCGCCTACAGTTTCAACAAAGCCCTCCTCGACGGACCTAGCCTGTTCATAATCGCTTTAGGAATCGCTTTCATTGAAGCCAACCGACGCTGGTTAGGCACAGCGATCCTTGGATTGGCTGGATTGGGCAAAGAAACCAATCTGCTCGCCATAGCAGCCTTATGGAACTCCGATTCCAAAAGCTCGAAAACAAAGACAAACCTCATCCTACAAGTATTCCTAGCGACACTACCGCTCTTATTTTGGTTTTTATATATCCAGAGCTCCAATAGTGCCGGGGTATCGGGAATCATCGGAAATGGAAACCTCACGTTACCTTTCGTTGGCTTTTTCTCGGCTGCGTTAGAAATTCTTAAAAAGGGTGGCGAAACTGGGTTTCCAGCAAAAATATTTATTCAATTCGCTATGTTTGCCAGTTTGCTGACTCAAGCTGCTTACCTGCTTTTTCGTCCAAAGCCTAACCAAGCTTGGTGGAGAGTTGGCGTCACTTTTGCTGTTCTAATGCTCGTACTTGGCGATGCAGTCTGGGAAAACATCGAAGCGGTTCCTCGCATTCTATTGCCGATGACGTTCGCATTCAATCTCCTCTTCTCGCGTAAAACAGCCCTTGTCCCCATTCTCATTTGCGCAAATTCGCTATCGATTGTCGGTCTTTTTTCGATGCAACCACCAACCGTTCCAGAACAATTCGATACAGAAGGTAAAACGAATTTCGCATACGATGCTACTACGAACGAATTCGAAACGCTCCAATTTCAAAACGGCTGGTACATCTACCAAGGCGACCAAAAACGCTATTGGAGATGGTCAAGCGGTTCTGGTGAAATGAGTTTTCGGATACCAGGCGATCAAGATGTCAACGCCACGCTATCCTTCATTCCTAAAACCATCGACCCAAGAGAAATAAAACTCGAAGTGAATGGCGAAACCGTATGGCAATACCAAAGCTCTGGTGGATACGCTGAAATTCAAACAGCATCGTTTACGCTCAAAGCGGGAGAAAACACATTAAGAGCGTATAGTCCCCAATCGCCTATTCAAGTTGGAGCAGATCCTCGAGATCTGAATTTCGCTATCTACGATTACAGTATAGAGCTCATCTCTTCAGTTTCGAACTAAGAAATTGTTAAATAAGTCGAAGATGCTTCGCTACCTAATTATAGCGAGCAGTCCCGCTCCTAAACTGACTTATACAACAACCTCTAACTCTACTTAGTTAGATAAGCTAAATGGTAGGCGCTTAATCGACATTTAACCAAGTAGAGCTAAAATCAGCCTCCAAGCAAGGCCGCCAAATCAGCCCCGCGGCGACGTAGTTCACGCAAACCTAGAGACTGATGTCGTTTGGCAAGCCGCCTGCCCGATTCATCTAAAACCAAAGGGCAGTGAAAATACGTTGGCGGTGCGCAACCAAGCGATCGATACAGCAAAATCTGACGAGCTGTAGACAAAAGCAGATCCTCCCCGCGAACCACTTCCGTAATACCCATCGCAATATCGTCAGCCACAACGGCCAACTCATAAGAAGGAATCCCATCCTTGCGCCACACAAGGAAATCGCCGAAGTCACGCCCCGCGACAAACCGCTGAAGTCCCAGGTTTTCATCGACGAATTCGATTGTTTCGCCATCCGGAACTCTAAATCGCCAATTGACGGCTTCAGCCGATTCTTCCGAATCGAAATCCGGACTCCAATCGCGACATATTCCTGGATATATCAATTCAACACCCGACTCATGGGGAGCCGTTACCGCAGCCTGAACGTCCTTTCGCGAACACCGACAAGGGAAGATACTCCCATTCGCCCGCAGGGAATTCCAAGTATTTCGAAACACCTCGCCTCGCTTGCTTTGAGTATAAGGACCGCAATCTCCCCCTACGTCTGGCCCTTCCTCCCAGTCCAAGCCAGCCCAGCGCAAATCTTCGATCAACGCTCCCGTAAACTCCTCCTTGCAGCGCTCACGGTCCAAATCCTCTACCCGCAGCAACAACGATCCTCCTGCGTCTTTTGCACGCTCCTGCGCTTTGAGAAAGGTCCTCGCATGCCCCAAGTGCATAAAGCCAGTCGGAGTCGGAGCGATCCTACCTCGATAACCAACTTCTTCATTCGCTCTAAACTCCTTCATCATCATTCCTGTTCCATTTCAGATCGCTTCTTACAAAACAACGACGCCTCATAAACGGGAAGAAAAAACGAATCAGGTAGATTCAAATTCCTCAGAGACCTGAAACCTTCATTGCCGGTAACTAAGCCATTCACTCCAACGCATTGACTCAACCTTATAGATTACAACGTTGTAATTTAAAAGGATAAGACATTTTCGGATGCTCGCAACCTACTCCACTCGGATTCTTCGGATCGTCCAAAGAATTCCGCACAGGGTCACGCCTGGCCAGATCACCAGCAAAGGTTGCTGCAGGAGGTGTTTCTGGTGCTTGTGCAAAAGTGTACCGAGCTCCGCCCAGTTTGGATCGCCGGCGAGGCCCAGGAAGGTTAACGCGCTCAATTCCAGTATCGCGATTGCAAATACGAGTTTCCATATTTCGACCAGCTGCGGACGAATATTCGGCAATAGACTGAAAAAGAAAAGATGACGCTTACCGCCACCGATCGCCCGACTCGCTTCGACATGCATTGCGGCATTCTGTTCGATCCACAATACTCGTAATTGCCGAAACGCCAACGGCACTCCCGCAATCGCGATCGCGATCGATAGCGTCGAAGGGGATCGATCCATAAAAATCATAAAAAGCAGCCCCAGAAACATCACCGGAACTGCAATGCCCAGAGACACCATCGCCAGTATCAATTTCGAAACAGTCGCTCCCCCCTTTCGCTCCATCGCTAGTAAAGCACTCGACAATACCAAGGTCCCGAAACTCGCCAACAATGCGTAGCTAATTGTATTCGCCGAACCACGCCAAACACGGCTCGTAACATCCTGTCCCAATTCATCGACACCGAATAAATGCGTCCAACTGAAGCCTCCTTCGGCTTTCTCCAAAAAGAGCTGCCCATAGGGATCAAACGGCGTTAGCGCGAATCCAAGCATACAGAAGACCAAGAGCCCGATCGGTCCCGCATTACGTCTCAGTGCTTGAATCATCCCTTACCTCCTTCTTTAGATTCGCTGACCACATCTAACCAGCGAGCGACGATGTCCGAAAGAAATGCGACGCCAAAGACGAGCATGATCAACATGAGCAAAATATACTGAGCGACAAATAGGTCGCGGTCGATAATAGCCGTCACCACATAACGTCCAATTCCCGGCCACGAAAAAACTGTCTCCGTCAAGAACGCCCCGCCGAGCAATGCTCCGATCGATGTCCCGATAACTGTAATCACCGGAGCACCCGCTACGCGCGTCAAATGTCTGAAAACAATTCGAATCGGTCCGAATCCCCTGGCTCTCAAAGCAGTATACAAGGCGTTCACCTCTGGCTCATTTAATCGAGCATACAGAATCGAAGATACATTCGCCGCAGGAAAAACAGCCAAGCACAGAGCGGGCAAAGTCAGATATCGAACCGTCATCCCAAACGATTGACCATCCATTGCTAACAAACTATCGATCAGTAAAAAACCCGTACGATCTGGAGGTGGAAATGTCGCAAGATCGAAACGGCCGCCCATAGGAAATATCCCCAACCATAGCGATCCCACAACAAGGGCCAGCAAACCAATCCAAAAAATGGGTACCGTAAGTCCAATCGTGCCAAAAGACATCGCAATACTCTTACTCCATCTATTCGGGCTGACTCGAGCGAACAAAGCTGCACTCGAACCGAAGAGAACCCCAAGAATCATCGCTACCAGACTAAGCTCCAGCGTCGCCGGAAAAAACAGCTTCACATCATCCGTCGCCAAGCGTCCCGTCTGCAAACTACGCTCCCAATTGCCAGTCAGAAATTTGCTGTGAAAAAGCCCGTATTGATACAACCACGACCGATTCAAGCCCATCCGCTCGCGTTCAATGGCTATTTGTTCGGGATCGGGAAATTTTTCGAATTTCAGTTCTATCGGATCCTCTGGAATCGCCTTCATCGCAAAAAACAATGCTCCGCTCGCCATTAAATAAACGGCGATCAAGTAGATGCATTTTCCTAGTATGAATTTTGCCAAGAGGAATTAATTTAACGGTTAAGTCGCGGTCGGTCTCCCACAATTGGTCGCAAATCATAGGGCCGACGCTTGCGCCGTGCCGCGATGGAGGATCCTTCTCTAACTACGCGGCATGTCGCAAGCGACAGCCCTACATAG
>JBNMOQ010000360.1:0-4894 GCA_051275055.1 Candidatus Pelagisphaera sp.
CCCCTAACGAACCATTAACCACATTAATGCTCTATGATCTATTCCTTGCCTAACTGCGTCTTTCTTAAAAACACTTTGGCAGTGTTTCGAACTGTCAGAAATCGAATTCTCGGTGGGGTGACGGCAGTCTTCTTGTTTGTTGCGATGGGAGGCTTGTTTCTTGCCGCTCCATCGGCGTCGGCTGCGAATACGAAGCCGAATGTTCTGATCCTCGTTGCTGACGACCAAGGTTGGGGAGACGTGGGGTATCATGGTGGGGAGATGGCTACGCCGAATCTCGATAAGCTTGTAGAGGAAGGGCTTGAGATGAATCGGTTTTATGCCTATCCGATTTGCACGCCGACGCGTACGTCCTTGTTGACCGGACACATTTCGATGCGGCACGGAATTTTCGCTCCTAGCCAGAACTTGGGCCACGAACCGCAATTGATGAATCAGGCTTTCAAAGACGCCGGTTATATGACGATGACTGCCGGTAAATGGCATCTAGGGAGGGATACCCAGCGAGATTTTCCAATTAACCGTGGGTTCGACCACACGTACGGTTCGCTGAACGCGGGACCGGATTACTGGACGCATAGTCGAGGCGAAGTAAAGGATTGGGGCCGCGATGGAAAGACGGTTCACGAGAATGGCTACGCGACGGATTTGTTTGGAAATGAAATCAGTCGCTTGATTCGGGATCGCGATCCTTCTAAGCCGTTCTTTTCATACGTGGCATTCACTGCGCCCCATACGCCGCTGCAGGCGCCTCAAGAATACGTCGACAAATATGCACACATAGAGAACGAGGAACGTCGCATATATTGCGCGATGGTGGAGGTTTTGGACGTAGCGATCGGCAATATTCTTCAGGCGGTCGATGATGAGGGTATTCGCAACAATACGCTAGTTTTGTTCTTCTCGGATAACGGTGGAGCACAAGGAGCGGACAATGGAGATTTTCGTGGACGTAAGGGTGCCGTGTATGAAGGGGGGACGCGCATGCCAGCAGCTTTTCGTTGGCCCGGTAAAATCCCCGCGGGAGTGAGAAGCGAGCAACCGATGGTGGTTTACGATTTATTCCCAACATTGGTCGAGGCATTGGATATTCCGACGAAACTGAATATGCCATTCGATGGCGAAAGTCTTTGGGATACGCTTCAATCGGGCAAGGCTCGTAGTCGGAAAACGGATATGTTGATTGGAAATAGTTCTGCCTATTCTGTACACTCTGGCGAATACAAGCTCGTCCATTCTAACATCAATAAAAACACCCCTGATAGTCCCCCAGAAACGGTTGAGCTTTTTAAGATATACGATGATCCAAACGAAACGGCGGATGTGTCGAAAGCGCATCCAGACGTTGTGAAAGCGATGCTCGCTAAGAATAGTTTTATGGCTGAAATGATTGCCAATGCCCCTTATCGCGCTCCTCGAGGAGCGAGAGCTGGCGGTGGCGGTAGACCTGGTGGTCCAGGTGGCCGCGGCGGTGATGCCGCAACTGCGGGTCGTCCTGGTGCTGGAGATCGAGTGGCAGCAGGTCCACGAGCCGGCGGAGCCGGTGGCCCAAGGGCTGGTGGCGGTGCAGGAAGGGCTGGCGGTCGTCCTGGTCGAGCTCCCGGAGGAGGTGCTCCAGTAACGCGCGATGCCAATGGTAATCTCATACACTTGCACGAATCGATTCCTGAATGATCTGATAGGATTTATCGCCAAGCGATATTCGTAGTTAGGATACGTGTTATTTTATTCCCATTGGGTCCAATACCCCGTAGCCCCTTGTGGGCGAAGACTGTTGCTTCTGCCTTTAAAGCAAGTTCGGAACCCTTGCTCCACTTTCAATGTTTTTTGAGCTAAGGGGGTACGAGGCGTCACGACTCGTATTCTTAATCTCTCAAAATACCTCGCTGGCGCGAAGCGTCAGTCGACGAAGTCGAGAGCTATTGACTCGGCGTAGTTCGAAGAACGAAGACGGTTGCACCGAGGGTCCTTTATTTTTTCGAAGCGCAGCTCGACCTTGCATGGTCGAGCTGTTTTGCGTTGTGTGAATCGAAATTATGGAGGATCGAAAAACGCATCGAAAGGACGACCTATTGAAGGTGTTGTTTGTTTGCTCGATGAACCAATGGAGGAGTCCAACTGCGGAGCGGGTGTATGGGCGAAACGCTCGGATCGAAGCTCGATCAGCTGGGACGAGTTCAAAGGCGAGGAGGCGAGTTTTCGCGTTGGATATAAAATGGGCGGATCTGGTGTTGGTCATGGAGAATAAACATAGGCAGCGGTTGAAGGCGGCTTTCCCCGAAGCGATGGAGTATGTGGAAACGCGTGTTTTGGATATTGAGGATAACTATCGGTTTATGGATCCGGAGTTGGTTGAGGAATTGCGGGGCGCAGTTAATCCGGTGTTGGCGGAGTTTGGGTTTTAGGTTTTGCTGCGGCCTCGGCGATGCCGCCCTACCTGATTCGGCCGAAGTATCTTTATGAGTTGCGGTTGTTGGGCTGAATTGGGAATTTGAATTATGGATCTGATTTGGGAGAAATTGAAGGCTTTGTTCGGGAACGAAGAACCGGTTGAAGTTGTGTTCAAGGAGGAGTGGAAGGCAATCTTGCAAGAGCACTTGCCTTTGTATTCGATATTTAATGACGAGTTGAGGATTCGCGTCCATGAGAAAATTGCTCGTTTCGTTGCGACGACCTACTTCGAAGGGTGTGGCGGACTTGAGCTGACGGACGAGATGATCCTGTCGGTCGCGGGGCAAGCATGCATGTTAATCGTGAACCATGAAGGTGAACCTTATCCGAACTTAAAGTCGGTCTTGATCTATCCGAGTACCTTTGGTTCGAAGGAACAGCGTGTTAACGAAGGAGGCGTGGTCACTAGCGAATTGGTGTATCGACTCGGCGAGTCATGGAGCAATGGTACGGTTGTTCTGGCTTGGGATTCGGTGGCCCGCGGAGCGCGAAATATATACGATGGTCGCAATGTGACTTTCCATGAATTCGCTCATCAGCTGGATCAAGAGGATGGGCGGACTGATGGCGTTCCTTTCCTGGAGGAACCGCAGGCTTACCATACTTGGGGAGAAGTGCTGGGAAATGGATATGTGAAATTGGTCGATCGCGCGGAGCGTCGAAAGAAATCAGTTATGGATCACTACGGAGCGACGAATATCGCGGAGTTCTTTGCAGTGGCGACCGAGTCGTTCTTCGAAAAGCCGCGCCAAATGAACAAAAAGCATCCTCTATTGTATCAGGAATTGAAAGACTACTATCGCCTGGATCCTTTGGAGTGGCACGCGATAGGAAAAAAGAAATAGAATGGTAAGCAGAGGAACTTTAAACTGATGAGTATATTTAGGATTAACCCTCGCTATTATCGCTGGCATGTCGATCTAGGCATTGAGTGGAGCGAGGCAAATACTGGATACGATACGCTCGATTGGGAGATCCCGTTGGAGCAAGTAGCCGTTGTCGCTTTGGATACGTGGGCGTTTCATTATCTGGTGGAAACCCAGGAGCGAATAAATCGTATTTCGGAAGATGAAATTTGCCCTTTATTGAAGAAATGCCGGACGTCTGGATTGCAGATTGTCCATGCCCCTGGTGTACAGGTTGCGGTAGAGCACCCTCAATGGGCAAGGTTAGTGGATGAGAGTGAACTTGAGTGGCCGGTTCTCGATTGCGATTGGCCACCTAAGGATTTTGTTGGAAGCGCTGGAGCGTTTTCCAAATATGATTACCCGTTCGAGCCGCGGCAGACCTGGTTGGAGGAGCGTCGTTTGGAGCGTTGTTTTCATCCGCTGTTGGAACCTGTCGCTGGAGAAACCGTTGTCGCGAACGGGGAGGAGTTACATCGATACTGCAAACAGAAAGGCATTCTTTTCCTGCTGTATCTAGGATTCAATACAAACCATTGCATCATGTTGAATGATTACGGCATGACTCATATGCATAATCGCGGATATAAGGTGACCTTGATTCGCGACTGCACTACTGGAATGGAGTCGTTTGAAACCGTTAATAGCCTCGTTCAAACCAAAGCCGCTATTTTGCACCTGGAGATGACTCGGCGGTTTTCGATAACGGCGACCGAGGTAATGGAAGGCTTGCCGTGAATCCGCTCATCAGTTGGATGAGGAAGACTGCTATCGCCTCGATCCTTTAGTGGCATAGGAATAAGGAATAAGGAATAAGGAATAAGGTTGAAGGCTGAAGGTTTTGGAATGAGGTTTGATATGGGGGCTTATAGTTACTCTGAGAGTATCGTTTTCCGTTGAGGAATTCGTCGTGACTGTTACGGTTTTAGGCGAGTCGAGAGGGCGCGTTTTGAAAACGGTTTTCGAATCCGCGCTTTCTGGATCGTTTAACGAGAAAAGGAGGTTGTTATGATGACGCTAGAAATGATTACCACATTCATGGGATGGTGCCTGGTGGTTAATGGAGTAATGTTACTTGTCGCGGCACTTGCGGTGATGGCGTTTCGCGCTCCGGTAATGCGCTTACACGGGAAGCTGTTTGGCCTAAGCGAAGATGATTTGGCACGAGCATATTTCGAATATTTCGCTCATTACAAAATCATCATTTTGGTTTTCAACTTGGTTCCTTATTTAGTTCTCAAGTTGTTCACGTAAGGGGGCGTTGCTGCTTTGGTAGCGACCGATCTCCGGGCGGCCATTGATCTCTGAGCGGGATCAACTGCTTTGGGCACTCTGCTCGCGCGGCGATCGAGCGCTTCCTTAAGCTTATTGGCTAAGGTATTTCTTGATCGTCCTGGGATCGACTTTGAGACGCATTCCGACTTCTGCCATGTTCGGGGTGCGGTTGTATTCTTGGGTGATGTAGGACTCTATGAGTTTGTTGAGGGAATAACTTCCTTCGGTGAATGCTTGTTGTGTTCTGTCAACAGCAGTTTGAG
>JBNMOQ010000361.1:0-4840 GCA_051275055.1 Candidatus Pelagisphaera sp.
CAATGGGCTTATTTTCTTCCCGCTCTTTCCTAAACCTGAAGCCCGGGTGGCGGAATCGGTAGACGCAGCGGACTTAAAATCCGTTGTCCGTAAGGACGTGGGGGTTCAAGTCCCCCCCCGGGCACCATTTTTGGCTAGTTTGAGCTACGGAGCTAGATTGTAGATTCGTTGCGCATTTTGGCCCCATATCGCGGCTTGCTCGTCCTTGCTGAGTTGGGTGAGCGTCGCGGCTACGGTATCGATCCAGGTTGAGTAGTCGGTTTTGAGGAGGCAGACGGGCCAGTCGGAGCCGAAGAGGAGTCGATCGGGGCCGAAGGCTTCTATCGCGGTTTCAAAGTAAGGAGCAAGTAGTTGCCGGTCCCATACGGGGCCGTGGACTTCCGTGGTCATGCCGGAGAGTTTGCAGCTTACGTTTTCGCGGCGCGCGAGCTTGGTGAGATTCGTTTGCCATTCTTCGTCGAAGACTTCAGGACGGATCTTCGGTTTGGCGATGTGGTCGACGACGAATTGGAGATTAGGGTGGCGGTCGACGAACTCAATCGTTTGGGGCAGGTGCTTTTCAAAAATAAGAATGTCGTAGACTAGGTTTTGCGATGCTAGCTGGCTGATCCCTTCGTTGAAATCCGCTCGTAGTATAAATTGGTCGTCAGGTTCGTCGTGGACGATGTGGCGAAGGCCGACGAGGTTTGGTTGGTTGGCGTATTGTTCTAGGGCTTGATTGATCTGAGAACCGCTGAGCGGGAGCCATGCCACTACTCCTTTGATGAATGCGTTTTGCGCGGCAAGTTCGAGTAGCCAATCGGTTTCCGCGAGGGTTTGGCGTGCTTGCACGGCGATGCAGCCTTCGATGCCTGTATTTTGGAGTATAGGTTCTAGGTCTGAGGGAAAGAAGTCGCGTTTGATCGGGAGGTGCTCGGGTCCGATCCAGGGATAGTCGATTGGGTCGTATTTCCAAAAATGCTGATGCGAGTCGATTTTCATGAAGCGTTGGATTCTTTGGCTTATGGGTTTACGACGTTGTTCGGCGTTCCTTGCGCCCATGATGCTAGGTTTTGGGCGGCCGTTTCCATAAGGCGGCGACGGGCTGCTTGAGTGGCCCAGGCGATGTGCGGGGTGATGTGGCAGTTCTCGAGCGTGAATAGGGGGTTGTCGGATGCGGGAGGTTCTTGAGTGAGGACGTCTAGTCCTGCTCCGGCGATGCGGTGATCCTTGAGGGCTTGGAAAAGGGCGTCTTCGTCGACTAATTGACCGCGACTGGTATTGATGAGGAATGCGGTCGATTTCATCTGCTCGAGGCGCTCTTTATTGACTAACTTTTCGTTATCCTCGGTAAGGGGACAGTGGAGGCTGATGAAATCGCTTTGCTCGAAAATTTGGTCGAGCGATGCGTTTTCGATGCCTTCGGGCATGGGTTTGTCACTTTTGCGATTGGCGAGGATTTTCATGCCCAATGCTTGAGCGATTTTGGCGGTTGTTAGACCGATGGTACCCAGGCCAATGATACCGAGCGTTTTGCCCGTTAGTTCGATCTGAGGAAAATCCCAGTAGCAAAAATCTTGATTTTGAGCCCAACGAAAGTTGCGTACGGTACTGGCGTGGTGGGCGACTTGTCGCGAAATATTCAATACATGAGCGATCGCCATTTGAGCTACCGATTCGGGTCCGTAGCTGGGTACGTTGGTTACGGGAATTCCACGAGCACGCGCGGCGATGGAGTCGACGACGTTGTGTCCGGTGGCGAGGACTCCGATGTATTTGAGGTTGGGCAAGGCTTCGAGGGTAGTCGCTGAAAGGGGCGTTTTGTTGGTGAGCAAAACGTCTGCTTCGAGAGCGGCCTCGATGATGGCATTGAGTTCGACGCGATCGTGAACCTCTATCTCGCCGAGCGATTCGAATGCTTGCCAGGAAAGGTCTCCTGGGTTGAGGGCGTATCCATCGAGTACGGTAATTTTCATTTTTTGGGAAGGGTTTGAATTATTCGCCGAGGAGAGCGCCGCCGTCGCAGACGAGGATTTGTCCAGTGACGAGATCGGAGCCCGTGATGAGCGATACGATGGCATCGGCCACGTCTTCGGGTTGGCACACTTTGCCGAGAATGGCTTTGTCTTCGCGGGCTTTTTTGGCGGCTTCGAAAGATTCGCCAAGTCCTTCTTCTAGCCAATCGCCGGCGATAAACCCGGGGGCAATGGCATTCATCCGGATATGCGGTCCTAAGACTCGGGCTAGCGACAGCGTTAGCGTATGGGTGGCTCCTTTCGAGGCGGAATAGGGGATGGAGCTGCCGGTTCCGCGAATGCCGGCGATGCTGCCGACATTGACGATTTCGCCGTCGCCGTTTTTCTCCATCCAGGGCCTAGCTGCACGGGTGCATTGGAAGACGGCTTTGACGTTTGTCGAAAAGAGGTTCTCCCAGTGTTCGGCTTGAACTTGTTCAAGGTCGTCATGGGGAATGAACACTGTGGTTCCAGCGTTATTGACGAGTATGTCGAGTCGGCCGAATTCCTTGAAAGCGGTTTCCATGAGTTCGCGGCAAAAGGGATCGTCGCAGATGTCTCCTTGAATCGCTAGGGCCCGAACGCCGAAAGACTCGATGTCTTTTACGGTTTGCAAGGCGTGCTCTTTGGAGGAGCGGTAATTGATGACGACGTTGCAACCGGCACGAGCCAATTTCAGGGCAGTGGCGCGTCCAACGCCACGGGCGGCTCCAGTGATGACGGCAACTTTTTTATCAACGAGCATATGTCTGTTGTCTGTGGAAAAAGGCGGAAACGGGCAAGCGTTTAGAAAAACGTGGGTGGGTGGGGGGCTGCGATTATTTCTGACACCTCAATTCCGTTTCTCTGCAAATTGTAGGGCGGGGCGTTGACCCGCCAACGGACGAGAGAATGTCGCCTCAGCGAGACGACCTACAATTAAGACGAAGCGGCGCGTAAGAATTCAATGCGCTGCGGCTGAGTGCCTACGCGTTAATTTAAGTATCAATAGTTGGGCTAATCGCAAATTCCACGCGAGTCCCTCGCGTAGCTACGTGGCGGTGCCGCGTGGTTTTAACCCGAATTCAGTTAAGTTAACGGCCAATGCGGCGGAGCGGGGACGCTCAGCCCTACCTCTTAGGCGTAAAAAAACCCTCGCGGCTGATTGCGAGGGTTTTGCGTTTTTAAAAAGTGAAATCGATTAGAACGGCGAATCTTCGAGATCGTCTGCATTGCCGCCGCTCGATTCACTCGATTCGCTGGTGACGTTTGCGAGATCGTTAGAGACTTCGCCGCCGCCGTTTTCGATGCGCCATGCTTGCAGGTTCACGAAGTAGCGACCTTTGTACTCGTTGCCGCGAATATTGAAGCTGACCTTGACCTGATCGCCGGTCCGGACTTTTTCCAAGAGCTCGATCTTTTCTTTCGTGCATTCGAATTTTAGATCTTGCGGGAATTTCTCTTCCGACGTGACCACGAATTCGCGCTTTTGAAATCCACTTCCAAAGGTCTGAGTATCCTCGATGACCTTTACCTTGCCTTCCATTTCGTACATGAGGCAAATCATGCGGGTGGCGGACTCGATGTTAAGCAAAAAGTGGCTTGGATTTGCAAAGATAACAGTGGCGCCTGTTTATCAGGAAGATAGGGCACGTTTTTCCAGGGATACGCTTCATTCTTTTGTTTGGTAGGGTTGCCTGTTCCTAGGAAACCGTGGTGGTTGAAGGTTACTTCCGCGGCTGCTTGGGACAAGCAACCCAATCATTTTTCGATCGCAGAACGAAACGGCGATTGCTTAGTTGATCGATTCTCGGAGGGCGTCGAGCGTTTCTCCGGCGGTAAAACTGTCGTTGCGATCCAGATACGCTCGGACTTTTTCGGAATCTACGGTTGACCAGCTTCGCAGAGTTTGGAAAAGCACGGTTTCTCGGTCGAGATCAGCGACGCCATAGGCGAGTTCGGCGAATTGGATGGAGCTAGTGAAATCGTCGTGGCCGATTTCGTAGAGGGAATCGTTGAAGGCGCTGTAGCGCGAGGTCGGGGTTTCGATCGCGGAAATCCAATCGATCGACGTTTGGGGATCGCGGCGAGCGAGCAGGCGAGCGCTTTCCCAGGCGACGGAGTCACGCTTTCCAGTTTCGACGAGATTGGTGTGGAATGCGACGAGTTCTTCGTAAACTCCATTAAGGAGTAGGTCTTTGGCTATCGACCGCATGCCTTGGTTGGAAACTTGGCTTTCGTTTTCCAAGGTCCAGGCCATGGCTCCGATTGAGTCGCGGTTGGACCACTCGCTCATGATGGCATCCATGATGGCGGAATCAAGTAGAGCGTCGCTTTCGAAATGCAGACGTTCGAGAGCCCGCGCTGGGTTTTCGGATACAACTTGATAGGCGATAATCTCGGCGAGTTCGATTCTCAGTTCCGGTTCCAATAGGCTGGATACTAGGTCGGCTGCGAGTTGTATTTTACGATCGTCTTCGAGCACGACTCGAAGCGCTTCGCGAAACATTCGGTTCTGGAGGTCTCGGTCGATGAATTCGCCATCTTGATCGATCCACGCCGAGTCGATCCAGTCCCAAGCAGAAAGGGCGTCGTGTTGGGCCCAACCATTGGAAAGGGCGGTTGCGAGACGTTCTTTTTCGGCAGGTGAGAGAGCATAGAGCAGCTGAACGGCGAGCGCTGGGTTTTGGGCTGCGATAGCTTCTAAGGCTAGTCCTGCCGCGTCGAATGCCCGGCTGTCGATGAGGTCGAGGGATAACGCTTCTATGTAGAATTCCTCTAGCTCTCTAAGGTCGAGAGCGGTTAGTTTTTTTTCTAGAGCAAAGGCGCCGGTTTCAGTTTTCGAACCCAGAAAGGCTGAAACCATG
>JBNMOQ010000362.1:0-4830 GCA_051275055.1 Candidatus Pelagisphaera sp.
ATGGCGCTAGGCAGCTTGCTGGCCAAGGAGGCCATCGCCAGTACGCCGTACCATCATAAGGCGAAAGCTCGCCGCGTTATCTATCTGTTCCAATCCGGTGGGCCATCTCAATTGGATCTTTTCGATTACAAACCGGCTTTGGAGAAATATCATGGCACGGACATTTTCGAGTACGTGCAGCAGAAGGGTCGCTTGACGGGATTTACGGACGACCACAAGATTCACCCGGTCATCAATACCAAGTATTCATTTAAGCAGCACGGCGAGAGTGGTTCGTGGACCAGCGAATTACTGCCGTATATGAGTCGAATCGTCGATGACGTTTGCACGATTCGATCCGTTAGTACGACGCCGGTGAACCACGATCCTGCGATGACGTTCATGCAGACCGGGCATGGTTTGCCTGGGCGTCCGAGCATTGGGTCTTGGTTGAGTTATGGCCTAGGGACGATGAACCGCGACCTGCCGGATTTTGTAGTTCTCGTTTCGAAGGGAGACCTTGACAATATGCAACCCTTGAATGGGCGACTGTGGGGGAACGGATTTTTGCCAGGGCACCATCAGGGGGTACGCTTCCGTTCTGGCTCCGATCCAGTGCTGTATTTAAACGACCCTACGGGCAAAACGCTGCACGAGCAGCGTCAGATACTCGACGCCATCAATGGGCTCAACGAACGGGAACTGAAGCGAAGCGGTAATCCAGAAGTGGATACGCGCATCGAGCAGTATGAGATGGCCTTCCGCATGCAGACCTCCGTTCCTGAATTGAGCGATTTGTCCGACGAGCCGGAGTCGACTTTCAAGCTCTATGGCGAAGACGCTCGAGAGCCGGGCACTTATGCCTTCAATTGCCTGATGGCGCGCCGCTTGGCCGAGCGCGATGTGCGTTACATTCAACTTTATCATTCCGGTTGGGATCACCACTTTGACTTGCCCGATCACCTGCCTAAGCGTTGCAAGGAAACCGACCAGGCGAGCGCGGCCTTGATTCTTGATCTGAAGCAACGCGGACTGCTCGACGATACGATCGTCGTTTGGGGAGGGGAATTCGGGCGCACCGCGTTCAGTCAGAACGGCAAAGTGGCAGCTTCCTACGGCCGGGATCACCATGCCAATTGCTTTACTAAGATTGTGGCGGGCGGTGGCTTCAAAGCTGGATTGAACTACGGAGAGACGGATGAATTTTCCTATCAGACTATCCACGATGAAGTCACGGTTCACGACTTGCACGCCACCATTCTACATCAATTGGGCATTGATCATGAGCGCCTTACCTATCTATTCCAGGGCAGGCGTTACCGTCTTACGGATGTACACGGGCACGTTGTGCGCGAACTCTTGGGGTGATGCTTGGCCGTTTGTTAGAGGTTAACGTAGCACAGGCATCCTGCCTGTGGGAAAACAGGCTGGAAGCAAAGTGTTGTTTATCCTGTTGAAGTCCGTTTTGTAGGTCGCCTCGCTGAGCATGTGCGTCAACCTAAGCATTTATGAAAATATTTTGGCCGCAAAAAGGCGCAAAGGATCCTGTTGAGTGGCCTTCGTTATAACTTCGGCGGCAGATAATCTGTCTTCTGAATCTACAAAGTAATTGAAAAGGTAATTCCGAGTTATAGCGAGGACCGGATAGCCTCGGTTTTGCGCCTTTTTGCGGCAATAAAAACAGTTTTAAGACTTAGGTTGACGCGTATGCTCGCTGAGGTGACAACTGATGCTGAGCAGACGGTCAGCGACCCGCCCTACAGTTGGTTTGCTCGAATGAGCGTAACTTTTTGGTAGTCTCGAAGCTGAAATAGGTCATGAATAGAAATTATTTATGAAACTCATACTTCAGATTCTCTTTTACGTATTCGCTGCCTCGCTACCGGCTTTGGGAGGCGACAGGCCCAATATTCTTTTCTTTTTCGCGGATGATCAGCGGTTCGATACGTTAGGTTGCGCGGGGCACTCGATTGTGGAAACGCCGACGATTGATCGGCTGGCAGAGAATGGAACGCGGTTTACGAATATGTTTGTGACGCGGTCGACCTGTTGGGCGAGTCGGACCACGGTTCTGACGGGATTGACTTCACGGTCATCGGTCGAGCCGGATGGGTCGGACCAAGTTAAACCTGAAGCGCTAGCTGCATTGTTTCCCGATCGATTGCGGGATGCGGGGTACCGCACTGGGTTATTTGGAAAGTGGCACGCGAAAATGCCGAAGGACTTCAAGCCAGAGGAGCATTTCGATGAGTATGAGCGGATCTTTCGCAATCCCTATTTCAAAACGATGCCGGATGGATCGAAACGGCATGAGACGGAGCTTATTGCGGATCGTGGGATCGCGTTTCTAAAATCCCAAGGAGAGAAATTGGGTCCGTTCTGTTTGAATCTTTGGTTCAATGCGGGGCATGCCGAGGACAAGGATCGAGTTCCGGGCACGGGGCATTATCCTTGGCCTAAGGCGATGGACGGCAAATACGAGAACGTCGAAATGCCGGAGCCGCGTTTATCCGATCCAGCGATTTTCGCCGCTCATCCGGATTTTTTCAAAACGTCGAATCACCGGGAACGGTTTAATTGGCGATGGGATACTCCCGAGAAATATCAAACCAACATGCGAGCTTATTTCCGAATGTTATCGGGAATCGATCATGCCATGGCTCGAGTGTTGCGGGTATTGGAAGCGGAGGGACTCGCTGACAATACCATCGTCGTGTATTCAGCGGATAATGGATACTACATGGGCGATCGTGGTTTTGCCGGGAAGTGGTCGCATCATGAGCAATCGCAACGTGTTCCTTTGGTGGTTTACGATCCGAGGCAACCTGAAGGACACCGTGGCCGCTTAGTGGATACGATGGCGCTTAATCTGGATCTACCGGCCACGTTCTTGGATTGGGCTGAGGTGGAGGTTCCGGCAAGCTATCAAGGCGCTAGCTTGAAACCGGTGCTCGACGGGGACGCGCTTTCGGAGGAATGGCGCGAGGATTTTTTCTGCGAGCATCTCAATCTCCGGTATGGCATGTCCTGGGAAGGCGTACGGGGGCAGCGTTTCAAATACGCCCGTTATGTGGACCAGGATCCCGTACAGGAATTTCTCCATGATTTGAAAAACGACCCCGATGAGCTCGTGAACTTGGTGGGCAACCCGGAGTATGCGGCTCAGTTAAAGCAACTGCGACAACGAACGGACGTGTTGTTGGAAAGTTATGCCGAAGCGGCATTTTGATAGAACGGTGTACGACATCTTACCCGTGGGAAAACAGGCTGGAAGCCTGTGCGACTATTGATTTTTTAGGATGTGTCCAAAAAACGTTAGCCCTGACCTATTCATGTTATGAGATCTTTCGGTACCTTAGCGCTGCTGTTTCTTTCGAATGTCGTTTTTGCGGATTGGCCGCAGGGCGCTGGATCAAGCGGAGGTTTTAGAACTTCGCAATCGGCTCCAACGGAATGGAGCGTTGTTCGTAATGAGAACATCGCTTGGAAGTTAACGCTCCCTGAGACAGGGCAAAGCACGCCAGTTGTTTCCGGAGGAAAAGTGTTTTTCACGACGGTTAAAGAAGTGGACGCGGATGCGGAAGTCGCTCGCGATGTCGTTGCTTGGTGTTGCGATGCCGAGACGGGAAAAGTGCTTTGGCAGCGTGATATTCCCGGGAAGCATTTCTTGAGGATATCCGGAGCGTTTAGCGATAGTAGTGCGCCTCCGGCCGTGAGCGATGGGAAGCGAGTCGTTTTCGTTAATGCGTCCGGAGGAATCGCGTGTTTCGATTTGAATGGGAAAGCTCTTTGGAATCGCGATCTATTTAGCGTTGGTCGAGGAGTACCTTTTTTGAGTGCCGGAAAGTTGGTTTATACCAGGCAGATTTATCCTCCCACTGACGAGGGAAAATTCCCTCACAGCTATGCAGACGAGGGTCTTGAAATGTGGACGCAACTACAGGCTTTGGACATGAAGACAGGGAAGGATGTTTGGGTGACCACTTGCGGGTTGAATATGGGTTGCATGATTCTTCCTCAAAAGCTGGAGGATGGACGAGCGGTGGCGTTGGTCGGGCGAGGTGGCGGTCATGGACCTCCAGAAAAGCCGGAAGGGGTTTCGCTTGTAGATCTAAGCGATGGATCGACGCTTTGGTCGCTTCCTCTGGAGGGATTCATGAGTACGCAATCCAATCGGATTCGAAAGAATCTCGTTCATGTATTTCATCGGGGACTACATCTGTCTATCGATGCTTTGAGCGGAAAGGTGAAGAGCGAGGTTTCGGTTGTTGAAGACATTCCAGTCAGGAGCCGTTCGGGCGATGGATGGATCTCGACGAAGGTGACCGTTAAAAAGGTTGGTGCTCGGGCGTTGACGCAAGGTTCCAATCTTCTGGTTGGGAAGTACCACTATTTCCGAAGTTACACGCTTCCTTATTTGGGTCGCGTGAACGTGGATAACGGCTCGGTTGAATATTTGGAGTTGCCGCTGCAATTGTCGCGAGACTCTGGAAAGGACGAATTCTTCTGGCATGTGGCGCCGCAGAAAAAGGGTGATCCCGAAATGAAGATCCAAGGTTTCGCCGAGAATGATATGGTGAATACACGCGGCCATGTGGTATTCGGTGACAAGCGTTCCATGGGAAGCGGGTGGGGACACATCGCTTCGCCAAGTCCTTCGGTCGCCCGCGAGAATTTCTATATGCCCGTAATGAATGGTACGGTCTACGTGATACGCTGGAGTGCGAAAACGCTAAACGAGGATGCGATTGTCGCGATTAACGATCTTGGCCCTGTAGGTAAATCATGGACACGCGCAAGCATTTCGTTTTCGGATGGCAAAGCGTTTGCGCACACAATCCGCGAACTGAT
>JBNMOQ010000363.1:0-4789 GCA_051275055.1 Candidatus Pelagisphaera sp.
TGAATCTGTATCAGATGCTGAAGTAGGTGATACCGTGTTTGATGGCGATACCGCCATAGGAATTATCGCATCCATTTCCGGAGGTGTTATTACCTTAGAGGAACCAATAGCTGCTGCTATGGCTGCCGATACCGTTCTAACCTTCGAAGTTGTGAATGTAGTAAGTAACGATGGCATTAATGTTAAGTTCGTGAACATCGCGACTCGTGGGCTCGTCGGAGCAAATGCAGGCGAAGAACTCATCGGTGGATTTGTACTCCTCGGGGAAAATTCTCAGCAAGTACTTATTCGTGCCTTGGGTCCTGACCTAACTGCTCGCGGGGTTACTGGAGTCCTGGCAGACCCAACCTTCGAGGTAAGAAACTTTGCTGGTGAACTGGTAGCGAGCAACGATGATTGGGGCAACGCTATCGATAACGCGGATGTCGCCGCAGCGATCGCTGCAGCCAGTAGTGATCCAGCGTCTGGTCTTGAAGACGGCTCTAGTGACGCAGCTATTCTTGTAACATTGCCACAAAACAATGTATATACGATTGTCATATCATCAGCAGTATCAGGAGAATCAGGAGTGGCGCTAGTTGAAGTTTTTGAAATAGATCAGTAGTTTGTTCTAGAGCGGACTATCAGTATCCATACCACATGAATACAGTAGCAGAGTCATATCTTACGAACTACGATTACGCGGTAATCGGTTTTTATTTCGTGTTCATGATGGTGATTGGTTTCGTGTTCCGTTCCTTCGTAAACAATACGAGCGACTATTTCCGCGGAGGAGGAAAAATGTCTTGGTGGATGACCGGCAGCTCCGCATTTATGGTTCAATTCAGCGCTTGGACATTCACTGGCGCGGCAAGCAAGGCTTACAATGACGGTACTTTAATATTCGTCATATTCTTTGCCAACGCGCTGGGGTTCCTAATCAATTACTGGTATTTCGCGGCCAAGTTTCGCCAATCTCGGGTAATAACTCCCGTACAGGCAATGCGAGAGCGTTTTGGAAAAACCGCTGAGCAAGTGTTTACGTGGCTACAAATTCCGATTGGAACCTTGTACGCTGGCATTTGGCTGAATGGACTGGGCGTTTTCTTCGCCGCTGTTTTTGGTTTTGATATAGAAACGACAATTTGGGCAACGGGATTGGTAGTGTTAGCGCTCTCGGTAACCGGTGGAAGCTGGGCAGTTGTCGCAAGCGACTTCATGCAGGTCTTGGTGCTCATGCCAATATCTATTGTCGCAGCAGCATTTTCGTTGAGAGAAGTTGGAGGATTAGGTCAGTTAATCGAGCGATTTCCCGCAGATCGTATGTTTGGAGGGAATACGAATTATACCTCAATTATCTGGATTTGGGTGGTCGTAATTATCGTCAAGCAATTCGCCTCGACAAACAACATGATGGAGGCGTCGCGTTATCTTTGCGCTAAGGATTCCTGGCATGCGCGCAAAGGTGCGTTGCTTGCCTCATCTCTGTTTATCATCGGACCGCTCGTCTGGTTCATTCCTCCAATGACTTCGGCGGTTCTGATTCCCGATATTGACGCAATGTTTCCGCAGTTGAAAAACGGTTCGGAAGCAGCCTATGTGGCGATGTGTATCAAGGTGCTTCCTGCGGGAATGTTGGGCCTTCTGATGTCCGGAATTTTCGCGGCAACGATGTCGTCTATGGACAGCGGTTTGAATCGCAATGCGGGCATCTTCGTAAAAAATTACTATCAGAGCATCCTGAGACCTAAGGCTTCAGATAAGGAACTCTTGATTGCTGGGAAAATTTCGACGGCGGTTTTCGGAGTTCTTATTATTTTGGCAGGCATAAAGTTCAGTCAGCTCAAGGATATCGGACTATTTGATTTAATGCTCCAGTTCGGTGCCTTGGTCGCGATTCCTATGCAGGTTCCTCTTATTTGGGGTGTCGTCATCAAAAAGACTCCGGATTGGGCTTGCTGGGCGACAATCGCTCTTGGACTAACCACTTCACTTTTGGTGAAGACTTTCCTGACTGCTGAGTTTCTTCAAAACACACTGAACATAACGGAACCGTTTTCTGGAAGAGAAGCGTCTGATCTTACGATGATTCTAGGCGTGGTTATCAATTTGACCGTTGGGTCTTCATTCTTCCTATTCTCGACACGCTTCTACAAGGAGCCGCAAGGCAAGCGTGCAGAGGAAGTGGATACGCTCTTTCACAATCTGAATACAGAAGTTGTATCAGGCAGTGAAGTGAGCGAAGTCGATCGCTCGCAAAGCAAGGCATTGGGCATATTATCTGCAATATATGGAGCGTTTGTCGGATTAATGGCTGTCTTGCCAAATCCAATTTCGGGAAGACTAGCGTTTGCGTTTTGCGGAAGCGTTCTGCTGCTCATCGGATGGGGATTATGGAGGTCTTCAGGAAAGAATCGTTGAGCTATGGCGAATCGAGAAGGCATTATTAAATTAGGTCCGAATCGCGTATGGCGTACGTATCGCGGAGGAAAGCGGCTCGATGCGATCGAAGGGAAAGGCTCGCCTGAAGATTCTCATTTTCCAGAGGATTGGATTGGCTCTACAGTAGAAGCTCGAAATCCAGGCCGAGACGTTCCAAACGAAGGCCTAGCGATGCTTGTCGATTCGAATGGACAAGAAACATCCCTCAAGTCGCTTATCGAGGCGGATCCCATCTCTTTTCTTGGGAGCGACGGGCAGGGGACGAGAAGCCTGGATGATATGCCTCTCGTCAAGTACCTGGACAGCGCGACTCGTCTACACTTCCAGGCCCACCCAACATCCGCATTTGCTCAAGAGAGACTGAACGCTCCAAGGGGAAAGACGGAAGCGTATGTGATTTTGGATATTCGCGACGAAGTTGAGGAACCGTATATTTACGCGGGATTCCAGCGTCCACCGAGTCGAGAATTGCTAAAACAGTGGATCCTCGATCAGGACATAGAGGCGATCGAGGAACGATTCGACAAGATCCCAGTCAAAGTAGGGGATGCATTCCTGATTACGGGAGGTCGTCCACATGCATTGGGCGAGGGCATACTGATGCTCGAAATCATGGAGCCATCGGATCTTGCCGTTCGATTTGAATTCGAGAGAGAAGGATTTGTGATACCCGAGAAGTCCCGATTTATGGGTCGCGATATCGAAACTGCTTTGGATGTTTTCAGTCTAGATCCCGTGGGAAGTAATTCGATTGATAAGGTCTTTCGCTGCGAGCCTACAATCATTGAGGATTATGGCGAAAACGGTTATTGGGAGGAATTGATCGGGCCGAGCCGCACTAGTTGTTTTACCGTGCGAAAAACATGCGTTCTAAAAACCGTATCCAAAAAACCTCAGGCTTATTTTATTGGAATCGTCGTAAGCGGTCAGGGGAAGGCGATTGTCGACGGTCGAAGTTTGGAGCTCAAGCAATGGGATCGATTCTTTTGTACTGATAGTGTAGATACAATTGTATACGAAACGTCGGCGGAAATGACGGTTCTCGAATGTTCTCCAGGAGGAGAGCGATAAATAGAATTTCTTATGAAAAATCTTATTTGCTTAACCGGCGCCGAAATAGACACATTCCTTCCAGGTGACCGGCATGCTGAAGCGAAAGCGCTTTTGGCACCTTGTTTGGAAGTCAACCCGGAGGATATTGAAAATGAAGCTGAATGGAATAATCTCATCAAAGAATGCGATGCGGAAATCATTCTCTCCGCATGGAAAATGCAGCCGCTTTCTCATGACATTCTCGATGTTGCTCCGAACCTGAAGTACGTATGTTATCTTGCGGGCTCTATTCGGTCTAAAATTGACCGTTCTTTGATTGAAAAAGGTCTACTTGCGAGCAATTGGAATTCATCAATAAGCCGCACTATTTCGGAATGCGCTTTATTGCTAACTTTGTGCTGCATGCGACAGGTTAGTCATTGGACGCAGAAAATGCACTCGGGTGGCGCATGGAAGACCCCTGCCACCAAAACGCAGTCGCTCTTTGAAAGACGCGTTGGCATACATGGCTTTGGTCTGATTTCCCAAAAATTGGTACCATTGCTGAAGCCTTTTACGAATAAGATCAGTGCCCATAGTCCTGGAGTTCCACAATCGATATTCGATGATTTGGGTGTAGTTCAAGTGGATTCTCTCGAAGCATTATTTTCCGAAAACGATGTGGTCATCGAATTGGCTGCATTAACGGATGAAAACTTTAAAATCGTCACTGAGGAATTGTTGAGATCGATCCCTGGTGGTGGAGCATTCGTCAACGTTGGTCGTGGCGCCGTGGTCGATGAAGACGCTCTATTTCGCGTCGCCAGCGAAGGAAGGCTCCAAGTTGGATTAGACGTTTACAGTGAAGAGCCATTGCCCGCCGACTCTCCATTTCGAGGGTTGCCGAATGTTCTTTTACTGCCGCACCTAGGAGGCCCTACGACCGATCGTAGAGTTGATGCAGGGGATCATGCGTTGGATAACCTACGACGCTACAAAGACTCTAAGGAATTAATTCGAGCATTCGATCTAACGATCTACGATCGCTCAACCTGAACCATTGCTTGTTTCTCACTCGATGAAGGCACCAACACCCTTTCGTGAATGGCAGAACCGAGCTCGTCGGTTGCTGCTCCCTCTTGCAAAATTGATGCGTAGTGGCGAATCGGATATGCCGATTGAGGGCATGCCAAGCGATCATGATCAAATTGCAGACAGACTTGAGTCATTCGCTCGTCCCTTTGTTCTGTTTGCGCACTGGAGATCGTCGCTAGACAAATACTCCGATTCCGAGGATCGCGACTTGTCAGAACCGATGGAGGAGTGGTTTCGATCG
>JBNMOQ010000364.1:0-4756 GCA_051275055.1 Candidatus Pelagisphaera sp.
ATCACACGAACAGTTCGTCGATCTTACCGGTGCTGTCGCCATGAGACTTCACATCTACGCCGACGCCATTGAGGAGGCTAAGCCAAACATTACAGAGCGGAGTCTTTGGATCGCTCATCACAAGGTGGCGACCGTGCTTCACTCCTGCTCCGCCACCGGTCAGCAGTGTTGGGCAGTTGGTGAGATAGTGGATGGAGTTTATATTGCTGCCGAACGATATCGCAGAGTTATCATACAGCGAGCTGCCATCGATTTCTTTCGAGGATTTTAGTTTATCAATAAAGTAAGCAATCAGCTCAGCATGTGTTTGGTCTCGTTTTACCGAAACCAACTTGCGATCGCCTTGAGAGTAATGGCTCATGTTATGCGAGCTAATCGTAGCTCCCAGGCTTTGAATCAAAGTATCAGTCGGCATTCGATAAGTGAATACACGAGTCGCATCGACTTGCATCGCCGCAACCATTAGGTCGTACATGACCTTAATCTCTTCATATCCTTGAAGGCTTGCCAGAGGTTCCTTGACAGGATCTTGTGGATACCGCTTCGGAACATCCAGCCATTCTTCTTCTTTAGAAAGTCGAATCTCGATTTCACGGATGGACTGGAAGTATTCGTCGACTTTATCGAGGTCTGTCGCAGTCAGTCCTTTTTGAACCGATTTCGCATCTTCCAATACGCTATCGAGGACGCTGTGCTGTTTTTTCAGCATCGCCTGACGTTGTGCCAGAGGTGTTTTTTCATCGGAGAATAAACGATGATAAACGGCAACCGGCGTATTCAAACCCGACATCGGTTTCCCCTGTCTATTCCATGCCAGCGATGAACCGGGACCGTGACCGTTCGCACCTTTTCCATCCAATCGAAGCGAAGTAAATCGGGTTTCTTTTCCAAATTGCTCCGCTGCTACCTGGTCTGCTGAAATGGAATTATGAAAGCTCTGTCCGGGAACGCCGTACCGATTCGCGCCTGTCAGCCAAAACGTAGACCCCCAATGGGCCTCCGTCGAAAACTGATTTTGAAGATTTTGGATGATCGTTATTTCGTTCTTATATTTCGCCAGAGGCTGAAGGCTTTCTGGAAGCGTGTAACCAGTCCCAGTCTCATCCGTCTTTGGAAACCAAGTCTCCTGAGTCACACCCCACCCCATCGAAAGGAATACCATTCTCTTGGGCGCCTTGACGATCTCCGCGGCCTTAGCGAATTTGGCGAAGCCTATGGATTCGAGTGCCGGAAGCGCCATAAGCGCTGTAGAACCTCTGAGAAATGATCTTCGGGACAATTGTTTCATACGCCTACACCTATTTAAGTTTAAATCGTTCCGATTGGACTACTCCGTGAATAAACTCACTCATCGCGTAGTCTTTTCTCTTTGCTCGGGCCATAATATCATCGGCCATGTTGTAATCAACAAAACCGTAGGGACGCCCCAATGCATACTCAATAAGGTTCTCTGTAAAGCCACGAGCGAAGTCCTCCTCCCTTTCCGCGATACAGTCGCGGAGCTCAAAAAAGTCCCTAAACGCAATTCCGTCAGGCATGCTTCCCGATGAATCGATGGGGATCGTTTTAAACCTTGGTTTCTTATTTCCTTTGTCCGTTCGAGAGACAGGAATCTCAAATACCTCAGCTGTCCTCCATAAGCCAACTGCGTTGAAATTCTCCAAGCCGAAACCGAGAGGATCGATTTTGCGATGGCATTGAGCGCATTGCGGTTCTTCTTGATGGAGTTGCTGCATCTCGCGAGCGCTGAGAACTTTGTCTTGGAGACGACTCAACTGCGGAACATTGGCTGGCGCTGGCGGAGGCGCGTCATTGAGGAGACTACGCAGAATCCAAGCTCCTCGTTCGACTGGAGAAGAACGTTCCCCGTCGGAGCCCATAGCCATCACCGCTGTCATACCGAGAAGTCCTCCGCGAGGCAACCCGCTCGGCACCCGAACGCGGCGAAATGCTTCGCCTTCGACACCGTCAATTCCGTAGTAACCTGCCATCAAGTTGTTAACAACCACGTGATCGGACTTTAGGAGTTCGCCGATCGAGCGATTTTCCAGAATCGTATTCTTGATCGTTTCGTAGACTTCCTGCCTACCCGACTCCTTCACACTGTCATCGTATAGCGGATACTTTTCATAGTTAAACTGAAAGAAATCCAATCGATCCATATGCAGCCATTGGTGAGCAAACCCACTAACGAACTCGTCCGCCTTCGGATCGCGTAGCATCCGCATCGTTTGCCGTTGCAATGTTCTGGGTTTCTTGAGCTGCCCTTTTGCGGCTAATAGAAACAATTCCTCGTCAGGAGGCGCGCTCCAGAGAAAATACGAAAGCCGTACGGCTAATTCTTCATCACTCAGTTCACGCTGAGCTTCCCCGAATGTCGGCTCGTTCAAATACAGAAAACTTGGTGATGCCAGAATGATCGCGAGTTGCTCTTTCAGCGCTTCATTCGGTTGGATGCCACTCTGAACGTCTTCACGATAGATCGCCATTAATTTGTCGATAAACGTGCCGGAAGGCTCGTTGGTGCGGTAGGCTCGTTTCGCGAAATTGGTTATCACGGAACGATGATAGATCTCCTCTGTCTGTCCTTTTTCTTTGGGTACGAATAATCTCTCAATCGACTCTTGCGATGCCCGTTCGACGATCGGCCCTTCCCACTCCACCCAATCAATCCACAATGCTGGAGGGGGTCCTTTCCCTGTATCATCGGAGCTCTTTTTAAAGAACCGCTTAGCCGCGTTCAGGCTATTGATATGACGCTCACGAATCCGAAAGCTCAGGGCCTTGGGGTCCGTAGGCGTGAATTCGAGTTCGACGATCTCCGGATTCTCCATCGTTCCATTTACCTTATGAAAACCATAGACGTTCATCTCTCCACGCTTCACACCGTCGGGCACGCTTCCGTATTCGATATAGCGCCGGTGTTCGGGAACATCGTCATGTAACACCCCAACCCGAGCTCTGATGATGAATTTGCCGGATTCGCTTTTTGCAGGCAAATCAACATCGGGCAAACTAAAGTCATTGAAAAAGTTATACAGTAACGCTCCACCTTCGAATGCGGGACGTTCCAGATAATCTTCATAATTAAGCCAGCGATAATTCGGCGATGACTCAAACCCCTTTGCAATATCAGCGAAGTCTAGCTTCTTTGTTGGTGTGCCATTGGGGTAGCGTTCAGCGAAATAATCTCTTCCAATATTGGCGACTGATCGCTGAACTTGAAAGAGCTGGAGCTCCTCCGCTTCGAATCTGTTTTTTTCTACTTTTGCATTGCCTCGCGAAACCATCGCGAGATCAAGAGTTCGCTTAGCTATCTTCAAGTATTGCTCGAATTGGTCACTGGAAAAATAAAGTCCCGATCCATTGGTATCGAAGCCACCAGAGTTGGCATCATCCGGAAGATCTCCCGCGTCGATTTTCACGGCAAGGAGCGATTCGATTGTATTTTCGTATTCGCGACGATTCAACCGTCGCATCGTTATGACGCCCCCGCTATCGCTCAATGCATCGCGGGCCACGACGAGCTGTCGAGACAAGTCCGCAAGAAAATTCGTTTTTTCCGATGGGCTAATCTTCTTCTTTTTCTTTGGGGGCATTTCGCCCGAATTCACGACATTGAGAACTTTCTGCCACAGCTCTGCCGTTTCGATGGTGTCCATTGTAAACGCCAATTCCTCGAGATTCACTCCTCCTTCTTCTTCAAAGGAGTCGTGGCAATCGAGACAGTAGTTCTCCAAAACCTCAAAGTGCCTTTCCGGCATCACGCCATGGATACGCTGATCCGCTTTCTCAGAAGACTGAACCGGGGAGCACCAAGAGCTTAGAATAAGAAAAAGCGATAAGCGTGAAATGAAATTCATACCGCACCCATCTAGAATAGCCTTTTTAGCGGGAAGAAGCATTTGGGGGGTCATAATTCATCAGAGGCAATTCCAGCGCTCAATACGCCTTCGATAGGATATTCCCAAAAAAACCATGAGTTGGACAGGTTTTTAGTTTTCAACTTCAAGACCAAATCCCAATCCTCCAAACCTCAAGCGCCCGCCTCAGAGCTCCGAAGAAATCAGCAGTCTCTAACCCTGCACGCCGACCTTCAAACGCAGATAGACTTTCCCACCAATATCCGCAGGGACTTGGATGCTTACCGATTCGAATGCGTCATCCAGTATCTCAGCATCGCCTGACGTCAGTTCTAACCATGATTCCGCTAAAAGATCGTACGAGCGTTCAATCGAGTAGGACAAACCGCGCTTACCTGCGTTTCGCCAGCGAGTGTAGCTCATCTCCAATCCGGGATTTTCATCCAGACCCGCGAAAGCATATGAATTTCCGTTGCGTGCTGAATCGTCACCCAGTGCAGGCTCACTTCCAAGGGCATACTCCACTAGATTGATACGACGATCATTATCCGGATCTGCAGTCAGTGCATTCTCCGGATCACTCAAGCCGAACCGGGCAATCCATTCGGCAAACAATAATTGGGCAAATGAACTTCCGGTACGGAGCTTATATTGAGCTTCAAATAGCGAAGCGGGCGCAACCGCCGCCCCATTTGATTCAAGCGCAGCGACCATCGACTCATCGAAGGCCTGTGAATTGCCATGAAAACCAATCACGTACGGCATGATAACTTTAAAGAAAGCGCTGCCCGAACGCATGAACTCGAAATCCCCCGATTCTCCGACTCCTGTGTTATCGTAATTCCACAAAACTAGATTTTCCAGATGGTTGGGCAAATTATTGGAAGCGCCTC
>JBNMOQ010000365.1:0-4747 GCA_051275055.1 Candidatus Pelagisphaera sp.
CACAGCGTTCGCGCGATATGGTCGCTGCTCTCAGAAAAAAAAGAGCTCATCCGTTGTACACGGAATACAAGAATACGAAGCATAATGCCTGGACGCCGACTTACTCGGATGAGACTGTGCTGAAGTGGCTATTCGAGCAGAGGAAATAGGGCTTTAAAATACTGTCGCCGGCGGGAGCGTAATTTTCTACTTCTTCTTTTCAAGCATTGGAAGATGGTAGGGTTCGTTGTTTCAACGAACCGTCGAGTTATTGTGTTAGTGTACGGCTGCTTGGGAAGGCAGCCCTACCAATCGATTTCTTAGGTGCGCAACGTTGTATCCGGTAAACGGATTATCGATGAAATGAAACTTATTACAGCTCCTACACGAAAAGTTCTTTGATGGTGCCAGTGCTGTCGCCGTGCGATTCAGCATTTATTCCGCTTCCTTGCAGAAGGCTTAGCCATAAGTTGCTAAGGGGAGTTTTGCTGCCTTCCATTACGAGGTGGCGACCGTGTTTCACGCCGGCTCCGCCGCCGGTAATGATCGTTGGGCAATTCTTTAGGTAATGGATCGATTCGATATTACTGCCGTAGCTGAGGGATGTGTTGTCGAAAAGGCTGCTGCCGTCCGGCTCCTTGGTCGCTTTGAGCTTGTCGATAAGGTAGGCGAGTAACTCGGTTTGCTTCTCGTCTCGCATTTCGGCTACGCTCCGTCTCGCTCCGTTTGTATAGTGGCTCATGTTGTGGCCTGATATAGTGGCACCGAGACTCCGAATAAATGTATCCACAGGTTGGCGATAGGTCATGACTCGGGTGGCGTCGATTTGCATGGCGGCGACCATTATGTCGTACATGAGCTTAACCTCCTCGTAACCGACGATCTTGCCTTCCGGTTCTTCCAAGTCGCTTGGCTGGCGCTTGGGGACATCAAGCCATTGCTCTTCTTTGGAAAGGCGTACTTCGATCTCGCGAACGGACTGGAAATACTCGTCGAGCTTGTCCGTGTCATTCGAGCTGAGTCCTCGATTCATGGTCTTGGCATTTTCCAATACGGTGTCGAGAACGCTACGACGCTGTTGGAGCATGGCCTGCCGCTGAGCTAGGGGCGTCTTGTCGTCTGCAAACAACTTATGATAGGCAGCTAGGGGATTGTTGAGCCCGGCCATTGGTTTGCCTTGCCGGTTCCAGGCAAGTGAAAGTCCAGGGCCATGGCCTGAGTTTTCGGCTTTGTCGCAACCGAGCTGGAGGGAAGTGAATCGTGTTTCTTTGCCTAGTACTTCGGCGGCAACTTGGTCGGCGGAAACTGTGTTGGAAAAACTCTGTCCTGGTTCGGAGTAGCGATTCGCTCCGGTTAGGTAGAAAGTGCTGCCCCAGTGAGCTTCATCCGAAAATTGGTTGGTCAGCTTCTGGATTATTGTGATGTCCTTTTGGTGACGTATTAGGCCTTTGAGGCCAGCTGGAAGCGTGTAGTTGGATCCCGTTGTATTGACGTCCGGAAACCAAGATTCTTTTGTCGGGCCCCAGCCAAAGCTAAGAAACATCATTCGCTTTGGAGGAGTTGCGGTGGCCGAAGCGGCTGCATACTGAAATTGTTTCGCTCCGAATGATTCGAGAAAGGGTAGAGCAATTAGCGCAGAACTGCTTCGTAGAAATGCGCGACGAGTTGGGTTAGGTGGAGAGATTGAGGGACGGGGGGATTGAGAGATTGGGAGATTGCTCATGGTTAGTTCAGTTTCCAGTTTTCTGGTTGTTTAATCATGTTTACGAGCACGCCAACGATGTCGTCGTAGTCCGAATATAATTTTCTAGCGGTTTCTTTGTTGAGGTAATCGCATTCGACTGCGAATTGGATCCAAGTTTGAGTTTCGCAGGCTTCAGCTTCGGAATCCGAGAGCTTTGCTATAAAAGCTGCAGGGTATCGGCGCTTTCGCCAGGCTTCCGCTAGGTTTGCGCAGACTGATCTAGATGATCGTTTACCTTGATCTGTTAAAGAATATCGTTCCTCTGTAGGGAAGTTTTTACTAAGGTCGAAGAGATGCATGGCGGCGGTAAAAGACCGCTGATATACGTCTAAGTCAGTGTGTTTGCGAATTGTTGTTTTTCGAGTAGTCATCCTACTCTCACTATCTCTCTGTCTCTCCATCGCTCAATCTTATTTCTCCTTGAATTCCTGGGATTGGATGAGGGCGTGGATAAATGCGCTGGAGTCGTATTTCCGGGTTTGCGCATTTCCTAGGATCTCTTCGGCTAGGTCGTAGTCGGTGAATCCATACGGACGACCGAGGCCGTATTCGATAAGGGCTTCGGTGTAGCCTCGGGCGAAATCGGATTCGTGTTCGGCGATTCCATCGCGCAATTCGAAGTAGTTGGAGAATGGGGTTTTATCGGGAAGGGTGCCACTTGGGTCTATCGGGTGGAACTTTACTTTTTCCTTCACTTTTTTCGAATCAGTTTCGACGCGTTCTTCGTCGCGCCATTTTCCGACTGCGTTGAAGTTCTGAAGACCGTAACCGATCGGGTCGATTTTGCGATGGCATTGAGCGCATTGCGGTTCTTCCATGTGGGCGATTTGGAGATCGCGAGCGGGAAGCAGATCATCGGCGAAACGGCTAAGCTGAGGCACGTTGGCTGGAGCGGGTGGCGGCGGGTCGTTGAGAAGTTTTCGCATGACCCAAGCTCCGCGTTCGACTGGGGAGGAGCGTTCACCGTCGGAGCCCATGGCCATGACGGCAATGGATCCGAGCAGACCGCCACGTGGTGATTCTTTCGCGACCTTCACCTTGCGGTATTGGTGACCTTCGACGCCTTCTATGTCGTAGAAGTTGGCTAGAAGATCATTGATGACTACGAAGTCGGATTTGAGCAGCTTGCCAATCGGAAGTTTTTCTTGAATGAGTGTATTGACTGTGTGGAAGATTTCATCGCGAGCGGCGATTTTTATACTGTCGTCAAATTCGGGATACAATTCGTAGTTGAATTGGAAAAAATCCAATCTATCCATTGTGAGCCATTGGTCGGTGAATCCGCTAATGAACTCCCACGCTTTGGGGTGAGCCAGCATACGTTCGGTTTGGTGTCGCAAGCCGGCGGGTTTACTGAGGTCGCCGCAGCGTGCCGCTTCGTAAAGGGCATCGTCGGGAGGTCCGCTCCAGAGAAAGTAGGAAAGGCGCACTGCGAGTTCGAGATCGGTTAGTTCGCGTTTCTCTTCGTTTTGCCCCGGCTCTTTGAGGAAGAGAAAGGCAGGCGACGCTAGCACAACGGAAAGCGGTTCTTTGAGGGCATCTTCGAAAGAATCGCCTTCGGCTCTGCGATTTCGATAGAGAGCGGTTAACTTTTTGAGAAAACTTGGCTTAGGATCTTGGATACGAAATGCTCGTTGGGCGAACCGTTCGATGATTTTGGAAGCGTAAGCGTCACTCGGTTTGGCGTCGGGTCCCTTAAAGAAGACACTGTCGTAGTAGGGCGATGGCCATTGCTCCACGAGCGGTCCTTCCCATTCTACCCAGTCGATCCAAAGAGCGGGTTTTGTAGTAGCGTCGCCTTTTTTCTTTGCTGTTTTGAGAGCGAAGCGGGCGGCGTTGCGGCTGTTCGGTTGCCGTTCTCGCAATCCGATCTCTCGACTTTTCGAGGAAGTGATTTCAATTGGGATTTCTACAATTTGCGGATTGTCGAGGGTGCCGGTGATACGCCGCGCGCCCATGACGTCCAGCTCGCCTTGGAGACTTGATTTCTCGATAGTGCCGTATTCGAGGAATTTTCGATGCGATGGAGCATCTTCGAAAGCGGCAACTCGAGCACGCAAACGGTAGCGTCCGGGAGCGGCTTTAGGGGGGAGAGTCGTTCGATCCACGTAGGCTCCGGGTATAGCTACGTAGAAGACGACGCCTGTTTGAGATTTTGGGTGGTCGAGGAACCACTTATAGGCGGGTCCTTGGCTATTGAATTGGCCCTCTTCGAATTCTACTCTGGATGAATCGATAAACCCGAATTCGGTGGGGTCTTGAGTTACGTCTTTGCGCCACTCGGCGGCACGTTCGTTGGCTTCGAAAAGGCGCTTGTAGCGACCTTCGGCTAATTTCCGGGCATCGACTTCGGATTCACGTTTTTCGTGAAAGAGCTTCGGCTTTTGGGCGACGAGCGATTCGTCCAAAACGCGTCGGGCGATTGTGAGATACTGTTCGAATTGGTCGCTAGAGAAGAAGAGCGAGGAGCCGACTGTATCGAATCCGCCTGAGGAGCCGTCATTGGGCAGTTCGTCGGCGCTTACCTTTACCCCGAGTAAATCTTCTAGCGTGTTTTCGTATTCGCGACGATTGAGGCGCCGCATGGTAATGACTCCGCCAGAATCGCTGAGGATCTTTCGAGCGGTGACGAGCTGGTGAGAGAGATCGTCGAGAAAGGCGGTCTTTTCGGCACGACCTGGCTGCGGTTCGTCTTCAGGCGGCATTTCGCCGGAGTTCAAGGCGTTAAGCACCTTTTGCCATTTCTCTGCAGCTTCCAGGGTGTCTAGATTGAAAGACAGCTCTTCCAGGTTCATCCCGCCTTCCTCGGTAATCGAATCATGGCAATCCAAGCAGCTGTCGTTTAGAAAATCGAAGTGGATCTCAGGCATGACCGCCTCGGGCGCGTCGGCGGAAAATACGAAAGGCGATAGCCAAAGCGGGGCGATTGTAATGAATGCACGTAAGCCGTTCATGTGGATGCAGCGATTGAATTTCGTACTAATTTACAGGGAACAGCTTTTTGTAGGCAGCCATTCGTTTCGG
>JBNMOQ010000366.1:0-4744 GCA_051275055.1 Candidatus Pelagisphaera sp.
TCGATTAGATCAACTGTAGGGAGGGTCGCTGACCCGCCTATTAGGATGAGATGTCGCCTCAGCGAGACGACCTACAAAACGAATTAAGCGTATTGGGTTTCAATTGTGGTATTCTTTCCGACTTATTGAACTGCCTCTAAGGCAAAATCCGACCACCAACCTACCCCGCGAATCGAAAACGATTCATCGCGCGGCGAAAGCTAAGTTCGCGCAATCGATGGTGTTGCGATTCTTATCGCGGTTTTATCCCCCAATTCCCGAAGCAATATTCTTGAATATGAAATTTCCCTAATTGATCACCTTGAACATAGCCGGTTTGCTTTTAACTGCCTCAGGCAGTTCAGCAGTCGATGACGCTTTAACCCCGACCGCGCACCATCCTGATATCGCCAAAATCATAGACCCGACCTTACTCGGAAACTGATGTTCGCCGCCTTGGCAGCTCAGCAGCGATTGGATGGAATGATACCGTCGGACAAACCAAGCTCCAAACAGTTGCTGCCCATTCTCGAAGATGACGCAAAACCCACCTCGCTCAGAGCGCTCGCCCTCAGCTTGATCCCGGCAGAGCAGCTTGGCTTAGATCAGCTCCGACTTTTGGCCCATCACAAATCTCCGGAGATATGTCTCGAGGCAATTCGTAATCTTCAAGGATCAGGGAAATCTGAATACCATAAAATTCTAGCGTCAATCGCAAGCGACGCAGATCAGTCCGCCCTCATTCGCGCTGAAGCGATCGTAGGACTTGCCGTCGATCCTCAAGTAAATCAAGGCCTTCTCGAAACGTTGAGTCGAGACAAAGAAACACTCGTGGCCGAAGAAGCTCAGCGAGCACTCGCGGCGGCCGGACTAGTTCAACGCTCCCTAGCGCCCAAACCCAACACATTCGACCCAACCGAATGGAAAGCGATGCTCAATGAACTTTCTGGTAATGGAAATGCCGATACAGGTCGACGCCTCTTCTTCCACCCCAAGCTTGGTACCTGTTCCAGTTGCCACGAAATGGAAGGCCGAGGGCGTCTAGTCGGGCCAGACCTCAGTACGATCAATCGACAGGCAGGAGTGGACGCTAAATGGTTGCTCACTCACATCCTCGATCCAAATGAGATCGTCGCCCCGCAGTACCTGCCCTGGCAGGTAACAACTAAGGACGGCGAGTCAAAAGTGGGATTCGTCCTCCGCAAGGGCGGCGCCCAAGAAGTCTATTTGGGCCTAGATGGAAACGAGTATTCCGTGCCGAAAGCGCAAATCGTCCACAGTGAAGAACTACCGATCTCCCTCATGCCACCCGGACTGCTCATGCCGCTTCAACCCTCCGAGATTAGCGACCTGATTACTTACTTGCTAGAAAAACGATAGGGAACGGAGCCTGCGCTTTCGGAAGACTGAATAGAAACGAGCTTCATTCCTCGCAACTTGTGCTTGGTTTAAGGCGCGAGTTCAAAACAGCTGCTCGTCAATCACCCGAGCGACATCTCGTAAAAACGTCTCTTCCTCTGAAATCGAGCTATTCCGAGCCCTTTTACGCCTACCGTTTCCGGCATTGGCTCCCTATCCTGAATAGCCTGTAAATGGCCTCCTAGAAGCATGTCCAAAAGACATTGATAACACCTCTGATCAAAAGCGCTTGCTTTTAGGGCATAATCTATTCTTTTCACGCTTGCCCAGTACTCATCCGCTGTGGCAAAACGGACCAATATACCATGCCAAAACGCGTCGACATCGAATCAATTCTCATCATCGGGGCAGGCCCCATCATTATCGGCCAAGCCTGCGAATTCGACTACTCGGGTACTCAGGCCTGCAAGGCCCTGAAGGAAGAGGGATATAAAGTCATCCTGGTCAACAGTAACCCGGCCACGATCATGACCGATCCCGAGACTGCTGATGTGACCTACATCGAGCCGCTCACAGTCGAGGCCGTCACCAAAATCATCGCCAAAGAAAAGCCGGACGCATTGCTCCCTACTCTCGGTGGACAAACCGCTTTGAACCTGTCGCTCGAACTCGAGGCGGCCGGAGTGCTCGCCGAGCATGGAGTCGAAATGATCGGGGCAAAACCGGACGCCATTAAAAAAGGTGAAGACCGCGAACTTTTCAAAGAGGCTATGCTGAAAATCGGCCTCGACGTTGCTCACTCGAAAACCGTCAAGACTCTTGAAGAAGCCCGCGCAGCTGCTATCGTACTTGGCAGCTACCCGCTCATCATCCGTCCGAGTTTCACGCTCGGCGGAGCTGGCGGAGGTATTGCCTACAATCGCGAAGAATTCGAGGGTATCGTTTCCAACGGCCTCGACGTCTCGCCAGTGACGGAAGTCCTCATCGAGGAATGCCTGCTCGGCTGGAAGGAATACGAGATGGAAATCATGCGTGACCGCAAGGATCAGTGCGTGGTCATTTGCTCGATCGAAAACTTCGACCCAATGGGCGTGCACACCGGCGACTCGATCACCGTTGCTCCTGCCATGACGCTCTCCGATCGCGAGTACCAATCAATGCGCGATGCGTCATTCGCCGTCATTCGCGAGATCGGCGTTGAAACCGGTGGCTCCAATATCCAATTTTCGCTCTGCCCGGATACGGGTCGCATGGTCGTCATCGAAATGAATCCGCGTGTATCCAGAAGTTCCGCGCTCGCTTCGAAAGCAACCGGCTTTCCGATCGCCAAATTCGCCGCGAAGTTGGCAGTTGGATACAGCTTGGATGAAATCCAAAACGACATAACGAAAAAGACCCCAGCCTGCTTCGAGCCGACGATCGACTACGTGGTCACCAAAATCCCACGTTTCACTTTCGAAAAATTCAAGGGCGCCGACGATACGCTAACATCATCCATGAAATCTGTCGGCGAAGCAATGGCCATAGGCACGACCTTCAAGGAATCCTTTCAAAAAGCCCTGCGTTCTCTTGAAACCGGCGCTTGGGGATTCGGTGGCGGAAAGCTCGGCGGAGACGACCTTCCTTCCGAGGAAACGATCAACGGCAAGCTCGTTCGCCCCAATGCGGAACGCGTCTATTACATACGCTACGCACTCAAAGCGGGCTACTCGCTAGAAAAGCTATTCGAGCTCACCAAAATCGACCCATGGTTCTTGCATCAGCTCAAACAGATCAGCGATCTAGAAGACGAGCTAAAACAGCAAAATTTGGATACAGTCGAAAAGGACTTGCTCAAGACAGCCAAGGAATACGGATTCTCTGATCGTCAACTCGGTGGTCTTTTCGGATGCGACTGGAAGGCAGTTAACACCAAACGCAAATCCGTTGGCATCAACACCGTCTTCCGCTTGGTCGACACTTGCGCCGCCGAATTCGAAGCGGAAACGCCTTACTACTATTCTTCCTACGGGGACGAGAGCGAGATCATCCCTTCCGACAAAAAGAAGTTTATGATCATTGGCGGGGGACCCAACCGAATCGGTCAAGGCATCGAATTCGACTACTGCTGCGTTCATGCTTCTTTCGCTCTCCAGGAGCTCGGATACGAATCGGTCATGATCAATTCGAATCCGGAAACCGTATCCACGGATTACGATACATCCGACAAACTTTATTTCGAACCACTAACGCTCGAGGACGTTCTCGAAGTCTACAACCAAGAAGGCTGTAGCGGCGCAATCGTTCAATACGGCGGACAAACTCCTCTCAATCTCGCAACGGAACTCAAGGCCAACGGAGTCAACATCATCGGCACCTCTCCCGAGAGTATCGACGCCGCGGAAGACCGGGAACTATTCAAGCAAATCCTCGACGAAGTCGGCCTCAAACAACCCGATAACAAGACGGCCCTCGACGAGGCAGAAGCTTACGAGCTAGCCGATCAAGTAGGATTTCCACTGCTCGTTCGCCCTTCGTTCGTCCTTGGCGGACGCGGCATGTTTATCGTGCATGACATGGAGGAGCTTCGCTCGGTAATCCGCGAAGCCTTCGATGCTTCTCCCGGTAAACCTGTTCTTCTCGACAAATTTCTCGAAGACGCGATCGAACTCGACGTCGACTGCATCTGCGATGGAAAAACTTCCATCATCGGCGGCATGCTCGAACACATCGAATTCGCCGGCGTGCACAGTGGCGATGCCGCGATGGTCCTTCCGCCGCACACGCTGAGCCCTGAGATGATTGAGATCGTGAGACAAGCCAGCTTCCGTTTGGCCAAAGCTCTCAAGGTCATCGGCCTGATGAACATCCAGTTCGCAATCCAAGGCGACCAGCTTTTCGTCCTCGAAGTCAATCCACGCGCCTCACGTACTGTACCTTTCGTATCGAAAGCGATCGGAATGCCGCTCGCCAAAATCGCCGCTAAGGTGATGACCGGCAAAACGCTTCAAGAACTCGGTTTCACTGAAGAAATGAGCCCCAAGCATTGGTGCATCAAGGAGGCAGTTTTCCCATTCGTCCGCTTCCCTGGCTCCACGATTCGCCTGGGACCGGAAATGCGTTCTACCGGAGAAGTCATGGGCATGGACGAAGACTTCGGCGTTGCGTTCGCTAAAACGCAAGCTGCTGCCAAGCCAAGCCTACCAGTCGGAGGCAACGTATTCTTAAGCGTTAAAGACCAGGACAAACCCAAGGCCGTCGAGCTCGCCAAAAAACTCGTCAAACTCGGATTCCAAATCTACTCGACCAGTGGTACCGCTGACAATTTGAAGGAAAACGGCATCGAGGCAAAAAAGCTCTTCCGCATCGCCGAAGGACGGCCCAACGTTCTCGACCTGATCAAGAACGGCGAGATGCAGATGATCAT
>JBNMOQ010000367.1:0-4730 GCA_051275055.1 Candidatus Pelagisphaera sp.
CCGGACTCATCAAAACGGTCCGACCCGTTGGGCTGCCTTGACGGCCTTTGAAGTTACGATTACTCGAACTCGCGCTCAGCTGATCGCCGATCAACTTGTCCGGGTTCATCGCCAAACACATGGAGCAACCTGCTCCGCGCCATTCGAAACCGGCTTCTTCGAAAACCGTGTGCAAACCCTTTTCGCGACAGATCACGTCCACTATCTGAGAACCTGGAACCGCAATAGCCTTAACGCCATCCGCAACCTTGTGGCCCTTCAAGTACTTCGCCGCTTCCTCGAAATCCGACAAACGGCCATTCGTGCAAGAACCGATAAAGCAAACGTCAACCTTAACTCCCTTGATCGGAGCGCCGGCAGGCAGCTTCATGTACTCGAGCGCTTCGGCGATCAAAGGCTGATCTTTTTCTGCAGCGGCTTCAACCGTCGGCACGTTTTCCACGATCGAAATCGCCTGCTCGGGATTGATACCCCAAGTAACCGTCGGAGCGATCGTCGACGCATCGAAATCAACGACGTCGTCAAATTCGCAATCCGGATCGCTCGCGAATGATTTCCAATTTTCAACTGCCGCATCCCATGCGTCACCAGTCGGTGAATACGGGCGGCCCTTCAAGTATTCGAAAGTCTTTTCGTCGGGATTAATGTAACCCACGCGAGCTCCACCTTCGATCGACATATTACAGACCGTCATGCGCTCTTCCATCGAAAACCCATCGAAAACCTCTCCAGCATACTCGTAAGCATAACCCGTTCCGCCCTTAACGCCGAGCTGGCGAATAATGTGCAAAATGACATCCTTGGCGTAAACGCCCGGACCAAGCTTGCCGGTCACATTGATTTTACGGACTTTCAGTTTCGCCAAAGCCATCGTCTGCGTGGCCAACAAATCACGAATCTGCGTCGTTCCGATTCCCAAAGCAATCGCTCCGAACGCTCCGTGAGTCGATGTGTGCGAATCGCCGCAAGCGATCGTCGTTCCCGGTTGCGTGATTCCTTGCTCCGGTCCCACGACATGCACGATGCCTTGCTTGCCACTTGGCAAATCGAAAAAAGTGACGCCTGTCTCTTCGCAATTCGTGCGAAGCTCGCGAATCATCGCATCGGCCAAAGGATCCGCAAATGGCTCCTGACGTTGATCGGTCGGAACGATGTGATCGACCGTTGCGAATGTTCGGTGGGGAAAAGCCACTTTCAAATTGAGATCGCGCAACATGCCAAAGGCCTGCGGGCTGGTCACCTCATGAATGAGGTGAGTTCCGATCAACAACTGCGTTTGGCCGTTCGACAATGTCTTAACAGCGTGCGCATCCCATACTTTTTCGAATAATGACTTACTCATTTTATCTAAAGGTTTCTTATAGAGGACTCTTAAGATCCGAAGCCCTCAAGCCTCACGCAATTAGAAACCGAAAAATAAACTCCGAGCAGTCACACCAAAAGCGCTTCAGAATCTTGCTGCTTTCGATAGGCCGCTGGCGTGACGCCCAAGCGTTTCCGGAATTGCCGATTGAATACACTCAGGTTTCGAAAACCGCTTTCTCGAGAAATTCGGGCGATCGAAACCCCACGTCGCAATCCCAACAAAGTCGCTGCGTGACGCACTCGAATCACAGCCAGATAATCGCTAAAAGTCTGCCCATTAGCCCTAGCGAAAAAACGCGAAAAAGAATTCGCCTCCATTCCCACTAGCTCTGCCACTTCATCCCTTGAAACAGGCTCACTAAAATGCCCGTCCACATGTTGATAAACGGCCTTCAATCGAGCTCGGTCCGATCGCTTTCTAACGCTTAGGCTCTGGTTATCATCAACTTGCCAACCATCCAACTGCGCCAGCAGATCGAACAGAGCATGCGTCCGGGCAATTCTCAACATCCCCTTCGATCCCAAAATCGTTCTCAATCGCGCTCGAATCCGATCGAACTCCCGCAGGTGAACAAACGCACCCTTGCCCACTCTATTAAAGAACTCCCGTACAACCGTCGCCTCACGCAGATCCAAAAACTCCTTTGGCAAAGCCTCGCGGGGAAACTGCAGAGCAATCGCCGAAACCCGTCCTGCCGAACCGCCTTCTTCAATTGACTGAAACGCATGCAACGTGCCCGCCCTCGTGTAACTCAAAGCCCCCGAATTGAACGATCCTTCAAGCTCTCCTATCCTCCATTTACCAGACCCATTGGTCACCAGCAGGATTTCATCGCGATCATGACAGTGCAACGAATCACTAAACTTTTGACTATCAATATCATAAACTGATATCGAAGCTTCTTCCCGAGCTAAATCTGCACGTGTATGATACATTACCGAGCATACTAATGGTTAAATTGCCATTACTTCACAAACTCAATAATAAGCAATATTTTAACCACAACTATCATCTGCTCATGGAAAATCAGCCATAACCTCAAAAAATTGATCTGGCCATTATCTATCCGAGCACGATCAATAAGAAAGATCTAAAGACCCAATGCCCCTAAAAGACATACCCCAAATGACCGAGGACCAGGAACCCTCCAAGACTCAAAAACTAAAGTGGATACTAAGTGCGATTTTTATTTTCGCGCTGATCATGGGACCAGGACCAGGCCTCTATCTAGTCAATGATTTCGCAGCGGCGGGAGGAACATTCATCGGCGTCCCAGCGCTTTACGCTTGGGCTGTGTTCTGGTTCGCAGTGGAAGCCGCAGTCGTAATCACTGCATACCTCACTATCTGGAGGGATAAAGCAGAATGAGTTTCACTAATCTCTTCGCAGCCCTCGACATGGGAATCACTCCGCATGTCGTTCTCGTTCTCTACATGGTCATGTTGCTGGCCTTTGGAATCATTGGCTACCTCAAGAGCAAAACATCGGAGGAAGATTACTACTTGGCAGGCCGAGACCAAGGAGTGTTGGTGACCTCATTGACGATCATGGCTACCATGTTCTCGAGCGCGGCGATGCTTGGGATTCCCGGACTGATTTACAAAGATGGCGTCTCGTTTCTATTCTTTACGCTGAACCTCCCGCTTTCGGGAGCAGCTATCTATATCTTGGGATCGCGTATCTGGCGAATTGGACGAACCCGCGGTTATATTACGCCAGCCGATTTGGTGACCGACTGCTATGGCGGGTCCGGATTACTGAGATCGCTGATAGCTCTCGTCGGATTTCTCTATGTGATCCCTTACATCGTCATGCAGATTAAAGCGGGCGGCTACCTGGCTCAACGCATGTTTCCCGACGTGGAAAGTATTCTGTTCATGGGACAAGAAATCGGCATTTTCGAAATGGGAACGATCGCGCTCTCCATATTGACGATGCTCTACGTTTTAATTGGAGGAATGAGATCTGTCGCTTGGACAGACGTGGTCCAGGGAATCTTGCTGCTTTCCGGAATGCTCGTCGCCGGGACTGCAACCGTCATGGCCATGGGAGGACCAGCTTCCTTCTTCGGACAACTCTCGGAGCTCCCTTCCGCCGCGCTTTCGGTGCCGGGACCTTCCGGGATTTGGTCGCCATGGAAATTGATGACCCTCTGCATTTTCGCATCTCTATCCACGATGATCCAGCCCGGGCAGTGGATGCGCTATTACGCGGCGCGTTCTACCAAAACGTTAAAGCGAAGCGCCATAGTTTTTTCGACGATTCTGCCTTGCTGCTTTCTATTTGGCGTAATGCTGGTCGGACTGGGAGCCCGAGCCTTGTATCCTCCTATCCTCGAAAACGGCGTTCTGATGCCCCACCCGGCAGTCGGCTCTCAAGCAGGTGGATTCGATCAAGTAGTTGTAGCCATGCTACAAGAGCACGTACCTTTACTATTAGGCCCCTCGCTTGGAGTTGTAATTGTTTCCTTAATACTCGTCGCAATCATGGCCGCATCGATGAGTACGGCTGATAGCAATCTGCACGCGCTCAGCGCTGTCCTGACTCGCGATGTCTACGATCGGTTCATCCGACCCAGCGCGGGCGAAAAAGAACGGGCCTGGTTTGGGCGCGGAGTAATCGTCGTCGCCACTCTCCTAGCGCTCTGGCTCGTAAACCTCGGCGAACAAGATCCAAGCTTCAAACCGATCGCCTTAATCGCTCAGCTTATGTTCGTGGCCATGGCATTCTCATGCCAGTTGTTGCCGCTGGCTTTAGACGCGCTCTTTCTCAGGAAAGGAACTCAAGCAGGAGCAATCTGCGGAATTACGAGCGGCATTCTAATTGTATTCCTCTTCACTCCATTCCCGCAGCTTATCTTAAGCGATGGATTAACCGCATCGGTAAAAGGACTAACCGGGACTTTAAGCGGTCTATTCGATATAGGTTTCTGCGGCTTCGTGGTAAACACAGCCGTCTTCGCGATAGTAAGCCAATTCACGAAACGACCGTCCAAAGAACACACCGAAGCATTCGCGCGTGACTTAATACAAAAACCTTAGCCGTAGAGGCAGAATTCGCTACTGCCTCTACGAACTAATTAAAACGTTTAGGAAGCAACTGCAGCCGAGGCCGCATTCCGAGCCGCTTCGCCAAGAGGAGTACTGATATAGCGTTCACTGCTGCTCGCTGCTATCGTAACGATTCGCTTCCCGGCCATCTCAGGGCGTTTAGCCAATTCCAATGCAGCCCAAATCATCGCTCCTGAAGAGATACCGACACCCAGTCCATCAAGCAAAGCTGCCTTCTGAGCGGTTTCGAACGCATCCTCGTTTTCAACCTTAATGACATCGTCGATGATTCCTGTATTACAATTCTTCGGAAT
>JBNMOQ010000368.1:0-4717 GCA_051275055.1 Candidatus Pelagisphaera sp.
GCGCATCATAGTTTTTTTGTTTGAATGGACGAATTCGATACTCAGCTTTTTATATCCAACCAGTAAAGCGTATGATCAAAAAACTAATTTCTAGAATAGCCCCTTACCTGATGGCGGCTTCGGCTTTCACTGTACAGGGCGCAGAAAACCCGAATGTCATCATAATCCTGGCCGATGATATGGGTAGCGATTCGATTTCTGCTTTTAATGATAAGCTCGGTTTTAAAACGCCGCGGATCGACGCTTTAGCGAAAGAAAGCATGGTTTTTAGCGACGGGCATTCCGGTTCGGCGGTCTGTACTCCAACGCGTTATGGTTTGCTAACTGGTCGGTATTCTTGGCGGTCGCGACTCAAGAAAGGAATCGTGCCTAAGTGGGATGCTCCGCTGATCGAGGAAGGACGGATGACGATCGCTTCGATGTTGTCCGAAAATGGTTACGCAACCGCTTGTATCGGGAAATGGCATCTCGGTTGGGAATGGCCTTTCGAGTCGGGTGATGAAGTCCCAATAGGCAACGGTGGCGCTTTAGGCAAGTTGGCAGCAAGGGGAGTTGACTGGAAAGCGCCCGTAACAGGGGGCCCTATAGATCGAGATTTCGATTATCATTTTGGCGATGGAACGATCAATTGGCCGCCTTTTGTTTACGTTGAAAACGATCGATTGCTGGGTACGCCGAATCCCGATGTAGTGAATATTCAGCTACCGGATAATACGGCTGAAGACAGCTCGAGTTTGTTGCCGGCTCTTCTCGGGGAAAAATTCGAACGCGAGGCGATCGTGAATCATTCGAGTCAAGGAAAATTCGCGATTCGCTCTGGTGATTGGAAATTGATATACTCTCCCGGTTCTGCTGGCTGGGGAAGTCCCAAGGACGCAGAAGCTCGAGAAATGAATTTGCCGGAGTTGCAGCTTTATAATCTGGGAGACGATCCTAAAGAGACTCAAAATCTGGTCGCTGAAAAACCGGAGTTAGTCCAGTCCTTGACAAAGCAGTTACACGGGATGATCAGCAGTGGTCGTTCGACTGTGGGTGCGCCTCAGTCAAATGTTGGCGAAACCTGGCTTCCGGAGATCTAGTCGGTTAAGGATTCAAACAACGGTCCCGCTGACTGGACCTTGTGTCCGCGCTGGGCGAGGCCAATAGGTTCCATGGCCATGCTTCTTGGCCTGGAACCAATACCAATCGACCTGAAGATGGAAGGAGGCTTCGGGACCGTTAGCTCATTATCTGATTTGTAGCCGAGCAAACTTATTGTCCCGTAGGGGCACCTATTTGTTTCGTAGAAACAACAAGCGAAGCGTTGTTAAGAAATCGATTCCATTGAGGCTTTGTCTAAAGCCTCAAAAGCCAGTCGCGACAGAGCTCGTGCCAGTCCGAAACGGGGTAGGCTGAATCACGGAGTCCGTATCCATGGCCTCCTGTAGGGAAAATATGGATTTCCGAGGGAATGTCAGCTTTGTGCAAAGCGGTAAAATAGGCGATGGCGCTTGGGATGTGTTTTCGGTCGTTTTGAGCTTGCGCAATGAATGCAGGAGGCGTTTTCGAACTAATGTTTATCTCTGAAGTGAGTTTTAAGTTCTGGTCGCCTAAGAACGCTGGATAGATAAGCACAGTGAAATCTGGGCGACAGGAAACAGAGTCGGTTTCGTCGATGTTTGGATAGGTGCGCATTTTCCAGTTGTGACTCAATGTAGCTGCTAGGTGTCCGCCTGCTGAGAAGCCAAGAACACCGATGCGATTCGGGTCTAGGGACCACTCGGCGGCATTGCTTCGAATGTGTCCCAGGGCGCGTTGAGCGTCTTGAAGAGCGCCTTCACGGTTCTTTGGGGTTCGATATTTGAGAACTGCCGCGGTAATGCCGATTGAATTGAGCCATTCGGCAATCTCGGTTCCTTCTTTGTCCCATGCCAATTTGCTGTATCCTCCGCCTGGACACACAAGCACAGCGGATTTCAGTCGCCGACCATTCAGCTTGTAGAGAGTGATACTTGGATCGGCTACGTTTGAAATGCGTGTGACACCTCCACTGGTTACATTGGTCTCGATGAGTTTCGAATCGTGCGGAGCTGGTACTCTACTTGGCCAGAGGGAGATTTCTACGGGAACGACTGCTTTCTTCGGTTCGCCGAAGTGGCGATTGAGAGTTGGTTGAAGACCTTTTGCCCAGAGTTGGTAGCCAACCTGTTTCGGGTGAAGGAAATCCGGCATTACGTTGCGTGGAAGCGTTCCGTCTTTTTCGAGGAATAGGTGATTGATGTCTAGGAATTCAGCGTTTTTGGCGGCGGCGATTTCAGGTAGGGCCTGATTGATGGCCTCATTCACGAGGCGCTTGGCCCCGTCTGCTTTGTGGTCGCGTGGGAAAACGGCATGCACAATGAGTTCTGTATCCGGAAGACGCGTATTGATTTCATCGATAATAGCTTCAATGCCTTGAATCGTTTCGTCAGCTGGTTGTCCTTCGCCTTGGCCAGTGTTGTTTGTCCCGATCATCAGAACGGTCATTTTCGGAGAGAGGTTATCGAGGGCCCCATGCTGGATTCGCCAGAGGACGTGTTCGGTTCGATCGCCGCTAAAACCGAGGTTGAACGGATTGTATCTACCAAGCGTATCGGACCAAATACCTTTGTCCCAGCCATGTGTGATAGAGTCGCCGATGAAGAGTAGCTTGGCTTCATTGCTGCGTTCCTGGGCTTCGGCTAGCTTTTCGGTATGGCGATCTTTCCACCAAGTTTGATCCATTTTCGAAATGGGGGTGATGGCGGCGGGGCGGTTTTGACCATTAGCGGGCGCGAGGCTGGCAACCAGGTATAGCGACACTATTAGAAGAGGGTAGAAACGAGAGCTCATGAAAATAAAGTGAACCGAATGGAGGGACCAACGCAACAACCGGATTGCAGTAAATTTGCGAAGAATGTACTCGGCTTGAAGGTTTGCTTAACGCATTTGTATCGTATGATCAAACGACGACTACCCTTAGTTCTCCTTTCGTTGATGGCGGTGGTGTCAATGGCCTCCGCAGTTGATTCGCCGAATTTGGTGATCATCTATACGGATGAGCATAATTTTCGTACCTTGGGTTGCTATCGCGATCAATTGTCGGATGCGGAGTCGTTTATTTGGGGCGAGGGTGTGAAAGTCGATACGCCGCATATTGATTCGATAGCAAGAGATGGGACGCTGCTAACCAGCTTCTATGCCGCGACTCCCGTGTGCGCGCCATCACGGGCTTCGCTTCTGAGTGGCTTGTACCCGCATGCTACGGGCGTTCCGCAGAATGACATGCCAATGAATGACGATGTGCTTACGTTTGCTCAGGTTTTAAGCGACAAAGGTTATGCGACCAGCTACGTCGGAAAATGGCATTTGGATGGAAAAGCGAAACCTGGCTGGGCTCCGAGTCGCAAATTTGGCTTCGAGGACAATACGTACATGTACAATCGCGGGCACTATAAGCGTTTTGTGGATACGCCTAAAGGACCTAAGGTTGGGGCTGTCGATAAAAAAGGGTTGCCGTCTTATGGCTTGAATGGAGCCGATGAAAAGAGCTACGCGACAGATTTTCTAATGGATCGTTCGATTGATTTTATTCGTGCCAATAAGGATAAGCCATTTTGCGTGATGATGAGCCTGCCGGATCCCCATGGACCGAATACGGTGAGAGCGCCTTATGATACGCGATTTAAACACCTCGAGTTCGAGTCGCCCAAGACGATGTTTCAAAACGAGTCGCAAACGCCTGCTTGGGTTTCGCAAAAGTCGAGCAATTACATTTGGGCTCAAGTTTTGAAACAGCAGAGTATGGCCAACTATTTCGGAATGGTGCAGTTGATAGATGACAACGTAGGAAAGCTGCTGAGCTTTCTGAAAGAGAACGACCTCGAGAAAGACACGATTGTCGTATTCACGTCCGATCATGGCGACCTAATGGGTGAGCACCGCTTGCATAACAAAGGACTGCCTTACGAGACTTCTGCATGCGTGGCATTTATCGTGAAATATCCCAAAGTAGTGGCACAAAGTAAGGTCATTCGATCAGCGATGACTACAGCAGATTTCGGTCCGACTATGATGGATCTAATGGGATTCAAAGGGACTTTACCTGCGGCGCATGGCGTGGATTTAGCCGATGAATTTCGAAGCGCGAAACCAGAGACGAATACGGATCGGATTGTTTATATCCGCTCGACGGAATACGAATCGCGTTGGGTAGCCGCTTTGAGTGATCGCTATAAGTTGGTGTATTCGACGCAAGACGATCCTTGGTTGTTCGATTTGGAGAAAAATCCTGAGGAGTTGGTTAATTACGCATCTAATCCGGAATATGCGGCGATACGGAAGAAGCTCACCAAATCTATGATCGAACAAATGCGAGCGAGCAATGACCCCGTTCTGGAGATCGACGCTTATAGGAAATGGTTCGAGCTTTAAGGTGAGAGATTGAGTTGATTGAGAGGTGATTCCTCTCGTCATGCTAGGGTAGCTACGCGAGGAACGCGCGTGGTATTTAGGTGATTATCGAAGTAGGCCGCACTTAGCGGGCCTGCGTCAACTTAACCAAAAATCGCCTGAAAACCACGCCGCGCTGCGTCGTAGCTAATCGAGGGACTCGAGTGGGTTCTGCAATGAAGCGTGTTAAATTGACGCCAAAGCGCTTAGCGGGACCGCTATTTCTCCTTTTCGATCTTATGCTCATCGAAATTATCGCGGAATAAAC
>JBNMOQ010000369.1:0-4712 GCA_051275055.1 Candidatus Pelagisphaera sp.
TTGAGGCGACTGCTGAAGTCGAAAGTGCCGCTGAAGTCGAAAGTGCCGCTGAAGTCGAAAGTGCCGCTGAAGTCGAAAGTGCCGCTGAAGTCGAAAGTGCCGCTGAAGTCGAAAGTGCCGCTGAAGCGAATATTCGCGAAAAGGCAGAGGATTCATCAACCGCTGAAGAATTGCTGGTAGATGTCATCGAAAATGAAATCGATGAGGGATTGATGGGGGATTTGGGGTCTGGCAAAAGTAATTATGACATGTTGGACGAATTGATCCCACAGCTTGATTTCGGGGCGATTCCGTTGACTCAGCCTAAACGAGTCATGGCAAAGAGCGGGCTTGGCGATCAATCAATGTCTACAAGTGACTCCGCCAATAATACGGCAGACGGAAAAGCGACTAAGTCAAAGACGAGTCGGGCAAAAAAACCGGCTACTTTGCTCGATTCTTATTTCAAAGACTTCTGAGGTAACAGGCATCTGGTCTCTAAAATAACAGGCTAAAAGCCTGTGCTACTATTTCCCTTGCAAGGGAGGGTTATTGAGACGGTTTTTCGGGTTTTGCTAATTCAATACCGTCGCTTTCGATTTGGATACGGCGTTGCTTGTAAAGCGAGCCGATCGCTTGTTTGAACGCTTTTTTGCTCACACCGAATTTCTCGCGAATTTGTTCTGGAGGGGTTTTGTCGTTGAATGGAAGTTTACCGCCCGCGTCGACTAGCGCATCGAAAATGTCTTCCGCAGCCGGCAGCACACGTCGATAGCCGGAGGGATCGCGACTTAGGTCGATTTTTCCGTCGCCCCGCAATTCCTTAATGTATCCAGTAAATTGTTGTCCGTATTCTAGTGGTTCAGACAGTTCACTTTTGTAGAGCAATCCGATATGGGCATTTTCAATAATTGCGTTATAACCAAGCGGAGTTTCGTCGAATACGATGAGTTCGACTGAATCGCCAGTTTCGTAGTAAGCTTTGTAGGGGCTGATGAATTTGCGCACCTTAGAGCTGGCTACGATACGGTCGTTGTGGGGATCTTTATTGATGTATACGACGGCTTTCGAGCCTTCCTTCAGGCGCTGCGTTTGTTCGCGAAATGGCAATAGCAGGTCTTTCTCAAGTCCCCAATCGAGGAAAGCGCCGATGTTGCGGTTCACTTCTAAAACTTTCAAAGAAGCGAATTGCCCAACGGTCGCCAGAGGCGTTTTCGTGGTTGCGATAATTCGGTCTTCCGAGTCGCAATAGATGAATACGGATAGCGTCTCGCCTACCGAAGCCCAGTCTGGAACTTGAGCCTTGGGCAGGAGAATTTCGCCATGGTCGCCACCGTCGAGGTAGACTCCGTGAGGAGCTTCCTTGAGAATGACGAGACGATTATTTTTTCCGATTTCAGCCATTGTAGCCGGAGACGGTAGAGGTCTTGGGCAAGAAGGGGAGGAAAATAACGTCAATCGGACGGAAAATGATGATTAACTCGGGAGCGTATGCAGTTTTAACCTGTCCAATATGTTCGATCTCGACGTCATCCTTAATAATGCCTATCAGGGAAAATCGAATTGTTATGAATACGACTTTTAAACGAAACGCTTCTCGAATTATGGCGGCATCGCTCCTCGCAATGCTGCTTAGCATTTCCCGTGTATGGGGTGCAGAGCCGGTGAATATCTGGATTAGTTCGCAGCAGGATAAAATCTACTACGATAATATGGTTCGTCTATACCAGAAGGAGGTCGATCCGAATTTCGCTGCCAATGTCCAGGCATTCGGATTTCGCGAGATGCCAGATAAGCTGGCGATCGCGTTTAAAACGCAGACGAATACGCCGGACATTGTTCAGTTAGACGAAGTTTTCTTTGGGATGTATTTGCAGGGCACTGATACGCCATTTGTCGATCTGACGGATCGCGTGAAGAAAGCGAAGCTCGACAAGAATATTTTGCCGCAACGCTTGGATTTGTTTAGCCAGAGAGGAAAGGTCCTCGGTTTGCCGCAATCGCTGAGCGCGGTGGTGATGTACTATCGCCGGGATTTGTTCGAGCAATTCAGTTTGTCTCCAAGCCAGTTTCAAACCTGGGACGATGTGATGCGTATCGGAAAAGATCTCGTCGCAGAGAATCAATCGTTTCTTGCATTGGATCCTAGTTATTTTGGAATGCTTCTGCGCCAGCGTGGCGGTCATTTATTCGACGAAGACGGTGGAGTGTTACCGGATTTCGACCTGGCGGTGGATACCTTGGAGTTTTTGGGAGAATTGGCTCAAACTCAAGTGGGCTTGATGCCGGATCGTAGCACGATCTTCGATCCTGTGTTTTTTGGCGGCGATGTAGCCAATAATGAAATCATGGCCATCGTTGGGGCTGATTGGTATGGCCTGGATATGATCCAGCAGTTCTCGCCCGAGTTGGAAGGAGAATGGGGAATTATGCCTCTGCCGGCTTGGCGCGACGAAGAGACTAAAACCGACTCCATACGCACTTCGACATTCGCAGGGCAAGGTTTGGTTATTTACAAGGGAAGCGAAGTGATCGACGAATCGTGGAAGTTTATCGAATTCGTAATGACTAATCGCGAAGCGAACGCTCAGCGTTTTCTCATGGGCAACAGCTTTCCTGCCTACATGCCTGCTTTCGAGGATTTGCGTTTGTTGCAGCCGCAGCCATTTTTTGGATACGATTCGATGGGACAGATTCTTGTCGAGCTCGCTCCTGATATTCCTCGCGTTGCTATGAATGCCAAACGCCCGATGGCTGTGTTTATGATTCGCGAAGGAATGTTGAGCGGGATAATGTATGGCGAAGGCGATGCTCGTTCGTCGCTGACCAGATTCAAAGAGCAGCTCGAAAGCGGTGGCGGACCGCCTCCTGAGGAAAATTAGGTTGGAAGCTCAGTCTAAAGCTCTGAGCTACTCTACATTGTAGTTTGCAAGCATCTATGGCTCAGGAAAAAGGCAAGTTCCGCGTTTCTTGGGGTCGGATTTGTTTGGCGGCTCCATTCTTTGCGTTGCTCGTTGTCTTTTGGGCGATGCCTTTGTTTCAAGGTCTGCGTTTGAGTTTGGAATCGGATACGCTTTGGGGTGATTCTCACTTCGTAGGGTTTAAGCATTACGTATCTCTTTGGAGTGATTACCGCTATTGGAAGGCTGTTTTGAATACAGCGATCTTCACTACGGCAACGGTTACATTGGTTTTGGGATTTGCTTTGATCGCGGCCCATGCTCTGACACTTTGTTGGGGAAAGATTAGGGGTCCATTGACCTTTGCGTTTATGGTTCCGGGTTTATGTCCTCCGACGGCGCTCGCGCTTTTGTTTCTCTTAGTGTTTCATGGCAAAGAAGGCCTTTTGAATCAATGGGTGGTTCAGCCGCTTGGCTTCGAAACGATTAATTGGCTTTCCGATCCCGATTATATTTTGTCAGCAGTAGTCGTTCAGGCGGTATGGCGATGGACGGGGTTTATGACGTTTTTCCTGTTGTGCGCTTTGAACGCTAGACCACGCGACGTACTTGATGCGGCAGCGATCGATGGGGTTAATGCTTGGCAGCGGTTAACTAAGATTACTCTGCCGCTTATCACACCGACATTGTTGTTTTGCCTAGTCTATCTCGTTGTGGATTGTTTCGCGCAGTTTGCGGGATCTTACATTCTATTTGGCGGTTCGGGAGGAACAAACGACGCAGGGTTGCTGCTTGTTTCCTATGCGTACCAGAAGGCATTTGTAGGGGGTGGATTTGGTAGTGGAGCGGCCGTTAGCCTATCGATCGTTCCGTGGTTAGCCGGAATGCTGTTTCTCATCGCATTCGTGCCACGCACGTTTTGGAAAGGCGGTGAAACATGAAACGGAATGAGTTGGTAAGGACTGCAGCGAGCCTCTCGATGCTCGCGGTGGCGCTTGTGTTCCTGTATCCATTATTCTGGATGTTTCTTGGTAGCTTCAAAGCGAATCGCGAGATCTTCGATACAAGTTTGTTTTGGCCGTTGACGTGGACGGGCGAATATTTCGCCATTTTATTTGGGGGCGAATATTTTAGTTTTGGCCGCAGCTTATTGAATTCGATTTTCATCGCGCTCGCTCAAGGTATAGGCGCTACTCTGTTAGCTGCTATGGCAGGGTTCGTCCTTGGGGTTTACCAATTTCGTTCGCGAAATTTGTGGTTGGGCGTCGGTGTTTTAGTGGTGCTTGTGCCTGTTCAAATGATGGCGCTGCCATTGTTTATTTGGGTGAATAGTATTGGTTTGTTCGACAATCCGGTGGGTGTGATATTGCCGGGATTAGTAAGTGGGTTGGGACTGCTCTTTTTTACTCGAGTATTCCGCCAAATTCCACGAGAGCTTCTGGATGTGGCTCGAATTGAAGGAGCATCTGAAGGGCGGATATTCCTAACGGTGTTACCATTGTTGAAGCCATTTCTCATCGCTTTTGGATTCGCTCATTTTATATTAGCCTGGCACGCGCACGTCATTCCATTGCTGATACTGCATAGCGATACCGCACGAACATTGCCGCTCAGTTTAGCGGCGTTATTTGGGAGCAGCCTAAACTCTCCACAAGCGGTTTTGATGGCTGGATCGACGCTTGGTATGATTCCATTGCTCGTCGTGTTTGCGATCGCCTATCCGCAGTTGAAATCGGCCCTGCAAGAGTTTGTGGCTTCGTAAGGCCAATGGTTCTTGTAACAGGTAGCGGCCGATCTCCGAGCGGCCATATCATGAAGATTAATACTCCGGTG